>DAHUZY010000021.1 GCA_027314885.1 Candidatus Saccharimonadota bacterium | reverse complement strand
TATATAAATTGTAATGTCTACAAAATATGCATAAATTATATCCACATGCTTTTGCCAATAATTAACTAAGGCCCGTGATTTAACTTATAAGACGCTAATGGATTACTGAAAGGTGTTGCTTGGATAGATGCATTGAAGCAAAAAGCTCGACCGTTGTATCTGTATATAGTGGTGCCCTTGAGCGGCTTTCTTTCGAACACCTTTTGAAATGGCTTAATTACTTATGTAAGATTTATAATTTAGGAAACCAGTAGCTCAACATAGACGGGTGGACAACTTTGATATCTTGATATTCTTTTAAGTCTAGCAAATCCTTATCGAAGGCAGCAACAATATGAGCCTCTGCTTCGACTGCGCATTCTAGAATTTTGTTATCATCTGGGTCTCGGACAATACTAAGTTTTTGCCTCGGGTAAACTATAGTAGTAACGCGGCGAATATCTTGTATAACTCTTACTATTTCCGCTCTTTCAAACCCAAACTTATCTTCTAGCTTAGTTTGAACTTCGAGTAGTATTGCTTCAGAGGTAAAAAGTTTGTAACCAAAGAGCTTAGAACCCCTGCCTACTAAGTAACTCCGGGCGTAGCCGCTTTTTAATGCTGCAGCTATATAAAAGCCAGTGTCTGGTACTATCCTAAGCTTTGGATTTGACGTAAGCGGCAACCTCATCCTCGGAATTGAGGCCTAGCCTTTCGAGCAAAGGCGCCGCCTTTGTCTGCAACTCTTCTAAGCTTTTTTCTAAGCGCATACGAGCATACAACGAACGCACCACATCACTCCGCGATTGCTTAGATTGCTTTGCGAGCGCCTCAATACCTTCAACTGTTTCTTCATCTAGAGAAAAACTTACTGTCTTCATGCTTACAGTTTAATAGAAATACTATTGACTGTCAATATGTTAACCATTAATATATTCTATGCCGCATGTGTTCAAAGCGTCTCTTCAAGCTGTCAAAATCAATACATAACCAAGTATCTAAGTGAACCCGTTCTGCCGGTGTTTTCTAGATATTCGAGACAAAAGAGTCGGGATTGGTGCGAGTGAAGAGACTCTAACTCTCGACCTCTTCCTTGGCAAGGAAGCGCTCTAAACAACTGAGCTACACTCGCATACTGTTAATACCAGACCATCTTACCTAAAACAGTCAGGTAAAATCAATCTGGTGGCGCCTCCCAGACTCGAACTGGGGACACAAGGCTCTTCAGGCCTCTGCTCTACCAACTGAGCTAAAGCGCCGCTAACCCTGAGGTTCGTAGCGTGTATTATATCAAATCACAACGATTTCACCTTTAATTATAGCAATTCTGCCGAGGCGCCTAATTTGTGGATGCGGCTCAGTAGACTGATCTTGCTCTAAGTTCCGTGCTTCTGGCCTAACATTAACCGCAGTATTAGGGAGTTGCTCTGCCGAGCCTCCCCTCAACTGATCTCCGGAATCAACACCTTCGAGCCCAGTTATTTCTGCTGGACCACTATATAAATTTGGTATTTCTCTGTTCATTTTTGCTCCTTTTACAATAATTAAAAACTCCCGGTCTTCGCGGGAGCTCGTTTATAAAAAACAATTGCCCGCTAGAGGGAAATAAATGCCCCCTTAATGACATACTCTTTAACGAAGACAAATTGTTCAGTGTTTACCATGGCTAGTAGGTTCTCATTCTTCACTTAAATTTAACTGTAAAGCTCAGGGCTCCGATCACAATCCATAAGATCGGTTAGATGTTTAAAGGATCGTTATGTCAGCTCGTGTAACAACAATCCTGCCAAAACGTCTTCTTGGCTCCGTGCTTTCAGGCTCCAGTTTATCGAACGCCTCTCTGTCAAAGTTTACTGCCGTATCAGGCAACTGCTCAGGGCCACCTATTGTCAGCGTATCGTTCCTTGTGTCCACGATACTTCCCTGATCTATTGTGCCATCAGCATATACATACCGCAGGGATCGTTCTCCGTCCTGTTCTTGACCGACAGTAATTATAGCCTCGCCTTTTGGACCCCGCGCTAACCTTGGTGGGTATTCGCTCATTTTGCTTCACTCCTTTATTGACATAAAATGAAAAGCTCCCGTTCTTCGCGGGAGCTTTTTGCTTGTAATTAATATTTAAGCAAACGCCCGCTGAAGCGGCATAATCACTACTTCAAAGACGAGTTGCTTATGACTCATGGTAATAGTGTCTCAGGGGTACCTGATTTTGTCAATTACACTATTCGCGTAACAAAAGTGGTGGAGCTAAGGAGACTCGAACTCCTGACCTCTTGCATGCCATGCAAGCGCTCTAGCCAACTGAGCTATAGCCCCTCGATAGACTTATCTATGATACCAGAAATTCTCAATATTCACCGATGCAACCGGATCACCAGGAATGGCACCTTTTTTCTTTCAATACTCGTCATTAGCCCCCATCTCCTACTCTGACTAATCTTCTCATCTGATCGAGGTTAGCGTGACTATCAAAACTGCCATACTGGATAGCAATATCATCCGGCCCTTTCTGTTTTATAAAGCTAACCGGATCTCTATTCAGCTCATCTACGACCCTTTCTTAGTCTGCCACTACTATACCCACCCCAGTACAGTCTGCAAGAGAACGACTATAGAGAGCACGCTGACTACCCCGACACAAATGGTGGCTACGGTCTTAAAAATAGGACCGTTTGCTGCCTTGCCGAGCAAAGACTTCTTATTTGCCAGAATCAAGATATACACAAGAAGTAACGGGGTAATAATGCCGTTTAAAACTTGGGCATTAATGAGGGTAGAGATTAGATTGCTTGGTATTAGAGCAATGATGGCACCGACTACGATCTGCAGCGTGAACAGACCGAGAAAAATCGGTGCTTCTTTAAAGTTCTTACTCACACTGCGCTCTGAGCCCATCGCTTCGCTGACCGCATAAGCAGTGGAGAGAGGCACCACGGCAGCCGCTAATGCGCTGGCCCCCAAAAGACCGAGACCGAAAAGTTCAGTCGCTAGGGGGCCTGCCACCGGCTTGAGAGCCAGAGCTGCCTGTCTGGCATCAGTGAGTGGCGCCCGGTGCGTAATTGCCGCGGCAGTCGCCACGATAATAAAAATACTGATCACATTGGCGAAGATAGTACCGACAATAGTATCAATCCGCTCCCGCTTATATTCATTTGGGCCAATCCCCTTGTCGGGTACTGCAGCTGCGATATAAAACTGCATGTAAGGTGTAATGGTAGTGCCGATGAGGGCAACGCTGAGGAATAAAAAGCTCTTGGTAGCTAAAAGATGCGGCCAGACCAGGTTAGCACCAACAGCACTGAAATGTGGATGTGCGAGAATTGCCGCGACCGGATAGGCCAAAAAAGCAAGTGACAGTACTAAGAAAAAACGTTCTGCCCGCCTATAGCTACTAAAAACCACAAGCCCCCAGACCGTTATTGCGGCAATCGGAATAGATATGTATCGGCTTACGTGGAACAGTTCAAGTGCAGCCGCAATACCAGCAAACTCGCTCACTACTAACCCACCATTGGCTATCACAAAAGCTACCAGGGCAACGGTGGTCATGCGGATAGAAAAGTGTTCCCGGATAAGAGAGCCGAGTCCCTCGCCGCTATAGGCGCCAAGCCGTGCGCTCATTTCTTGGACAATTACCAGTGCTATGGTAATAAGCCCCATAATAAACAGGGTCCGGTAACCAAACTGGGCTCCAGCTGATGCATAGGTTGCCACACCGCCCGCGTCATTGCCGGCATTGGCAGCAATCAGACCAGGCCCAAGAAGCGCAATACCAATGAGCAACTTTGAACGAGTTCCCTTTAACCGGCCGAAAATACTTCCAATCATGAGAATATCCGCGGGAAGTGAAAGCGCCCATCTTCTGGCAAAAGTGCATCTATCAGGTCATCCGCTAATATCCGACCAACCGGGTGGTTGTCAGCATCAACAACAAGGACCGAGGAGCGTCGATTAGCAATCAGACGATCAGCTACTTCTGCAATATCATCATCGGGATGAAGCGTTACCGGTGGCTGAGATGAGATGAGTTTTTCAATCTTCTGTGTGGGTTGGGCTATGAATAGATCACCAAAGTTCAGATCATCAAGCAATCTTCCCTTATTATCGGTCACCGCGACTGCAGTTGTTACGCTTTCGCTCTGGTCATTTTGCCTGAGCCGCTCAGCAAGTGCTCCGACTGTTTCTGAAGCTGCAACGGTTACAATGACAGGGTTCATAATGCCGCCGGCAGTTGTTTCCTGATGAGATAATACAGTTGTAATTCTCCGGGCAGCATCAGCCGGCAGACGACCAATTAACTGATCCTGTAAATCACCGTCAATGCTTCTTAGGGCCTCGGCCGACTCATCCGGCTCCATTTTGGCAAGATAGGCCGCAGCTTTTTCTGGAGATGATTCTCTGAGTAATGACTCTAGCTCATCTGCTTGCATCTCTTCAAGCGCATCAGCTGCTTGCTCAATCGGTAAGGCTTGCAAAAGCTCCTGACGCTCCGACCGACCAAGATCCTCTAAGAGGTCGGCCAATTCTGCGGGTTTGAGGCGCCGCAGCTCCCGGCTGTTGGCACTGAGGCGCAACTTTGAAGCGCCGCCCTCTGCCCGACCGAAACTCTGTATGGTACTCCAATCTACCACTGCTCTTAGTGACGGACTGCCGCGAAAGCGGCGTGGAGCTAAACGCTTTAAAAGCGACAAGTAACTAATATCAACTGCAACGAGACGAAAGACGTCCCCCGAGGCAGCCAGATACAGATCTGAGGCCCGCACCACCCTGGCCCCCTCTACGTCAACTAGCTGGTGGTCAAGTACGTCGGCCATTAAACGCGCTTCCCCGCTGCGAGGCTGAAAATCTCTCAGATCTAATTTGGTTGTTTTCAGCCGGACACCCTTTGCATCTACATGCATAATTTCATCGGCCGGAATCCAGACAATACGCCGTCCGACTTTTGTCAGCACCCCGCTCAGCGCTGGGTAGCGCTGCTTGCTGTCCCAACGACATACGAGATCCACCAAACGGCCTACTTCTTGGCCATCCCTATGACTTACCGGTACACCACTGAGCCCAGCGACAGACAATAGTGCTTCTAGAGAAAACTTTGGCTGAGAACGTCTTGACGGAAGATGGTACAGCATGAGCCTATCCTTGTTCCTTCACATACTTATGGGAAAAGCCAAGCCCCTCAGGGGTGCTGGCTTGGCTTCTCGTTATATTTTCGTGCGCGCCCACCCGGCGGCGGGTGTAATATTTCTAAGATGTTTGTTTTATCTGTTTATTAGACGCGCCGCTTATTTGCGCACGATCTACCCCAATACTACTGTATTCTGATCTTTTGTCAAGGACTAGGTGGGTCTTTATTTGGTACGCTCACGGGCAAGTAGACGGCGGTGTGCGATCACTATCGCAGCAGCTACCACACAGAGGTAAGTCAGCCCCGCAATGCATGCTGGCAATAGCGCTGAATGTGTACTCAACACTAAATAGGTGCCAGATGCAAACGTTAGCCCTATTAATATGTAGTTCAGCCGAAACAGTTTTTTAGAAGGCTTCACAAGTAAGTAGCTGCTTGAAAGGATACTTGTCATCGCTATTACCACGTGTATAAGCACTACCATATATAAAAAGTATAGCATCATGTGATCTTGCAGGGGAAGCTTTTTATCTATAGAGCTAGGAAAAACAACTACCGACGGGCACTACTTATCTTCTAGCATTTTAAGAAACTGCTCTTCACTCAGCTGCTTCGTTCCGAGCCGGGCAGCTTTTGCAAGCTTGCTCGTGCCGACACTGCTCCCTATGACCAGATAATCTGTTTGTTCACCGACTGACGTCTGGAAGTCACCCCCGAGCGCTCTGATGCGCTCGGCTGCCGCTTCCCGCCCCATTGACTGCAAGCTACCTGTAATAACAAAATGGGCGCCGCTCAAAGGGCCACCCACTTTCTTGACTGTTTCCGGCCATACATCAAGACGTCGGAATTTCTCTAGAAGTTGCTGGTTTTTCTTTTCGGCAAACCACTCTACTGCAGACTCTGCCACAATAGCGCCCACTCCATTTACTTCAGCCAAATCATCAATCGTTGCCTGGCTTATTGCTTCCAGATTCCGGAAGGTATTTGCAATATCTGTTGCTGTTTGGATGCCGATATGACGAATGCCAAGGCCGTAAATAAAACGATGTAGCAAGGGATGTTTCTTGGCTTGAATAGCCCCGACTAGTTTGTTGGCTGATACGTCTGCGAACCTATCTAACTGGACCACATCGTCGGCCTTGAGCGTAAAGATGTCCGCCACATCATGAATAAGCTTTGCATCGAGCAAGGCAATGACGTTCTTCTCGCCAAGGCCCTCAATATCCAGTGCGGCTTTAGAGGCAAAGTGCTCTATACGCTTCCAGGTCCGTGACGGACACGACCGGTTAGGGCAACGCCATACAGCTTCTTCCCGTTTCTGCTTCACCAACTCGGTATTACACTCAGGGCAACGCTTGGGCATATGAAATACCTGCTCTGATCCGTTACGCAATCTTGTGAGAGGCTCTACAACTTCAGGAATAATATCTCCGGCTTTATGAACAATGACAGTATCACCGATCCTAATGTCCTTACGGGCGATCTCGCCTTCGTTATGAAGCGTGGCCATTTGCACGGTACTCCCCGCAACCTGCACTGGTTCCAACATAGCTACTGGTGTTGCCGCTCCCGTCCGACCAATTGACACAAAGATATTCTTTACCTTTGTGGTTGTCTGTTCGGCATGGTACTTGAGTGCCACAGCCCCCCGCGGCGCTTTGCCGGCCACCCCCGCCATGGCATACAGCCGCCGGTCATTAAGCTTAATAACTAATCCGTCAATGTTAAAAGGCAAATGCGGCCGTTTCTTCTCCCACTCGTTTGCGAAATGCATAACTTCAGGAACGTTATTGAGCACGGTCGCCTCATGATTCGTCAGGAAACCAAGCGCGTGCATGGTTTGGTATGCAAAAAGGAATGATGGCACCTCATCGGCGTTCTGACGAAGCAGATCGTAGGCCCGAAAGTGAAGTGGCCGCTCGGCCACCAGTCTTGGATTAAGCTGCCTTATGGTACCGGCTGCCGTATTGCGCGGATTAGCAAACAGAGGTTTTCCTGCTTTCTCCCTGGATTCGTTGAGACGCCTGAAATCCGCCTTGTACATGACAATCTCGCCCCTTACCTCAGTCCGGCCACGGCTAAACTGTTCATGCCCGCGCGCTATGCGTAGCCTGAGTGGCACCGACTCTAGTGTCCGCACATTGGCAGTCACATCTTCACCAACCGCTCCGTCCCCTCTGGTAATGCCATGAGTCAAGATCCCGTCTTCGTACACCAGCGCGCAAGCAAGACCGTCCATTTTTAAGTCAACAAAGTATTCTACTTCGGCGCTTGCCGGCAATAGTTTGGCGAGACGTTTGATCCACGCAATGACTTCCTCCTCGTCAAATACATCATTTAAGCTCAACATCCGGGTAGAATGAGCCACCTGGGAAAACCCCGGCAAAGGCGCGCCCGCTACTCGCTGGGAGGGGGAATCGGATGTAACAAGATCAGGGTACTCGGTTTCCAGCAGTGTTAACTCGTGCTTCAGGCTATCTGCTGCCGCATCGCTCATGATTGACTCGTTCAGAACATGGTAATGGTACCGATAGTCGTTAATGAGTTCACGCAGCCTCTCAATCCGTGCTTTAGCTGCACTCTTATTCATTAAGTAACTCCCGGTATAGCGTGTACATATACGCGTTTACAACTACCAGCCCGAGCATGGATAGCAGGAATAGCACCCACTGCGCCAGGCTGGCTGCGAGCGCAATGATAGGTAACATAATAACTGCTGTAATAATGAGCAATGTGAGTGGCAGCCAGAGAATTTTTCGAAGCACTACCCACCGCCGCGAACGGACGATTCCCTTAGCTGAACGAAGTGCAGTCAGTGGGGCCATGTCCGGCAAGGTCACGATATAGAGTCCAAAAACTGATGACGTTATCATATATAAAGACCACAAGGCAAGGACAATAAATAACGCCAGCCAAAAAATTCTCTCTATTAGGTGCGCGGCAATACCGTTCGTGATCACAATAGCGTAAAGCTTGGCGCCAATTACAAACGGTAACAGCTGGACACAGATAAGAAGTAAGATGAGAATAAACGGCACTATTGGATACATGCCCTGGTAGTAGGCATCACGGATACGTATCTTATTTCCACTGAGTCGCTGGCGGACCGCCCAAATCACGGCCAGGGAGGTAATGAGTGCGAGCAGAAACTGGTATGCCCCTGACGCCGGGCTGGTAGTACTCGCTGCTGAGCTGACTAACACCGCGAAGATACCAAGATTAGAGAGAAGAGCTTGCCAATCACCGTGCGCCAGGTGTTGCAATGTCGATTTTAAGGTAACCGCATTGACACCGCTCGTTAGACCCTGGACCAAGATTACGGTAAGTAGCGCATAGACTAACGCGATAGCACCAAAGAGTTTTTTATTTCCCCAGAGCAAGTCAGCAGTTTTCTTCGTTATGCACCACGCCGATGGTAGTTTTATCGTATGTAATTGCTGCCTAGGCTGCCTGAGGCGGCTCGGTTTGGCCTTAAGGCGGCGCGGCTCAGCGACCGTTTTTGGTGGCCGAGCAGATATTTGTGCTTTGCCCTTAGTCAGTTTATTTTTTGTCGGACGACTATGAGCCGGTTTAGGTTTAGGCATGTCTTTAGTATATAAGATTTGGGCCGCAACCCACTTTACTCTTCACTATTCATGCATGCAGGTCCATTTTCTGGAGCCGGGCAATACGATCATCAATCGGGGGGTGGGTAGAGAACAAGTTGCTGATACTGTGTGCTTTAAGGGGATTCACAAAGAACATGTGAGCAGTAGCTGTATTTTGCCTGCGGGCAGTACTACCTGTTTTCTTAATCTTCATAAGAGCGCTCGCAAGTCCTTCCGGATAGCGGGTAGTCAGTGCTCCAGTCGCATCAGCCAAATACTCTCGCTGCCGACTAACTGCGAGCTGGATTAGAGTTGCCACAAAGGGAGCCAAAATGGCGGCAACAATGCCGAGTATGAAAAAGACCTGGTTATCTTCATTACGGTCACCGCCGCCGAAAAAGGTCAGCTGTAAAATTAGGTCAGCCAGCAGAGAAATAATAGCGGTCAAGGCAAAAGCAATCATATTGACCCGAATATCATAATTCTTCACGTGCCCCAACTCGTGCGCAAGTACTCCCTGTAGCTCCTGATCATCCATAATTTTAAGTAGGCCGCTGGTAACGCAAACAGAGGCATGCTTAGGGTCGCGCCCGGTAGCAAATGCATTCGGTGCCGGGTCGTCCATGATGTAAACACGCGGCATCGGTAATCCATCAGTAATGGCAAGGTTATCAACTACTCGCCATAGCCGCGGATTGTCGCTCTCCTGTATCTCTTTGGCGCCGTTGACAGCCAACGCCATTTTTGAGCCAGCGTAGTAACTAATTACAGTATAAATACCGGCTCCGACCAAGCCACCTATGAAAATGCCGGTGCCGCCACCGAAATATTTCACAAAAATCCAGATTACCGCCGCTATAAAGACGATAAAAATAAACATGATAAGAAGTGTCTTACGCTTGTTCGCAGCAATATCTGAATACATGGCTACAGTTGCTTTCCTTTTAGATGCTCTCTAAAAATTAACACTGACCGGCGCTTGCACAGCAGCAGCTTGACTTTCGTCAACTTCAAAGTACTCTTTGTCTTGCTTAAAGCCGAGCCGGGCAGCAAACATATTTGTGGGAAACGTTTTGCGTTTGGTATTAAAATCACGCACAATACTGTTATAGAAACGGCGGGAGGCCTGAATTTTATCTTCGGTGTCAGTAAGCTCAGCCTGTAGCTCCTGGAAGTTCTGCGTAGCTTTAAGATCAGGATAATTCTCAGCTACCGCAAAAAGGCTCTTCATGGCAGCCTGAAAGCCTCCCTCGGCCTGGGCAGTTTGGGCAGGCCCCTGCGCGTTCATCGCTTTCGTGCGAGCAGCAGTGACATCCTCAAAGACGGTCTTTTCGTGGCTCGCATACCCCTTAACAGTATTCACTAAATTCGGGATAAGATCATAGCGCCGTTTTAGTTGTACGGTAATGTCACTCCAGGCTTCGTCAGATTGCTGATTCAGTCGCACCAGACTGTTATACATTGCGGCTGCAGCAATTATTAATAAAATAACGACAACGATAACGATGATCAGAACAATCATGGACTTACTCCTTAGGTAAAACGGCTTTGCTGTTCCTAATGGCTATTATACTGCATATCGGTTCGCTCTGAATAGTACTTATGCGCTATTATTAATAGAATATGCCTAGCAAGCGAAGCAAGGCCAGAATACATTGGCCCGTAATATCTCTCGTGCTACTGATTGCGATAGTCTATGGTATTTTCTGTCTGTTCAGACCCATTAAACTCACTAATGCCGTAAGTAGCAATGACATAGCCACCGCCAGTCCGGCTATCGCCTGGCCGAGTGTTGGTCAATCTGCTGTCGGCGTACTGGGGAACTCCACCATTCTCACCCATGGGCCACAAACGCCCGTACCAACAGCGAGCGTCGCTAAACTTATAACAGCATTAATGGTCCTTAAAGCTAAACCGCTGTCACCCGGCCAACCCGGCCCGACCATCACCATAACGGCCAATGATGTTGCGATTTATGCTCATTACCTTGATGAGCAAGGTTCAGTTCAGCCGGTTCAGCTCGGTGAGAAGCTCAGTGAATACCAGGCACTTGAAGCCATGCTATTACCCTCAGCAGACAATATGGCTGATACTCTCGCAATTTGGGCATATGGATCGCTGTCAGCATATGCAAAAGCTGCAAATGCGTTTTTGGCCGCACATGGTCTTACACAAACCCATGTCGGTTCTGATGCGAGTGGTTATGATCCGAATACCACTTCTACCGCCCACGACTTAGTCATGCTCGGTGAGCGAGCAATGAGAAACCCGGTTATTGCAGGGGTTGTCGGCGAACAGAGCGTCACCGGTCTCCCGCTCACACCAATTGTTAGAAACTATAATGGCCTCCTGGGGACAGATGGCATTATTGGTATTAAGACCGGTAATACCAATCAGGCCGGCGGTGTGTTCGTTTCGGCTTCTCAGGCCACCGTTCATGACAAACGCGTCGTGATTATCACAGCCTTCGCCAAAGCCCCCGACCTCTCAGACGCACTGCAAGGCAGTTTACCGTTCATCCAGAGCACTCACACTAACTACACAGAACAAACAGTAGTAAGCGCCGGCTCGGTTATCGGCTACTACAGTCTGCCCTGGGGTGGAACGGCACCAGTCGTTGCAACCAAGAATATTACATTCACGGCCTGGAAGGGTGGGCAGGTTACCACTTCACTTAACTTGCAACCGATAAGCCTTACCTTTGCACACAGCAAAATAACATCTGACGTAGGCACCATAACCGCTTATCAGGCGGGCGTAAGTAACCCCTATCAAAGTCCGTTAAAACTCAAGTACCGCCTGCCCCAGCCATCATTTGGTTGGAGACTGACTCACCCGTTCACTCATATATAAGTATAAAGACAAAAAAAGACTACGGTATCTATCCGTAGCCTAAAAAGCTTGGTGGGTGATGAGGGACTCGAACCCCCGACACCCTCGGTGTAAACGAGGTGCTCTAGCCAACTGAGCTAATCACCCTAATACAGAAAAATTATACCATAGCGATGGTGAATTTATATTTTACTCGCTCAGATCTATTTTTTTAATGAAGCTCTTCTTAGTAATTAGTTGCTCTATTAATCAAAAATCTATACTTGCTCAGCAAAAACAATGACTCTCTCATTGAATAAACTTGTGCCAGGAATAACATGCCCTGTACAGGTTATGAGGTTTAGGCCTGGCTTGCCGGCAATAACTGGCGTGATTGCAGCCTGCATATCTACTTTATTGGCTGGATAAACTTGTTTCTTAACAACTTTATAGGTAAACATGGTGCCATCACCGCGTTCAATCTGAATGATGTCTCCAGCAACCAATGTATGTAGGCCATAAAACACGCCGTGAGCAGTCCAGCTGGAGACATGGCCGTCTATAAGTACAGCCCCGGGCTGTCCTGGCTTAGCGCTACCCGTGTACCACGCAGTTTCAAAAACATTTGGCGGTGTAGCTAAAGCCCCAGAGCTAGTCTTGCCAACCTGTAAAACAATCGCATGAACGCCAAGTTTTGGTATGTTAAGATACCTCGGTAGATCTGGGGCGACCACATAGTTGGAGACAGTAGAGGATGAAGGTTTAACTGTGCTTGGATTGTTACTAGTACCGTTCTGATTATTAGCTTCCTGGGTCAATTTCTCGGCTTGAATCTGCTCCACATGAGTCGCGCGTAAACCTACCAAGCTAAAGTAAGCTCCAACTATGACCATACATATCGCTATGCCAACAATGGCTATCTGAAGTTTTTTAACTCTGAATAATGCCTGAATCTCCGCAAGCTTAGACAATTTTTTTTTCTTAGTTAACTTCTCAACTTTTGTTGGTATAGCTTTTGGAGGATCAATAATTTGCGGGGTAGAGATAGCATGATAAGTTATTCTACCAGGGGAGAGCTCACCGCTATAATTTATCCTGTTATATTGACGTCTGTCTCTATGACGTTTTTCCAGAACGTCATTAATGAGCCTTTTTTGTCTTATCACCCTTCTTCTTGAGTATGGGACTAGTCTAGTTTTTGGCTCAGAGAAGTTTCTATGTAAACGACGTCGAAGAGCTGGATCATCTAAGGTCACTCTGGGGGTAGCCAACATTGAGCCAGTCTCATCTATCGTTTTGTTATACGAAAGTATTTTACTCTTATAGAGATTATCAATAGTCCACCAGCTATCATGATTGCACCAAGAACTGGCAATATATTGTTAAATTTCGCCAGCGCAAAACCCGTATCTGGAGTACCCGGAGCCTTAGTGCCACTAGTAACCGGTGTATTAGGACTAACTACCGTAAGCACAACGTCGTGTCCACTACTGCCACCCTTGTAGGTAATTTGAAATTTTGTAGTACCAACTTGAAAAACTGCTCCTTCTGCAAGACCGTTAAAAGTACCAGTTATAGCATAACCTGTTTCGTTATTGATGATGTCAAAGTTCTGACCAACAGACGGGTTAAAACCGTTCAGAAGATTCACATTTAGCGTTCCGCCACTTAGGTTGATGGAACCGTTGTTTTGACTTACGATCGTCTGGTCGTAATCTGTACAAGGAGTAGTACCAGGGCTCTGTATCTCAGGGGAATATGTCCCGTTTAATGTAAAATTACCGTTCACCCTTGTGCAAGCAGGTGCATCACCCGGCGCAAGAGTACCTCCGGAATTTACTGTTAGACCGTTAGATGTTCCAGCACCTTTATAGGTACCACCATTATTTACGGTAGTACTGCCCACAGTTCCGTCGTTAGTGTAGGTAATATATTGGCCTATGACAGGATTTTCACTTGAATAATTAGCATCATTTAGTGTGTTGATACTCACAATATTCTGTCCTGCTGCGCTAAAGGAATGGCCATTGAAGTTGATAGGACCGCTGAATTCTACTGTAGTATCGCCATTGGTGGGTTCGTCACTTACTGTAACGTTAGAGTTAAGAGTTACTGTTCCAGTAAAGTTATTAATTATATTAGTACTTTGGTAACCATCTAAATTCAATGCAGAATCCTTTCCGTTACCATTGCCAGATAGCGAAATAGGAAAATTGTAGTTGTATGTACATGAGGAAATCTTACAACTGCCTCCAACAAGGTCAAGAATTGAGGTACCACTTACAGCAACTGTCCCGCTGGAGGTGTAAGTACCGCTCGCTAAATCGTTTGCTATCTGAATCATAGAACCATCAGACGATGAGATGGTGCCAGTATAGTTTGTCAAACCGCCTGCTACGCCCGTACCGCTAAAGTCAGCTGTACCGCCTCCCTGAACTGTTATGTCAGTAGAGCCATCTATACTTACGAAAGTGGTATTGCTGTCTGTACTAATATTGAAAATTAAAGGGCTACCACTACCGCTGATATTTATTGTCGGGTTGATTATGTTACCGCCAGCTGCTATTCCTGATGATGGAATGCTGTTGTCAGTAAAGCTTCCAGTGAGAGTAATGAGAGAATTACCTGAAATATCGTAGCCAAAACCATCTGTTGAGCCGTTACCCCCAGTAAATTCAATGGAGGATACCGTCAAAGAAATAATGTTGTCGTATGCACTATAAAGCGAGTCGCTCGGCACGTTTGATAAATCAAAAACTAATGTGTCTGAACTACCATCTGATCCAGGATAGGCCGTAGTGTTGGTGTTCCCGCTACAGCTTACATCATTGCCGACTGCCCAGTTAGATGCTGTGGCAAAGGGTGCACTATCAGCACCGCACCATGTCAGCGTTTGTCCAGTGGCAGCATGAGCAACCCCAGGAAATAATATAGTTAATACGGGCGCCAACGCCAGCACGAAGGCAAATAATGCTTGCTTAAGTCTCCTAATCATCTTTTTTTCTCTTTCTTAGTTGTATTTGTGTTTAGGTTTATACTCTCACCTGATACTGTAACTCATTAAGATAAGCACTTATCCACATTTTAACTTTACATCGGGTAATGCGTGCCGGGGTACTATTGATCAAGTGTATCTATATCAACTTACAACCAGGTTTGGTGCAAGTCTAGATCATTAATGATGACAAACAATATAGTTAAGCTGCTATAATATGGGCAAATGCGCGAGTGCTGTAATTGGTAGCCAGGCCAGCTTGAGGTGCTGGTGTCCGCAAGGACGTGGAGGTTCAAGTCCTCTCTCGCGCACCAGAAGAGAATCGTGCCGAAATGATAAGTTATTCTCTATAGTTTCTTGATTTCAGATACTTGCTAGCTATGTAGAAACGCAAGGGGGATAAATCTCTATGAAGAGCCAGTTAAAGTACTCATCTTAGAATCTCAAAGAGAGAGCATTGGTCTGGAGCAATCAGGTTTATCTGAGTACTTCGAGCCTGGTGGCTATGAGTCTGTAATTTTTCCTAATCTCAAGCACACTACCAAGCCAACGAAACCAATGTACTTTATCAGTCTCAGATTAAAGAATATAGCAGTTAAGGTGTTAGCGCCTCACGCTAAAATTGACCCCGAAAGTACGTAGTCGCTTCAACAGTCAAGCTACTTTTTCCGGACACATCTTCTAATGCTTCTAGCGGCGCAGTCATCATGAGTTAGGCAGTATTAGCTGTATAACTCATATATAATGCAACGCTTTAGCTTCTCGGCATATGATCATAGATATGGTCAAGCGAGAAGTCACTGCGAAGCATCGCCTTGATGTCGTCCAAAGAAGTGCCGAACTTAACGCCTGGGTTGAGGGTGCCGTAAGGATCAAAAATCTGCTTTACTTTTTGTAGTAATGCATAAAGTTCACTCCCGTACATGTGCTCAAGGTATGGCGTCCTAAGTCTGCCATCGCCGCTCGAGCCGCTGATGGTGCCACCAAGATTAATCACGAGCTTATGGTACTCATTGAGCAGCCGGAAGGCCTTCTGTCGATCACCAACTTGGTTTAAGTTAAGCATTGGCTGCAGACCAACGTTACCGCTGCCTACCCTACCCCAGAGCGAAGGAGGTAGGTTAAGACTCTTCAGAAGACCATACAAACCCTCTATATACTCCCTCAGCCTATCAAGTGGTATTGCCCCATCGATAAGTGGGGTACTATGGCGCTGGCCGTCATTATGGCCAATTAACGTGCCTGTGGCTTGTCTCAGTTTCCAAAGTTGCTGCAACATCTCTGGCTCTGTCTCTATTTGCACGGCAGTGGCATACTTCTCGAGCAGCTTGCGAGCATGTTTCAGAGGCTTTTTGGATGACCGGTCATTACCGTTATACTCAACCAGCAGAATAAAGGGCGAGTAGGGCGGTTTCATAATTTCCTTAAGCTGATTGGGATTAAGCTCGTTAACCTGCATCAACGCATACTGGTCAATGAGTTCCAGGGCACTTGGTAATTCCTTCGTGCTCATTAGTTCAAGCACCGCTTGCTGCAAATATTCCGCACTGTCGAATCGCCCCATCATAAGCGTTGCGGAATCCGTGGTATACGGTTCAGTCTGCAGTACTGCCTCACTAATTATTCCGAGCGTGCCTTCACTGCCGACAATGAGCGGTGTCAGATCAAAGGAACCGTCGCGTCTCTTGACATCGCCGAGGTAGTAGCCGGCATTATTCACACTGACATCCCGCTGCAGTTGTTCCACCAACTCATGCTGCTCTTCAAGCAAGATGTCAATTGAACGATAAATCTCTCCCTCAAATGTTGTCAGGCCGAGCTTCTTATTCAGTTCCCTTTTACTAAGGCGCGTCGTTTCAATCACCTCGCCATTAGCCAGCACGACCCGCAGCCCCTTCACATATGTCCGGGTATCCCCGTATTTAATAGACTTCTCGCCAACTGTGTTTTCACTGATTGCGCCTCCAATCGTAGAATAATCGAGACTGGCTGGGTAGGGTGGCAGGAATCGTCCGTGTGTATGAAGTGTCTGCTGCAATTTGCCGTAACCAATGCCGGGTTCAACCATTACAGTGTTTGCTTTCGCGTCCAGCTCTAAAATCCTGTTCATATGAGCTGAGAAGACCAACAAAATGCCGCTGCCAATCGCTGCCCCCGTCTGGTTCGTACCAGCCCCGCGTGGAGTTATTGGAATAATGCGTCCTCTTTCGGCCAATTGCCAGCTAAAGCGGGCTGTTTTGCGAACATCATTTTCGTTGCGAGGATATACGATCAACGCAGGGGCCAGCTGTAAAATACTGCCGTCGGCTGCAAAGTAACGTCTAGCGTCAGTGGCGGTCATTACTTCGCCAATTAAATGTTCCTGAAGGTAGTGTGCAACTTTACTCATCTGAATGTCTTTCCTGCTCCACTATATATACCAGCTATGATACCACAATCGTCTCCGTGCTACTTATGGTTTTCCCCATATAGGGTCGGGCATTTCCGGCGCCTGTGGGGCAACTTCCATAGACTGAGTCTCTACACCGTTTTCATCAGTTAGCGCAACTGCTTAGATCGATGCCATTAATGGCCCACGACCCATTGGTAACTTGCAGTGCAACGGGTATAGAGTGAGATTTAATTCCCCCACTTCCGGCATTACCCGAAGTATATGAAACCGTAACGTTCGCAGTCTGCCCAATAAGCTGGTTGCCAACAGCTTTGGCGTTACCGTTATAATAAGCACTCCCCGCAAAACAGATAAAGAAGCCCCCTCCGCCCGGCGGAGAAGTGTTAGTAGTCTCATAATTATTCGCTTTTGACACAAAAGGAGTAGTAAACCAAGATTTATTGGCATTTATGAACTGGAGGTCCTGGGCGGCATTGACATTATTCTGGGCCCATTGACTTTGATCCTGTAGAACCTGTCCGTGCATAACTGTCTGGTTCCATGCACTATATACCTTCTGGGTTAGGTCGGTAGCCTCTGCCAGAGTAGGTGTCGGCACGGTTTTTGTGTGCGGTGCAGCTGCATTTGCTGTTTTAGACCCTGCTGTCGTTGCCGATAAGTTGGTTACACCAGCTTTATGTTGGTGACTACCGACATAATATGCACCAAATCCGATTACCGCTACAACGAGAACTATTAAGAGTACTTCTACGAGAGTAAAGCCGGCTTGTTTCTTATACATTAGTCTAAACTAGACTATACATACATAAGCACTTATCTGCAATAACGCCTATGTTGGTGCGAGTACTGGATTGCAGGTGGAACCGATTTGTCCCTAGCCTGTACCTCTTACAGTCCAAGCTAGACAGGTTCGGATTTGTCGTTATTGACAATGCTGTACGCTTGGCACACTTTCATCCCGACACCCTTTGGGTGGCTGAACCAAACACTTCGATAACAAATAAT
>DAHUZY010000020.1:18105-18335 GCA_027314885.1 Candidatus Saccharimonadota bacterium | reverse complement strand
AACAGCTGCGAATAATACGCTCTATGTAAAGATAGATCGTAAACGTAAAATTGCGGTAACCACTTTGCTGAGGGCACTCGGGGTGACTGAAGCCCGTATGCGCGAGGTATTTAAGCATGTTGACAGCGGTCCGATCAGCTACCTGGACGCCACACTTGAGAAAGACCCCACGAAAGGCCAAAATGACGCCCTCATAGAGGTATACCGTCGTTTGCGGCCCGGTGATCTCG
>DAHUZY010000020.1:0-18095 GCA_027314885.1 Candidatus Saccharimonadota bacterium | reverse complement strand
GCAACGGTAGATAACGCCAAGTCCCTGATTGAAAACATGTTTTATAACTATAAGCGCTTTGATTTTAGCCGTGTCGGCCGTTACAAGATTAATAAGCGGCTTGATCTTAATGTTCCGAATACCTTAGAAAACCGTGTGATGCGCTTGGAGGATATTGAGGCTATTGTGGCTGAGATTATCCGGCTCAATAACACTCAGGAGCCAGCTGACGATATCGACAGCCTGGCGAATCGTCGGATTAAATTGGTCGGTGAATTAGTGCAGCGCCAGTTTCGAATTGGCCTGTTAAGGATGGAGCGTAACACCAAGGATCGGATGAGCATGAGTGAAATCGAGACGGTTGGTCCTGGTCAGCTGATCAACGCCCGACCGATTGTGGCCGCTGTGCGCGAGTTTTTTGCAAGTTCGCAGTTAAGCCAGTTTATGGATCAGATCAACCCACTTAGCGAGTTGGCGCATAAGCGCCGTTTAAGCTCGATGGGCCCGGGTGGCTTAAGCCGTGAACGAGCTGGCTTTGAGGTGCGTGACGCGCACGCAACTCACTATGGCCGTATATGTGCGGTCGAGACCCCGGAGGGTGCTAACATTGGGCTTGTCTTGAATCTGGCGAACTATGCTCGCGTCAATGACTATGGATTTATTGAGACACCGTACCGTAAAGTCGTGAATGCGGTAACAGCAAAGGATGCGGCCGGTCACATCGCCCGCGAAGACCTTAACGACGATAAGGGCAAGGTTATAGTAAAAAGCGGTGCCAAGATTACCGCTGCTGACGCGACTCGCCTGAGTAAGGTAACTGGCCGCAAGACCTGGCCGGTGAAGGCTGCGGTAACTAGCGAGGTGGTCTACTTAGATGCTTATGAGGAAAGCGCTGCCATTATTGCTGGTGGGGGTAATGAAATTGATGATAACGGCTACTTTAAGCTCGACCGCGTGAGCGCCCGTTATCGTTTGCAATCCGGTGAAGTTGATGCCAATGACGTAACGCATATCGATGCAGCCCGCAACCAGATTATTGGTTCCAGCGCCGGTTTAATCCCGTTTATTGAGAAAAACTACGTATATCGTTCGCTGATGGGTAGTAACCAGCAGCGCCAAGCGGTACCGCTCATTAACCCAGCCAGCCCGATCGTAGGGACTGGCCTTGAAGCCGATGCGGCTCGCAACACTGGGCAATTAGTTCTTGCCGAGGGTCCGGGTGAGGTTACTGCAGCGAACGCCAATGAAGTTGTCGTGAAGTACAAGCAGGGCTCCGTCACATATGAGCCGCAACGTTTCAGCAGGAGTAATGAGGGCACCTCCATTAACCAAAAAGTGGTGGTCAGTACTGGTGACAAGGTGAAAGCCGGAGACGTTTTGATCGAGGGCATGTCAATTGCCGGCGGTGAGCTCGCACTTGGTAAAGACCTCGTCACTGCTTTCATGCCATGGGCGGGATATAACTTTGAGGATGCTATCATTATTAGCCGTAAACTAGTTGAAGATGATACCTTGACGAGCGTGCATATTGTCGACTTTATGATTGAGGTGCGTGAAACCAAGCTGGGCCCGGAGATTGTCACGAGCGATATTCCAAATGTGTCTGAAGAGACCCTACGCCATTTGGATGAAGATGGCATTGTTCGTATCGGTGCAGAAGTCCGGCCCGGAGACATCCTCGTCGGTAAGATTACCCCGAAAGGCGAGCAAGAGTTGAGCTCCGAGGAGCGATTGCTAAGAGCTATCTTTGGAGAAAAGGCGAAAGAGGTGCGGGATACTTCCCAACGCATGAGTAACGGTAAGCACGGCAAGGTCGTTGGCGTCAAGGTATTTAGTCGTGAGAATGGCCATGAACTCAAAGCCGGCGTGATTATGCAGATTCAGGTCTTCGTAGCACAGATGCGCAAAATTGCGGTTGGTGACAAGCTCGGTGGCCGGCACGGCAACAAGGGTGTAATTGCCCGAATTTTGCCGATTGAGGATATGCCTTTTATGGCAGACGGTAGGCCAGTAGATATTGTCCTGAACCCACTCGGCGTGCCATCGCGCATGAATGTCGGTCAGTTATTCGAGACTCACCTTGGTATGGCTGCCCGTGCCCTGGGCATGAAGGTGGTCAGCCCGTCCTTTAACGGAGTATCAGTGGAGAAAATTCACGAACTGCTGAAAGAAGCTGGTTTACCTGAAGACGGCAAGCAGCAACTCTATGATGGCCGGACCGGTGAACCGTTCAGTGAACGAACTACAGTCGGCAGCATGTACATGATCAAGCTTAATCACATGGTGGCAGATAAAATTCATGCCCGTTCAACCGGACCATACACCATGGTTACCCAGCAGCCGCTCGGGGGTAAGGCACAAAATGGCGGCCAGCGTTTTGGAGAAATGGAGGTCTGGGCACTCGAAGCCTACGGTGCCGCAAACAGTTTGCAGGAAATGCTGACGATTAAGTCTGATGACGTTTACGGTCGCAGCAAAGCCTATGAGTCCATCATCAAGAAGACAGAAATTGTCGGGCCGAAAGTGCCGGAAAGCTTTAACGTGCTTGTTAAGGAGCTGCAAGGGCTCGGCTTGAAGGTAGACCTGGTCCGTTCGGATAAGGTTGTTGATGCCGAAGCAGTACTAGCCAGCAATATTCATGAAGAAGCAACACACCCGGCCGATGTGGACGTGCCGGAGCAGGCTGTTTCCGACATTGACATTACCGAAGAGTCGGTTGCCGATGAAGATTTCAGTGTTATCTCAGTTGATGACGGCACAGATGAAAAGCTGGCAACAATTACAGTCGATAACGAGGATACTGTCACAGACAATGAAGAAGGGGAGGAGGCCTAACATGACACCACAGCGTTATTCCAATAGCGGTACAGATATTGCTGACTTCGATGCGGTCCGTTTGGCAGTCGCGAGTCCGAGTGACATTTTAGAGTGGAGCTATGGCGAGGTTACTAAACCGGAGACCATTAACTACCGTACACAAAAGCCTGAGCGCGACGGTTTGTTTTGCGAACGGATATTCGGACCAGTGAAAGATATTAATCCTCATGACGCTAAATACAAAGGCGTACGCAGTCGTGAGGCGGCGGTCGATAAAAACGGCGAGCTCGTTACCCGTTCGATTGTGCGCCGCGAACGTATGGGGCACATTAGCCTGGCGGTACCGGTATCTCATATCTGGTTCTTGCGCGGTACCCCAAGTGCGATGGGCCTACTGCTCGGTATGACCGTCAAGAGCCTGGAGCGGGTTGCCTACTTCGCAAGCTACATTGTTAAGTCAGTAAATATTGAAAAACGAGACCAGATGCTCATTGACAAGGAGGCTGAACTTGCAGCTGCCAAGGAAGCAATTCGTCTTCGCTACGAGAAAGAGGCTGAAAAAGAGGGGGCTAACATCAAGGCATTAGCCGAGATGCAAACCAAGGAAGTAGAGGAGCTCACCAAAGAGTTTGAACTATACCGAGATCAGCTTACCTCGCTTGAGAAGCTCAACCTGATTAATGAAACAGATTACCGCAATCTGCCCAATGAATTGCGTGGCCTGATTAGTGTTGGCATGGGTGGTGCTGCGCTGCAGGATCTACTGAGTGAGATTGACCTCAAGCAGCTGATTGAAGATCTGAGTAAAGAAGCTGAAGATGCCAAGGGCCAACGGCGTAAGAAGCTGATGAAGCGGCTACGACTGCTTGAGAGTATGGATCGGGCTGGCATTAAACCGAACAGTATGTGCTTAAGTGTTTTGCCGGTTATTCCCCCGGATCTGCGACCGATGGTACAGCTGACCGGTGGCCGTTTTGCGACGAGTGACCTCAATGACCTATATCGCCGAGTCATTAACCGCAATAACCGGCTCAAGAAGTTGATCGATCTCCACGCCCCGGAGGTTATCCGTCGTAACGAGCAACGTATGCTACAAGAGGCTGTCGATGCGCTCATAGATAACAACTCAGCCCGCAGCGGACGGGCCGTGGCGGCGACTGGCCAGCGCCGGCGCCTGAAGTCCTTGAGCGACATGCTGAAAGGAAAGCAGGGTCGTTTTCGCCAGAATCTGCTCGGCAAACGTGTCGATTACTCCGGCCGTTCTGTAATTGTCGCTGGACCGGAACTGAAGATCAACCAGTGTGGTCTGCCGAAGATGATGGCTTTAGAGCTTTTTAAGCCATTCGTGATCGGTGAGCTCATTATGCGTGAGCAGGCACACAATATTCGCAGTGCGAGCAGACTGATTGAAATGGGCGAAACAGTTGTCTGGGACGCCCTGGACGAAGTCATTAAGGGAAAGTACGTGCTGCTTAACCGTGCGCCCAGCTTACACCGCTTAAGTATTCAGGCCTTTCAGCCGGTCTTAATTGAGGGACGGGCAATCCAGCTGCACCCACTCGTCTGTAAGGGCTTTAACGCTGACTTTGACGGCGACCAAATGGCCGTACACTTACCGTTGAGCGATAAAGCACAGGAAGAAGCGCGCACAATTATGGCGGCGAATCGCAACCTGCTGAAGCCTGCTGACGGTTCCCCGATTCTGCATATTGAGCAAGATATTGTACTCGGCTGCTATTACTTGACTTATGAGCGTCCCAGTGAACAAAAAGAGCCGGCCCCCTACTCATCGCTAAATGAGGCGGTTATGGCTTTAGACAAGGGAAATCTTACCTTGCAGGACCGAGTCAAGCTGACTTTTCGTGGCAATGAACATGCCACTACTCTTGGACGGTTGCTTTTTAACGAAATCTTCCCCGAAGACTTCCCGTTCCAGGATCAGACTATGACCAAAAAGCGACTACAGAAAGTAATGGCAAAAGTCTACAGCCAGTATGGGCAAGAGCGAACCGCCGAGATTGCCGATGATTTGAAAGACCTAGGCTTTTACTACGCAACCAAGTCTGGCCTGTCCATGGGTATGGGTGATTTTGAGCCAATTCATGGCATGCAAAAGGTGATTGATGAAGGCGAGACGCGCACTATTGCGATCGCTGATCAATACGAGGAAGGCTTCATTACTGATGACGAGCGTCACCGCTTGACCGTAGACAACTGGACCAAGGTTGGCACCAAAGTTCAGGAGATGCTGACTGAGCAAATGGTCGGCCAAGACAGCTCCATGGCAATTGCCATCAACTCGGGCGCCCGTGGTAATATTTCACAGCTGAATAATGCTGTCGGTATGCTCGGCGTGCTGCAGGATGCTGCTGGTAATGTCATCGAATTGCCTATTAAGTCTGGTTACATTGCCGGATTGTCACCGCTTGAGTATTTCACCGGTACCAGGGGTACTCGAAAGGCGCTCATCGATATCGCCTTAAAGACCGCTGATGCTGGTTACCTGACCCGCCGCCTGGTTGATGTTGCCCAAGATGTCTTTACGCTTGATGATGACGTGACCGATCCTGGCTTTGCAATGCTTCGATCAGATGCTGAATATATCGGTACGTCCTATGCCGATAGGCTGGTCGGTCGCTATGCCGCCGAGACCATTAAGGGGGTCATAAAACGAGGAGAGCTCATTACCCAGGCGATTGCTGAGCAGATTGAAGCTAACAAAGATCAAGACAGCATCAAGATCATGAGCGCGCTGAGCTGCACTAATGTCCGGGGTGTTTCCCGCCAGTCATACGGAATTGACCCGGCAACCGGCACGACGGTCGTTGACCATCATCCGGTTGGCGTCATTGCGGCGCAAAGTATCGGCGAGCTCGGTACCCAGCTGTCGCTCGACTCAAAGCACCGGTCAGGCGGTGTGATTGCGGACAGCAGTGCGCAAGGCTTGTCTCGTGTTGAAGAGCTGTTTGAAGTTCGGGCCCCGAAAGGGCAAGCTTATCTGACGGCTATTTCCGGTGTTGCAAATACATGGGAAGAGGGTGACCACTACGTCGTCCAGATTACTGCAGACGATAAGGAAAAAGTAGAACTCAAACTTGGTGAACGCAAAGCGACTGTTCGTACAGGTACTGAAGTAGTAGCCGGCGACGTCGTGGCGGCGCTTGAGGATGCTTCCGAACCACTGGTGGCTCCAATGGCGGGTAAAGCACACGTTACCAAGCAGGCAGTTGTCATTACTCCGACTAGCCAGAGCGTGGTGCGCTATGAAATACCGGGCTTTAAGCAATTGCTGGTGGGAGACGGGGAGAAGGTAGTGAGCGGTCAACGGCTTACGAATGGCTCCATTAATCTGCATGATCTCATGCACCTTCAGGGCGTTGAAGCTACACAGCGCTACATAATGAATGAGATATTACAGATCTTTGCCGCCCAAGGTCAGACTGTGGCTGACAAGCACCTCGAGATCATAGTGCGTCAAATGTTTAGCCGGGTGCAGATTGAAGAGATTGGTGACAGTGAATTTGTTACCGGTGACATTGTGAGCAAGCTGGCCGTCGTAGAAGCCAATGAAGCACTTGTGGCTCAAGGTAAGACGCCAGCCAAGTACAATCAGCTGCTGCTCGGCATTACCAAGGCGAGCTTGAGCACGGACTCTTTCTTGAGTGCAGCTTCATTCCAGGACACGACCCGGGTGCTCATTGCAGCCGCTACCAGCGGCAAGGTAGACAAGCTCTATGGACTTAAGGAAAATGTCATTTTGGGACGAAAGATCCCTGTGGGTACCGGTACTGGTGGTGATGACGAAGACGAAGATATGATTGCTGAAGATGCAGCCAGCGAAGCTATTCTCGGTGAAGCCTAGAGACAGAGTATCTCTCGCCACCCACAAATACTTGCCTCCAGGCAGGCACATCTGTTACAATGGCCACTAAGACACATAGTAACCAAGTAATATGGTCTGACAATCCGAGCCCCTGAAATACGGCATGTTTCTGAGGATGCAGGAGATTGTTGACAAATTAAGGAGCAATAATGCCAACTATTAACCAGCTCGTGCGTAAACCGCGCAGCAAAACGACTGCCAAGACGAAATCACCGGCATTGCAGCGGGTGACTAATAACCTGCGTACACGTAACTATGAGAAGCCGGCGCCGTTTAAGCGGGGTGTCTGTGTCAAAGTGACTACCAAGACACCTAAAAAACCGAACTCGGCACTGAGAAAAGTAGCACGCGTGCGTCTCAGCAACGGCTACGAGGTCTGGGCCTATATAGGCGGTGAAGGTCATAACCTTCAAGAACATGCGGTAGTCCTGGTGCGCGGTGGTCGCGTCAAGGACCTGCCTGGTGTTCGTTACCATATTGTGCGCGGTTCCCTCGACCTGCAGGGAGTCAATGACCGCAAGCAAGGGCGCAGCAAATACGGCACCAAGAAAGGCGGCAAGTAATGGGCGAGCAGAACGTGCGGGGATTACATCTTGTAACAGGCCACGGACGAATGGTTGAAAAAGAAGAGGCAGCCCCTGAAAGCCCGCTCTACTCAGTGGCACAGATAGCTGTTGAAAGCGTGTGCGAGCAGGAAGGGCATCGACAGAACTCGTGGCGAGCCGCGGGCTACCGTAGAGCTGCAGCTTGTGCCATAGAATTGACTGTGCGCACAATGATTGAAGCAGGGTTACTTGCTGACCGGGAGTCTGATTTTGAGACCACGATGCAACAGATTGCTGCTGCATACGAGGCGCCGCATGATAAGCGTGGCAATACCAGTCCAGAGGGATTCAACGATGCCGCGTAAGAAGACAAAATCGCTCGTACGAGAAATCAGTCCGGACCGCAGGTATAACAGCGTCCAGGTACAACGCCTTATTAACCGGGTAATGCTGAGCGGCAAGAAACAGCTGGCTGAGCGTTTAGTATATGGTGGCATGGAGAAAGCTGCCAAGAAACTTAAAGTAGATAATCCTCTCGAGGTTTTTGAACAGGCGTATAAGAATATCCAGCCGCACATGGAGACGCGTTCACGTCGGGTTGGCGGTGCCAACTACCAAATCCCGTTTGAGGTAAAGGGACAGCGACAGAATCACCTGACAACGATGTGGTTTGTGCAAGCGGCTCGCGCCCATAAAGGCGTGAGCATGGAAGACCGTATCGCGCAGGAACTTATTGATGCCTATAACAATCAGGGCACAGCGGTCAAGAAGCGAGAGGATACTCATAAGATGGCGGAAGCAAACCGCGCGTTTGCTCACTTTGCGAGAGGCTAATGATGGGAACCGAAAATGGTATTTGTCCGAGCACTGGTGAGCTCTGCCCGATGAGGCAAGAATATGCTGATTTCTATAATATGTATAGGGATAAGTACGAGAAAGTCGCCCGGCAGCAGCGGGGGGTTATAGGGAAGGTGGAGCGTTTTTTGTCCACTGTGAGCTTTACCCCCATCATATTAGGGGATCGTGAAGCACCGGTTGATAGGGTGGCTCGAGAAATGAGTTCCGACCTTCGTGAAATGGAGGGGCGGCTTGCGCTACAGTGTACCGCAGAAATTACTGGCAATTGTGCTATTCATGAATCACTAAAAGAAGAGGCATTACATGGCTAAAAATACACTAATAGATAGACTTCGTAACATTGGCATTATTGCCCACATTGATGCGGGTAAAACTACTACGACTGAAGGTATTTTATACCGAACAGGTCTCAAGCATAAGATAGGTGCGGTGCATGAAGGTGAGACCACAACAGACTGGATGGCGCAAGAACGGGAGCGCGGCATTACCATTGTCTCAGCAGCGGTAACCTGTTACTGGAAAGACCATCAGATTAACATCATTGATACACCAGGACACATTGATTTTACCGTCGAGGTGGAGCGCTCTTTGCGCGTACTAGATGGTGCGGTCGTAGTTTTTGATGGCAAAATGGGCGTGGAGAGCCAGTCTGAAACTGTCTGGCGTCAGGCAGACAAGTATAATGTGCCTCGCTTTTGCTTTATTAATAAGATTAATCAAACGGGGGGTGACTTCTATAAGTCTCTTGAAAGCATCCATCACCGCTTGAGCAAGCGGGCATTCCCTATTCATCTGCCTATTGGTTTTGAGCAGAGCATAAATGGCGTGGTCGACCTCGTCAACATGAAAGCATACACCTATAAGGAGTTTACTGATCATGAGCTGATTGAAGGCGATATTCCCGCAGACATGCTCGACGAAGCAAAAAAGTATCGATCACTGCTCATTGAGAATGCGGTTGCTGAAGACGAAGCCATGCTCGAGAAATACCTCGAAGTCGGTGAAGATGGCCTCAGTCCGGAAGAGATTAAAAAAGCTATTCGCAGTGCGGTACTGACCGGCAAATTCTTTGCCGTCACAGGAGGGGACGGCCGTGGCGTGATTGTTGAAAAGGTCTTGGATGCGGTAAACGAGCTGTTGCCTAGTCCGTTAGACCGGGGCTCGACCTGGGGGGTCAACCCGAAAAGCGGCGAAGAAATAGAGCGGACTCCCAGTGAAAGTCAGCCATTTGCAGGCTTGGCTTTTAAGATTGCTACTGATCCATTCGTCGGTAAGCTCGCCTATTTTAGAGTTTACTCCGGCAAGATCGTGGCGGGCAGCTACATTCTTAATAGCTCCACCGGTGAGAAAGAGCGGGTCGGTCGGATAGTGCGCATGCAGGCGGACAAACGTGAGGATGTGAGTGAAGTAATCGCCGGAGATATTGCTGCTATTGTCGGGCTGAAAGGAACAACCACCGGTAATACTTTATGCGATCAGAATAATGCTATCGTGCTTGAGAGTATTACGTTCCCCGAGCCTCCGGTCTCAATCGCAATTGAGCCAAAGACCAAGGCTGACCAAGAAAAGATGAGTCTCGCGCTCCAACGACTCGCTGAAGAAGATCCGACGTTTCGTATTCAAGTCAACGAGGAGACAGGCCAGACCATCATCTCTGGTATGGGTGAGCTGCACTTGGAAATCCTGGTAGACCGCATGAAGCGTGAGTTTAATGTTGAGGCTAACATTGGCCAGCCACAAGTTGCTTACAGGGAAACTATCCGCAAGGACGGGGTTGAGGTGCAGGGTAAGTTTATCCGCCAGTCCGGTGGTCGTGGACAATATGGTGACGTCTGGCTGCGTCTCAGTCAGAACGAGCCCGGTGCAGGCTTTGAGTTTATTAACTCGATAAAGGGCGGCGTGGTGCCATCGGAGTATATTAAGCCCGTGCAAGAAGGCATCAAAGAGGCGATGAGTAACGGTGTCATGGCTGGCTATCCAGTGGTGGATATGAAGGCTGAGCTTTATGACGGCTCTTACCACGAAGTCGACTCAAGTGAGATGGCCTTTAAGATCGCCGGTTCTATGGCATTGCAGGAGGGCGTCAAGAAAGCAAACCCAGTGTTGCTTGAGCCGGTCATGAAGGTAGTTGTAGTCACACCTGAAGAGTTCATGGGCGACGTGATCGGTGACCTAAACAGCAAGCGCGGCAGAATTGAGCGCATGGAAGACCTCAGTGCGGGGGTGAAGGAGATTACTGCCTTTGTACCATTGGGAGAACTCTTTGGTTATACCACGACGTTGCGTAGCAATACCCAGGGGCGAGCCAGTTCCAGCATGGAGCTTGATCACTATGCCGATGTTCCCGGTAATGTGGCCGAGGCCATAATTGCCAAGCACAGCAAATAGTGTGCAAAAGAAACTACTTTAATGATATAACTTTGCTATTATGTCATTATTGATGTACAGTATACCTAATGGATAATGAGCACTTGCAAGTTTATACCCCTGAAAAGGACGACTATCACTTAACGGTGGCAGCGCTTGGCAGCATTGGTCTGCGGAACAGTCACCATATACAGATAATTCCTGAGTATGAAGAACTTATTGAAACGATTGATTTACCAACATCAAAATACCTGGCCAATCAAGCAAAATACGGAGATGCACCTGAACTTGTTTTTCATGTACCGCTTTCCCCTGTCCTCAATCTACGGCAGTTTCTGTGTAATTTTAACGACCAACAAGCTCTGACGGCCCAAGTAAAAGGCAAACTCTGGCATAATATCCCCGCGATGGAATTTAACCAAGGCCAGCATAGCCTTGGCTTCAATGTTATGCTGCGAGATTTATATGATCCATTTAATCGCCGTCTGCCAGTTAACGATAAAAAAGAAGCGGGGCTGGTTTATGCTAACCGTGAGGTGGGTGATCAGCGCCGCCTGCTCAATCGTGAGCAGAAGATGGCTGCCAAGCAAGGTGTGAAGCTTGCAAGTCTTAGCTTTACAGCCTATATGGTTGCACAGTCAAAACGTCGTCTTATCGGTGAAGAAGTACCAATGCTCGACAGCCATACTGCTACTCTGTTTGTCGCCCATAACACGCGTAGCGAGTCTGGTAATTCAGTTATACCCAGAGCGGTGTATATGCCAGAAGAAGATGTCATTATACTTGGTTCGGCAAAAACAAAACAATCACAAAGGCTTGGCAATCGGGGCGTTCGTCGGCAGGTGCTACTGGAACCGATACCGATTAGGGGGTAAGTAGTTTGGTGGCAAGCAGTGGGAATACTTTGTTGGAAGATCTGACGGTCAGTTTTGTTTGCCCTGGAATCTTGAGCGCTTCACCATCAATTTGAACCCAGTTCGGTTCATGTATGGTGACAGTGCGCTCAAGTCGGTGGCTCTTTGCAACCCTCGCACCGAGAGCAATCTGAATGAGATAGGATAAAAGTAAAGGGTTCCGACGGCCAACAATAATTTCATAGAAGCCCAGATCAGTGAGCTCTATCGGTATGCGGGATATTTTGGCAACCCGCGGCCCGTTAATCATGACGAAGTCGTAAATAGAGTGCCTTACTCCCTCAAAGCTTGCCTTAAAGGTCGGTGCCCCCAGGAATGCTCTTGAGATACTGGCAATATCTGTTATATTACGTCCGCCTGGGAGTCGATAGAGCCTTCGCTTGCGATGGGAGGGGTCACTAATCCGGGCTGACGCGTAAGCTGATGCGCCAATGCTGACATAGCAGGCAGCTATCCGGGTGGTAGTTTTTCGTCCACTTTGTAAGCTGACTTCCAGTGGATGGACTTGGGTAACTGCCCCAAGCTTAATAAGCTGTTTTATTGACTCGGGTGGATTACCGTTTGCCATGGTTGCAAGGTCATTGGCGTTTCCTGCCCAGAGCGGCAAAATAACCGCCTGGTAGGCTGCCTCAGAGATTGCGCTGCTCGTGAGTAATGTCTCAATAATGAGGTTGTTGGTGCCGTCGCCGCCAGCAAGAGCGAGGAGCGTATGGGGGCCAATCGCTTCGTTTAAACGGCTAATAAGCCAGCTCGGCCGCTCATAATCTGTTTCACGAAGTTCTATAACGATCATTTGAGAGAGTGGAAAGAGAGTCGTAAGTTGGCGGATGTAACGTTGCCCCCGGTCGTAGTTGGAACTATTCGGGTTCACTACTACCACACAGCGTGTGAAGCGGCGGGCTTTGGTGCTCATGCTCCAGCTGTCCGCTTATAGTACGTGTGCCGAGTGTAGTTAATGCTGCTTATAGCGGCAGTGAGAATAAACAAGATTACCGTAATGAGCGCTAACACATGTACCAGTACGGTCGGGCGCTGTTGCTGTCTGAGGTAAGCCAGCAGGATATATAGTCCGACGGCAGCCCACTCAAAGACAGCACTCAGTTTACCCGTTCGGGAGGGGTGGAGGCTGGAGTGCAGCTGTTTCGCGAGTAAAGAAATACTCGTATTATACAGGGCGTGCAGACCCATAAGGATGCCCAAGAATAGGGGTAGTAAATGACTGGCCAGCAGCACGATCGCTGTGGCCAAGATAAGAAGCTTATCGGCAGATGCATCGATCGCTTCTCCTAAAGGGCTTTTAGTCTTGGTGTAATCGGCGACAAGGCCGTCGAGTATATCTGCTAGACGGCCGATCAAAAGGAGAATCAGGCCGCTAACGAAGTGATCGTGCGCCAGCAGCAGCAGGCCGCGGAGCGTGAGTAGTACGCCGACAAGGCTAATGAAATTAGCTGGGGTAACTATGCCGTGGGTGCGGGCAGCGTAACGTTGCCAGATATTGCGCTGCTGCGGAGCAACACCACTCCAGTCTGATCGAAGTGCACGGTGCAGTTTCATGAGGTTTCCTGTTACCCTTATACGATAGCATGGAAGTGTATTTGGTAGTGCCAACCCGTGCGCGAGGATTGTGTCCCGGGTGTGTGGTACAATCGAGGGCGGATAGGTTCACCCCACCAGCGGAACGCAAATGAAAAACTTATATGTACATGGAATTGAAACAATGTTGAGAGCTGATCTTCATACACACTCCGAGGCCTCATATGACGGTGGAATTGCGTTTGACGACTACCGTGCAATAGTAGAAGATGGACAACTCGGCGGCCGAACAATTGGAATTGATGTTATCGGTATTACTGACCATGATGTCATAGCCGATGAAACCCGAGAACTTGCGAGAGAGTATCCCGGCCGGATTATAGTTGGCGAAGAAGTAACCACGATCTATAAAGAGCAGAAAGTTGAAATAATAGGTCACGAGCTCAGCGAAGAAATTGTCAGAGATATGCCAACCTTTGAGGCTGTTGAAAGCATACTTGCCCAAGGTGGTATTGTTTACATACCTCATCCCTACGACAGTGCTCGCAAAGGGGCGAGCGATGAACTCATCCGCGAGCTATATAGACGTTACGATATCCATGCCATAGAAGTTAAGAATGGTCGTGAAAGACCATCACTTCGTAACTATGGGGCTTTTGCTTTGAACTGGGCGTTTGCAACCAATGCATTAAATGAAGATAAGCCCGTAGCTATGATGGCGGGTAGTGATGCTCATGGCTCTGCAGGTATCGGGTATACCTATACAACGCTCAAAGAATATCCTCAACCCGATACAGACTACCCCGCGCACACCGACTACCATGCAATTGTCGATAGTGCTGATAGGTCAGGGCATCAGCGAATGGTCTTTGCTGGCTATATTGAGCCTTTTATGAACAAGAGAAGAAAACTCAAACAGGCTCGTCAAGCCGGCCGTGCAGCCGTTGAGACTGTGCTGAGATAATGGGTCACGATATTCTTTTTGCGCTATGGTTCTTCTTACCGGCCGGACTTGCTAACGTCACTCCAATTTTGGCAGCACATCTGCCGGGACTACGTAACCTGAATGCACCGCTGGACAATAACTGGCATCTTCGTAAAAAGCGTCTTTTCGGAGGCCATAAGACTTGGCGCGGCGTTATCTGCGGAGTACTGGTCGGCATACTCGTGGTCTGGTTGCAGACGGTCTGTTTTCACAATAATGCCTGGGCGCGCAATATAAGTCGCCCGGTGAACTATGATCACATCTCTGTTATATTGCTCGGTCTACTGCTCAGCCTTGGTGCGCTACTTGGTGACGCGCTCAAGAGTTCATTTAAACGACAACTTGGTATAGTTGATGGCCAGCATTGGTTTCCTTTTGATCAGTTGGACTATATTTTCGGCGGGCTTATCGCTGTGAGCTTCTACATTCGGCTAAGCTTTATAGACTACCTGCTTATTATTGTCCTCTGGTTTTGTATGCATCTTCTCTTCAGTTACGTTGGCTACCTGCTTAAATTTAAGAGCCAACCGATATGAAAAGTGGCAGGTATAAACATTTTGACAAACTTTACTGCTTTGCTATACTCTCTAGAAGTAACTCGTGCGAGTTATTGCTTGCATGTAATACAATATAAGTCTAAGTACCTAAGAATAAGGAGTAAATTCTTACTATGGCAGAACAATTTGACCGGAGCAAACCGCATGTGAACGTGGGGACAATGGGCCACGTAGACCACGGTAAGACAACGTTGACCGCAGCCATTACTGCTGTGCTAGCGAAGCGCTTACCGACTGCAGTAAACAAGCCTGTTGCATATGATCAGATCGATAACGCGCCTGAGGAAAAAGCACGCGGTATTACCATTGCGACGTCTCACCAGGAGTATGAAAGCGAAAAGCGCCACTACGCCCACGTCGATATGCCAGGACACGCCGACTACGTCAAGAACATGATCACCGGTGCAGCCCAGATCGATGGCGCCATTTTGGTTGTTGGTGCGAATGATGGTCCGCTTCCGCAGACCCGCGAGCACGTACTACTTGCCCGACAGGTAGGTGTGCCATATATTCTGGTCTTCTTGAACAAGATGGACCTGGCTGATCCGGAATTAGTTGATCTGGTTGAAGAAGAAATACGCGAGTTGCTCGAGAAGAACGGCTTCGATAAAAATGCTCCTATCATTCGCGGTTCTGCAACTAAGGCACTGGAAGGTGACAAGGATTCTGAGGACGCTATCATGGACTTGGTAAAAGCGATGGATGAGTCTATTCCCGAACCAAAGCGTGAACTGGACAAGCCGTTTTTGATGCCAATCGAGGATGTCTTCTCTATCAAGGGTCGGGGTACGGTTGCTACCGGCCGAATTGAGACTGGCGTTGTTAAGATTAACGACGAAGTTGAGATTGTCGGTATTCGTGACACTAAGAAGAGTGTGGTAACTGGTATCGAGGCATTTAAAAAGAGTCTTGACCAGGGTCAAGCAGGCGATAACGCCGGTATTTTGCTCCGTGGTATTGAGCGTGATGATATCGAGCGCGGTCAGGTGCTTGCTAAGCCCGGTACGATTACTCCCCACACAGAATTTGACAGCGAAGTCTACATCTTGACCAAAGAAGAAGGCGGTCGTCACACCCCGTTCTTCAAAGGTTACAAGCCACAGTTCTATTTCCGCACTACTGACGTGACCGGTGAGGTTGAATTGCCGGCAGATAAAGAGATGGTGATGCCAGGCGATACGGTGACTTTCAAGATTAAGCTGCTTGCCCCAATCGCCATGGAGCAGGGTCTGCGTTTTGCAATCCGTGAAGGTGGCCGCACTGTTGGTGCCGGCGTTGTTACTAAGGTCATTAAATAGTCGTCCCTATGACATCTGAATCTCCTCGCGGGAAAGGTGAATATCTTGAGAGTTGCGAGGAGCGTTTCGGTGATCTCGCAAGAGATATAGGCTATTGCGACCTTTGCCCGCTGAGAGAAGGCTTTCTCGCTTATATGGGCGAAGAGGATCCCGTCAATGTGCCTCCTTCTTATGTCCAGGAAGGAGAGCTTGCGCGGGCAGGCTGCAAGAGGGCTCAGCAAATAAGAAATGGCGAACAGCCGACTGCGGCAGTTGACCCACGGGACTGTCTGATGTCTACCGCCCAAGCCTGTTAAAGGCCTGTATTAGTTGGTTAAGTCTACTTAATCTGTTAAAATAGCCTTATTAATATCAAGCTATCTGCTGACTAAAAGTTATTTTTGAAAGAGAGAATAATGTTACAGCAGGCTGAGCGAACAGCTCGGAAAGGAACACCACCTATGGCGGAAGCCAAAGCCAAAGCAACGACAGAAAGCAAGCAACGGATTCGTATCCGCCTGAAAGCCTATGACCATAAAGTCATTGACCAGGCAGCGAAACAGATTATAGATACTGCGCTGAGGACCGGCGCCTCTTTAGCCGGCCCGATACCCTTACCTACGCGGAAGAGCACCTTCACGGTAGTTAAGAGCCCACACGTATATAAGAAAGGGCGTGAACAGTTTGAGATGCGTGTTCATAAGCGCCTTATAGACGTCTTTGAGCCAACCCCGAAGACCATTGATAGTCTTATGAACCTATCCTTGCCAGCCGGGTGCGACGTCGAGATCAAGATGTAGAAGCATCATGGTAGCAATATGCCCAGAACACAGCATCGTGGTTCAAAACCATGGCGACATTACTACCTTCCTCATCCATCCCCATCTGAGCCTTGAGGCGCTCATAACATTACCGAGTCCCAGCAATCATGTTGAATCTGAAGTAGATTATTCTTTAGAGTTTCTTGGCAAGGAGATGAACAGAGGTGGGAACAGTGAGGTGGCGGTTACGTCAAGTTACTTCGGCAAAGACCGGGTCTACACCAGCCCGGGAGCCTACGCCGTGAGCATCCTCGCTCACTTAGACCACTCCTCGGATATAGCCGTGAGTCGGCTGCAGGGCGTACCGGACTACATGTAAAATCTGCAACAGCTTGACAGGGGTAAGATTACCATGGTACGCTAGTACGGTATCTCAAAGAAGACGTGTACTTGGCACGTGCTTGCAGGTCTACCGTTAACAGGGGTAGAAACCGCTCACTGCCAAGCTTTTTTTGTCAACTTTGAACATATAATTACGCCAAAATATGGCACAAAGGAGATATGAAAGCACTTATTACAAGGAAAGTCGGCATGACGAGCACCATCAATGAAGAAGGTGCAGTTGAGGCTATGACATTGCTTTCATATGCTGACCATACCGTCTTGGCTCACAAGACTGAAGAGAAGGATGGGTATACAGCTATACAGGTGGGTACAGAAACGGCTAAGAAGCTTTCCAAATCTGTGGCGGGTCATGTGAAGAATGCAAAGGTGATGCCGAAGATTATTCGCGAATTTCGTATGACGGACATCCCTGAGGAATACAGCGTCGGCAGCAAAATTAACGCAGCCGACGTTTTTAGTATCGGCGACGAGGTGGCAGTCACAGGCACTACGAAGGGCAAAGGCTGGGCCGGCACTATACGCCGGCATAACTTCCATAGAGGACGTAAGACGCACGGCGGCAATTCATACCGGCGGCCAGGTTCTATCGGCTCAATGTACCCACAGCATATCTTTAAGGGTACACGTATGGCCGGGCAGCTCGGTCACGATCAAGTTACTATCAGTGGCCTGAGAGTAACCCTGATTGACCCTGAACTCAAGGTGATTGGCGTTAAGGGAGCGGTACCAGGCCCTAAAAAGTCAGTAGTTATTCTCAGGGGGGTTAAGTAATGGCTGTCACAACCTATACGGCTGCGGGGGTGAAAGCTACTACTCAGGCTCAGCTGAATAAGGGCGTATTCGGAGTAACGGTGAGCAACCATGAGCTGCTGAAGGCGGCCTATACAGCCTATCTCTCGAATGGCCGGCAAAATCTGGCGACTACCAAGACGCGAGGATTGGTGCGCGGTGGCGGTAAAAAACCCTGGCGGCAAAAAGGTACCGGCCGGGCTCGTTTTGGGTCTAGCCGTAACCCAATATGGCGTGGTGGCGGCATTGTCTTCGGTCCAACCGGTGAAGAAAACTACTCTAAGAAATTGCCAGTGAAAGCTCGACGGACAGCACTGAGACAGGCACTTAGTTTGGCGGTCAGTAGTGGGCGTTTGAACATCATTGAAGACATTACCCTCAAACATGCCAAAACTGCAGAGTTGAAGAAACTTCTTGATCGCGTT
>DAHUZY010000001.1 GCA_027314885.1 Candidatus Saccharimonadota bacterium | reverse complement strand
GCTTGATCGCGGCGACCATAGGCGGCGATGTCCTGTACCTTAATTGTTTGGGCGATAACAGTGGTGCGGCCATGACGCACCAGCACTAACTCCCAGCCGTGTTCTTTCGTCAAATGATTGTGTATGACTTGAGCGCTGTTTAAAGCCATAGCTTTATTCGGTATAAAGCGTACAGATCGGCCAGTATGACCGATTGCTTTTTTGAGTCTGAGGCCGAATGCATGCAGCTGTTTGACGGGAATATCAAAGCCGTAGAGACTGAAACCAAGGTACATTTTGCCAGCTGGCATAGCTCGACTATGATCCGGCGCACTTTTAAGGAGAAATTGTGCAACTTCATTCCAATGATTGGTTTCAAGAGTGGTGAGAACTTTGCAAAACTTCACGCTGCCCCCTAACCGGTCAAAGGCTAATACGCAGGGGTCGACTGCCACTTTGGCTGCATGATCATTTAATACCTGTACCGCGTCGGCACCATAGAGGCTCTCTATTTCCGCTAGCCCCAGCTCGGGCTGGCGACCCAAAATTAGAAGACTTTCCATTTTCACTACTATAGCCTACAAAACCATGTCTGTATAATGAAGTGCATGACGAAACAGACCTGGTTGATGCGCCGCTGGAAACTCATACTCAACATAATTACCCTCGCGGCGCTTGTGATATTGATATATATTGTTCGTGATCAATTGGTTGCGACTATTCGTGACCTTGCCCATGTCCACGCCTGGGCATTATTGTTGATGCTTCCCATAGAGGCACTTAACTATCATGCACAGACAAAGATGTACCAGACGATGTTCCGCACACTCAACAATAAGCTCAAGTACTCGTATCTTTATAGGGCTGCACTTGAGCTTAACTTTGTGAATCATGTGTTTCCAAGCGGAGGCGTAACAGGGGTGTCCTATTTTGGCTTACGTATGCGCCAAGGAGAACGGCTTTCGAGTGGTAAAGCGACACTCGTGCAAATCATGAAGCTTGGCCTGACATTTTTATCTTTTGAAGTACTTATCATTTTCGGTCTGTTTTGCCTTGCGATCATGGGGCGAGTAAATGATTTTGTCATTCTCATAGCCGGGTCGCTGTCGACGCTTTTGGTTGTTGGCACTTTTGCTTTTGTCTATATTGTTGGCAGTAAAAAGCGCATTAACAGTTTCTTTACTACACTTACTAAAGGACTCAACAAGCTTATTCACCTTGTCAGACCGCGTTATCCGGAAACTATTAACATCGATCATGTGAGGCAGTTGTTTAATGATTTCCATGACAGTTACGAAGCAATCCAGACGAACATACAAGCGTTAAAACAACCTTCTTACTATGCCTTGCTGGCTAATTTTACCGAAGTCATGGCGCTTTATGTCGTCTTTTTGGCGTTCGGCCAGTTTGTGAACATAGGTGCCGTTATTTTAGCTTACGGTATTGCTAATTTTGCCGGCCTGGTATCTGTTCTGCCGGGTGGTGTTGGTATATATGAGGCATTGATGACAGCAGTTTTGGCAGCCACAGGAATATCTCCCGCGGTGAGCTTGCCGGTCATTATTATGTATCGTGTAATTAATACCGCCATTCAACTACCTGCAGGCTATTATTTGTACCAGAAGACATTACATCGCAATGAAAAATCACCAAAGGGCCTGCCCCATAATGAATAATCAGGTTATCGAGCTCGGGGTAAGTGATTTTGTTGCTGTTTTTAACCAAACTCTGGAAGGAGTTTATCCTGAAATTATAGTTGTCGGTGAAATAGCTAATTTTAGAGTCAGTCAACGTCGCTGGGTCTACTTTGATATAAAAGATGAAACAGCCAGTATTCGCTGCTTCGGGACAATCTACTCGCTGCCGGGGCCGCTTGAAGACGGTATGATGGCAAAAGTCCGTGGCCGGCCGCATTTACATGAGCGATACGGTTTTTCTATCAACATTTTATCTATCCAACTTGCAGGTGAGGGAACATTGCGTCGTGCAGCTGACCTCCTGAAGGTCAGCTTGACGCGCGAGGGGTTGTTTGACCCGGCTCGTAAACGGTTACTGCCGGAGGTTCCGGCACGTATTGGTCTGATTACCGCCAAACAATCGGCGGCCTATGCAGACTTCATTAAGATACTTAATGCTCGCTGGGGTAGACTTGATATTGATGTCGTCAATGTGCAGGTGCAGGGCGAGGTAGCACCAAGTCAGATTGCAGCTGCCATTGCGCATTTGAATACCATCGCACCCCCACTAGACGTGCTGACCTTAATAAGGGGTGGAGGCAGCAGTGAAGATCTTGCCGCCTTTAACTCGGAACAAGTAACGAGAGCGGTGGCTGGCAGTCGTATACCGACGCTCGTCGCCATTGGGCATGAAATTGATTTTACGCTAGCAGAGCTTGCGGCGGATTGCCGTGCGAGTACACCAAGTAACGCAGCTGAATTACTCGTGCCGGAAAAAAAGCAGATTCTTCGTGAACTACGGGTAACTCAGCACAGCCTGACTCGTCATATTGCCTACGTCATGAACAACGCTGCAGCGGCGGTGTCGCAATACACGGAGCAGCTAGACCGCTTGATCAGACAGCGGTTGCAGCGATTGAGTTCCGAAGTTGATGGGCAAGCCCAACTACTTGAAGCCTTCAACCCAACTGCTGTACTTAAGCGCGGTTACGCAATTGTCCGTCATAACGGTAGGGTATTACGAAATACGCAGGCTCTGTCGGTAGGCAACATGATTGAAGTGCAACTTATGCAAGGCGCGCTGGGCGCAGTTGTTGAAAATATCGGAGAGGAGAGTAAACGATGACGAAAGACACCGCCAGACCCAAGCCTCGCTACGAGGAACTTAAAGCGGAGCTCGACAATATTGTTGAGCAGCTTCAGGCAGATGACGTAGACGTAGACGCAGCACTGTCACTTTACAAGAGGGGAAGAGAGATTGTTGAGCAGCTTCAGGAATACTTGAAAACAGCCGAGAATACTGTTCATCACCTTGACGCAACTGATGTAGAAGGTACGTGATGACCCTTTTAGCATTTATTATTGGGCTGCTACTTGTCTGTTTTGGTGGTGTGATATTGGTCGGAGCACCGTATCTACCAACATTGTCGCTGCAAATAACACGTGGTCTAGAGCTCAGTAAACTGCAACCAGGTCAAACGTTACTGGAGCTCGGCTGCGGAGATGGCAGGGTACTTGTATCCGCCGCCCGTCGTGGCGCGCAGGTTGTTGGCTATGAACTTAACCCCTTGCTTGCTGCCATAGCATGGATTCGTACTCGTCGCTACAAAGGGAAGGTGAGGGTAGTGTGGGGGAATTTTTGGCAGCGGGAGTGGCCGAGGGCCGATGTGATTTTCGTGTTTCTTTATCCGCGCTATATGGCTAAATTGGACAAAAAATGTATGCAATATACTCATAAACCCGTTACACTTGTCAGTATCGCATTTCGTATCCCTAACAAACGGCCTATACTGACACAAAAGGATCTTCATATATATCGCTACAAGTAGTCTCAGTATATATTTTATGCGTATATTGCTACTAGCTCTCAACTGAGGTACCATTATGAGGTGATAAAGCATAACCAAGAAGGCGCAGTGAATAGTGTCACTATTTCCCTCATTGTGAGCATAGTGCTACTGGTGTCTGTAGCGGTTTTTGCCATTTGGGCATTTAGCAGCCGTGAGGATTATAAGAATAATGTTGATGCTAAGATAAGAAGCGCCGTTGCGGTTGCTAAGACAGAAGCTGCAGCACAAGAGCAAATAAATCTTGCCCAACAAGAAAAACAACCGTATGTAGCCTACAACGGGCCACAGCAGTACGGTAGCATTAGTTTTCAGTACCCCAAGACGTGGAGTGCGTACGTTAGTACAGCTAGCACTAATAGCAGCAGCGTTCTAATCGATGGATACTTTATGCCATCAGTATTAAGCTCAGTCAGCGATCAGACAGCTAACTTTTCTCTCAGAGTACAGGTGCTCAGTCAGCCGTATGCGCAATCACTCCAGGGCCTACAAGGTCAAAAAGGAGTTGTTATTAGGACGTTTAGCTTGCCCAAGCTCCCGAATGTGGTGGGTGTTGAGGCCACTGGTCCTATAGCTTCTGCGGTTGGCAGTTCGGGTAACTCTGCCACCTTAGTGATGATGCCGGATCGGACTAACACCATACAATTTTGGACAGATGGCACAGTTTCACTAAGCGACTTCAACAATGTAGTCATACCAAGTTTTGATTTCTCCCCATAGGCCGTATACTAGAAGTTAGTAATCCTGGGGCGAGGAGACAAAAGGTATATGCCTGTTAATGAGCAGCACTCTTCAACAGTAATTCTTTCGCAGCAATTGCTTTTGAGCGTTGCTGAAGAGCTGAAACTGCCGTTGACGCAGATAGCCAGACAACTTGAACTTGAGGGGCTGACACGCGCTGAAGGACGTAGTCTACAAGCAACCGCCCAAACTGCGCTGCAGCTTATTGATCACTACATTCTTGGGGTGCGCCTGGCCTTGGAGCCCCAGCAGTTTCCTCTTGAGGCGGTTTCCGTTTCTTCGGTTCTCTACGATACAGGGCAATCTTTGTATAACTATGCGAAGAACTATGATATTGACTTAGAGCTTAACATTGCCGGTCGTTTTCGGCCAGTTATGGCTAACCAACATGGCCTGCACGCAGCTTTAGTCAGTATCGGTGCAGCCCTGATTGAAGCGTTACCGGCTCTTCCTGCACAGCACCAGCTGAAATTACAGCTTGCGACTCATAGAAGTCGTTACGGCATTGTTGCTGGAGTATACGCTGACACAAAGCAGCTTTCCATGTCCGCACTGAGACAGGGGCGGCGGCTGCAAACCCACAGTCGTCAGCCATTCTTGGCGCTCAATCACTCGAACGGAGCCGGCATATTTGTGGCAGATAATATTTTGCACGCCATGGATTTGCACCTCGTTGCCAGTCGGCATCATCGTTTGTATGGTCTCGGGACGGTTTTGCAATCTAATGAGCAACTTCAACTCGTATGAGCAGTAGGCTCCTCTTAATAGAACCGGATCGCGTGCTAGCCGCTACTTATAAAAGAGCGTTAACGGCCGATAGAGAATACATGGTTATGAAGGCAAATGGTGCTCAGGCGGCGGTCCGGCTAGCTGATATCAAGACGCCGGATCTTGTTATTCTTGAGCTACAGCTTATTGCACATTCAGGCATAGAGTTTCTTTATGAGTTTCGGTCGTACAGTGAATGGCAAAATATCCCCGTTATTGTTCATAGTATGGTGCCATTTGCGGAGTTTCGGCATAGTTGGGAGCTCATGACGCATGAGCTCGGCGTCGTCAGTTACTTATACAAGCCGGATACGTCACTCGCGCATCTAGTTGAAGCTGTCAGGGAATATGTCCCGGTTAAAACGTGAATCACATAAGAACACTTGCTATTGTTCTAAGTCGAACTGATTTTGGTGAAGCAGACCGAATTCTGACACTGCTCACTCCGGAATATGGCAAGTTGCGCCTGATGGCACGAGGAGTGCGTAAAGAGCGGTCAAAACTTGCCGGAGGTATCGAGCTTTTTACTATAGCTGACATTAGCTATTTACCCGGCAGGGGGGAGGTCGGCACCTTAACCTCAGCACGCATGAAGCAGCACTACGGTCGAATCGTTGAGGATATAAACAGAGTACAACTTGGTTACTTGCTCATGAAAATACTCAATCGGGCAACAGAGGATCAACCAGAGAGTGGCTACTTTAACTTACTGCACGATAGCCTCAAAGCACTCAATACTCCATCGGTCAGCCTTATGCTTATTAAAACGTGGTTTGAAGCCGGAATGCTCAGGTTAGCTGGTCACTCTCCCAATCTTAAAACAGATGAGAGCGCACAGCCGCTAGTCATGAGTAGCCTGTATACATTTGAAGCCAGCAACGGCACCTTTCAGGTGAGTGGGAGCGGTCACTTTTCGTCAGATCACATCAAGCTACTGAGGCTCTTATTCGGCCAAGTATCACCTGAAGTTTTGCAGAAGGTGCAAGGTATTGATGGGCTGCTGCCTGACTGTGAGCAGCTACTCGAGTCTATGCTCAAGGCGCATATTCGGATATAATCTGAGAGATCGATGAGTAACACGACTTTGGAAACGATTGTCAGTTTATGTAAGCGCCGTGGTTTCTTGTACCAGGGTAGTGAAATTTATGGAGGCCTTGCCGGAACCTGGGATTATGGCCCTCTCGGGGTCCAGTTGAAGCGGAACATCACTGCGCTCTGGTGGCGAACTTTTATCGAGGAAAGAGATGATATGTACGGTATCGACAGTGCAATCTTAATGAATCCTAAGGTATGGCAGGCAAGTGGTCATGTCGATACCTTCTCCGACCCCCTGGTGGAGTGCAGTAATTGTCATAGTCGGTTTCGTGCAGATAAAATAGACACTTCAAAATGTCCAAGTTGCGGCAAAGAAAGCACATTCGGGGAAGCGCGCCAATTTAATATGATGTTTAAGACGCATGTTGGGCCGGTCGAAAATGACAGTAGCATTAGTTATCTGCGACCAGAGACCGCCCAAGGTATGTTTGTAAACTTCAAGAACGTGGTAGATAGTTTTTATCCAGACTTACCATTTGGTATTGCGCAAATTGGTCGTAGCTTTCGCAACGAGATTAGTCCCCGTGATTTCATTTTCCGTTCCCGGGAATTCGAGATTATGGAGTTAGAGTACTTTGTCGCACCTGAGCAGTGGGAAAAGTATTTTGATATGTGGCGTAAACAGTCTTATGAATGGTATAAGAGTCTAGGGCTCAGCGAAAATAAGCTGAAAGAGATTGAAGTACCAGCGGAAGACCGCGCTCATTATAGTAAGCGCACCATTGATTTTCAATATGATTTTCCGAGCCTTGGCTATGATGAAATTGGCGGTCTTGCGTATCGGACCGATTTCGATTTAAAGAATCATCAACAAAAATCAGGTAAAAAGCTAGAGTATCAACCAAAAGATCAGGGCAACGCCTTGATTCCCCACGTCATTGAACCCACGTATGGGGTTGATCGCAACGTTATGGCGGTAATTGCTCAAGCTTACACAGAAGATGAGATCAATGGAGAAAAACGAGTCTATTTGAAACTGCCACTCAATTTGGCTCCGGTCAAAGTTGCCGTCAGCCCCCTCCTTAAGAATAAGCCGGATTTAGTAGCTAAGGCCAGGGAGATCTATAAGGTGCTAAAGAAAGAGTTTGGTAATGTTATGTACGACGATAACGGCAACATCGGTAAGCGATATCGACGGCAAGATGAAATCGGCACCCCGTACTGCATAACTGTGGACTTTGAGACTATAGAAGGGGACGGCAGCGTGACCATTCGCAATCGGGATACAACCGAACAACAGCGCATTCTGCCAGAGCAGATTGCAGAGTCCATTGTTTAGCCTTCTAGATCGCGTGCGGGTGTTAACTCGGTATGGGTTGTGAATGCAAGGAGTTAGTATAGACTATAGATATGTCACCAAAATCCCCAAATGCAGGTACGTATGCGTTTATAGATAGTCAAAACCTTAATCTTGGGACACAGCGTATGGGGTGGAAACTTGACTGGCGCAAATTTCGTCGTTACCTTCGTGACACTTATGGGGTTACCAAGGCATATATGTTCATCGGCTATATGAGTGAAAACGAATCACTCTATGAATACATGCACGAACTCGGATACCTAGTTGTTCTTAAGCCGACACTTGATATTAATGTACCGCGAGAGGGGGAGGAGAAGGCAGAAACTGCGGAAGAAAAGCCACAGGTTAAGGGAAACGTTGATGTGGAACTTGTGCTTTATGCACTCAAGGAGCTTCCTAATTATGAGCAAGCGATCATCGTCTCTGGTGATGGTGATTTTTTCAGCCTTGCTGAATACCTGGAGGCGAAGGGGAAGCTTGCTAATATCCTGGCTCCAAACTGGCAGTATTCCAGTCTCTTAAAGCAATTTGAGAAAAAGATTGTACGGCTGGACCAGCTACGACGCCAACTAGCATACCGTGATCGCAGGAAAGCCAAACAAGCACCAAGCCGGCCGAAGCCAGAGAAAAACACTTAGCGGCTTAGTCTGTGCAACTGCCGTAGTTGTATATGATGAATTGACTTTCTAAAAATGGGCACCAAGTATAATGGTAGTAAAGACATTAAAATGAAGGAGGGATTATGAAGGTAACGAAATTTGTTCACTCGTGCTTGTTGGTTGAGGCAGAAGGCCGTACGGCTCTTTTTGATCCGGGCTCTATGAGTGTCGAGGCCCTCAAGGTAGAGAATCTCAGCCGTCTGGATGACATTTTTATCACACATATACACCAAGACCATTGTGACATCTCATTGGTTCAGGAATTGGTTACCGCCTTTCCTGAAGTCCGCATAACTTCTACACCAGAAGTAGTTGAGCATTTACAGGCTGCTGGAATTCGGGCGGGCAGTGAGGCGACTGAAGGTGTGCAATTCTTTGATGCTCCTCATGAAAGTGTAAAACCACTCTTTCCGCAGCCGGAAGAGATAGGCATTCACTATCTTGATATGCTGAGCGATCCGGGCGACAGTCATAGCTTTCATGAAACAAAGGCAGTCTTAGCTTTACCCATAACTGCGCCATGGGGCAGCACGATCAAGGCGCTCAATATAACACTTGAGCTTAAGCCGAAACATGTTTTGCCAATTCATGACTGGCACTGGAGCGATATCGCTCGAGAGCAGATGTATGATATGTTTGAAAATCAGCTGGCGTCGGCAGGTATAAAGTTTCATAAGCTACAGACCGGTGAGGCAATTGAAGTTGATGTCTGATTGTATGTTGTAGCAATGTCATAACATTGACATAGTTCATATTTATTGCTACAATAACATTAGATGATCTTAAAACAAAAATCCTCTTCTGCCTATAAATTGGTTCGGTATTTTTTTACGGAGCTCAGCATTCTTGTTATGGCGTTGGCGGCCACAATAGGGATGGTGGATATGCGTAGCCAGACACGGGTGCGGGCAATTTTTCCTACTCAACCTGCGCTTTCTTTCGAAACTGTAGACACAGGGTCAAATAATCCAATACTGCGTGAAAGAGAAGAGTCGGGGCCACATTACGTAAGTTATAACGTCTCTCAGCGTACAGCCAGTCGTCACGGAAAGAAGTAAAACTTATGCTTGATTTATTAACAAATATATGATAAGGTAGATAACATGGTACACAAACTAACGAAAAATGAAAAAATATTATTAGAGGATCAATTTGGCACAGCTACAGATAGAGTTGTCGCTAAATCAGAAGGTATATCTGAACGTCGACGTCAAGGCCGTGTTTTTGAATACTCTCGCTCACCTGTTTCGTCCCCAGCTAACGTGAAAGAGGCTGTTCGACGGACAGAAGCATCGTTAACTTATGAAGAAGAACGAGAAGCGAGTATGGACGCAGCAGAGCAAGGAAGATCACGGCCCCGTTTAAAGAAATTAGCTGCAGGCCTAGCTGTGGCTACACTAGCTGTCGGTGGAGCGGGTTATGCGCTCAACAGTGGCATAAAGAGTGTCGGTGCACCTAATGAGGGGGCATTGGCTCACAAGGTTCTGGAAGATGAGCACAATTCTCAGCCCATCAACTTTCCCAATATCACAGAAACAAGTCACCCTAGCTCCGAACGTTCGCACGGTCAGTAAGCGAGCAATATACTTCCCTAGCGTCTAGCTGATTGGTCAAAGCGCTACATATTGTGTTTTCATGATTACCCCTGAAAAATCTGTGGATAAGTGGTGTTAGAAACACTACTATTTATCATATTATCACTTGCAGGGGGTTATAGTGGGTAGTACACTCATGGAAGTGGGTAGAAGTGGTGCGGCAAAATAGCGTACCATTTCGAAAAATAAAAAAACCACTAGTAGCTTAAGGGAATGCCATGGCCACAGTAGACTACTTCGAAAGGAAGCTGGATGACAAGCGGAGGTTAACAATACCTCCTGAGTTACGTCATCAGTTTGCGAGCGGGGCAGTTATCACTAGGGGTTTCGGCAAGTACCTCCATCTTTACCCTAAAGATGTTTGGAACAATCTTGTAGAACCACGTTTGGCTGGGGATATTCTCGATGAGCGGATTGCAGATCTTAACGTTCAGTTTCGAATGGGTAAGGTCGAGCAAATGCCAGATGGCAAGCAAGGGCGCATTACGGTAGAGCAGCACCTACTGGATTACGCGGGAATCGAGCGTGACCTGGTAGCTGTCGGTGTCGGGCAGTATTGGCGCCTGATGGCTCCACCGGTTGAGTAGCCGCTTGCAACGAAGTTCCTTAACAATTAAAAATAGAAGACCCTCGAGATCAGCTAATCGGTAGTCAACATGTGGAACATTTGAGCACACCACTTTAAAAAACGCTTTGTACCTTTCAAAAACACCTCCCAAAACTCCACCTCACACATAAGTCTCTCAAACTCGACGTGGCGAATCGTAACTTTACAATTTGCCGTGTCAACCAAAAACAAAAACATTCATAAAAACAAAAAGTTGGCTACCGGTTAGGTGACCTTGCAAACACAAACACAAGCAAAGATGCACCAAAACAAAAACCAAAATAATCTTCAACATATACCGGTATTACTTGACGAAGTCCTGAAGTACCTTGATCCTCAGCCAGGTAATTCTTATCTGGACCTGACGGCAGGTTACGGAGGACATGCCGAGGCGGTACTGGGATGTGCTGGAAGCCTCTCACCAGTAGTCTTGGTAGATCGTGACCAAGCAGCCATAGCGCAGCTGAAACAAAAATTCAGTGGTAAAAATGGCGTGGAGATCAGAAATCAAGATTTCCTCACTGCAGCAGGCGAATTGTACGCAGCTAAGCGGCAATTTGACCTTATTTTGGCTGATTTGGGGACATCGTCACCGCACCTTAACGAGGGTCAGCGTGGTTTTGCTATCAAAACCGAAGGACCACTGGATATGCGCATGGATCAGTCGCAAGACTTAACTGCTGAAACTATAGTGAATACATATAGCGAGGCAGCGCTGACTGATTTGCTTAGGCGCTATGGAGAGGAGCCGAAAGCTGCCGCGATTGCTAGAGCGATCATAAACTATCGGCCGTTCACGAGTACCACAGAATTGGCATTAGTTGTGGCACGCGTCTGGCCGGGTCATTATAGAGTTCATCCTGCAACGCGGACTTTCCAAGCACTCAGAATTGCAGTCAATGATGAGTTGTATCTCCTTGAACATAGCTTGCCGCTCTGGTTTGACTTGCTTGCACCGTCGGGCAGGATTGTGGTCATCAGCTTTCACAGTCTTGAAGATCGTCTTGTCAAAAGAGCACTACAAGCAGAGTCCGGTGAACGCTATGACGCGCAGCTTAAGCTACTCACTAAGCATCCTGTGACGCCCAGTCCCTCAGAAGTAGTCCATAATCCGCGTGCCCGCAGTGCAAAATTGCGTGCCGCAGTGAAAATAAACAAGAAAGGGAACTCACATGCCTATACGGGTAAAAAGTAGCTCCCGAGCCTATAAGATTCACGTTCGCGTGGTCTAAATAGGTAACACTGTTCCAGCTCTCGCTATAAGGGAGCTGGAACCAAAATATAAAATAGAAAGGAAAGAAGATGACATATTCAAGCTCTCTGGCCATGAACCGTGCACGTTTTTCAGGTCGCAATCAAAACTCAGTCAGCTTTCGAGCTCAAGCTCGTACGTTTGGCCCTATCAGCAATACTGTCACGCTAGTTGTACTGGCATGTCTACTCGGTCTCCTCTACATGACCCAGATGACTAAGACAAATGCGTACGGTTTTCAAATCAATAACTTGCAGCAAGCCCAAAGCCAGCTGCAAAACCAGTATCAAAACCTTCAAGTAGCATCTGCCCAGCTGCAGTCGCTTAATCGTGTTGCGAATAGTACTGTAGCCAAAAATATGGTACCCGTTACTCCTTCAGCCACCATACAGCAGTAGCGGAAAGGGTAAAGCGTGTCAGAAAGGCCAATGGTTACTCAGTCGGTACAACGTGTCCGTATAATCTACGGCTGTTTAGTGCTGGTCATTGTGATATACGTGATACGTTTATTTTATGTCCAAGTTATTGAGTATGGCCACTATAAAGCCGCTGCCTTAAATGACCAGCTCAAAGCGTATCAGATTCCAGCTACTCGGGGTATTATTGAGGCTTATGACGGCAATAGTGTTGTACCGCTTGTCTTAAACCAAAAACTTTATAAGCTTTATGCAGATCCGCCTCTTATCAAGAACGTGTCTAAAACAGCGGCAAAGATCAGCCAGGTAATTGGCGGCAACCCCAGTCAATATGAAAAATTGATGCACATTCCGCACACGCAGTACGTGGTGCTTGCAAGGAAAATAAGCCCTGCTCAGAATAAGAAAATTCTATCTTTCCAGCTACCGGGCATTAATACACTAGGTCGAGACTATCGTGTATATCCTGACGGCAGCCTCGCATCACAGGTTCTCGGGTTTGTAAATAGTAACGGTGTCGGTGAGTATGGGCTTGAGCAAGCACTCAATAAAGAGCTTGCCGGAACACCGGGAAGGGTAAGGGCGGTGACCGATGCTGCCGGCGTGCCTCTGGCTGCCAATAAGGGTAACATACAGACGTCGCCAGTGAGCGGAGACACGGTGGTGACTACCCTTAACCTACCGATGCAGGCACAAATGGAGAAAATACTCAAAACAGATTATAAAAAGACCAAATCTCAGGGCCTCAGTGCTCTTATTATGAACCCGTATAACGGTCAGATCGATGCAATGGCCAATTACCCGACCTATAATCCAAGCAATTACCAAAATGTCACTAATCCAAGGCTGTTTATGAATGCTGCCGTAACGAATGCCATTGAGCCTGGTTCTATAATGAAAACCTTGACTACTCCTGCGGCGCTTGATTTGGGTGTAATTCAGCCCAATGAAGCATATTACGACCCCATGCACTGGGTAATTAATGGGTTCAACGTCCACGATATTAAGCCGGATGGAAGTGCGCGTGAGCAGAACATTGCGAGCATATTAGCGCTTTCACTAAACACTGGAGCAACCTGGATGCTTATGCAGATGAGCCATGTAGGTGGTACGCAAATTAATATGAAGGGCATCTATAGCTGGCACAACTACCTGGTGAACCATTTTCATTTTGGCAAACCTACTGGTATACAACAAGGTTATGAGTCTGCTGGATATGTACCGCCACCAAACCCGAATGATCCGAGTATAGACTTGAGGTATGCTAATACGTCGTTCGGACAGGGAGTGCAGGTGACGGCGCTACAGATGGGGGCGGCTCTTTCAAGTGTACTCAACGGCGGTACTTATTATCAGCCAACACTGGTGTCCAAAGTAATTACTCCCAGCGGTAAAGTAATTGTCGATCAGCCAAAAGTACTCATCAGGCACACCGTTAAGCCAAACATTGGCGGTGAGCTTGAGCCGCTGATGGAGAACGTCGTGAAGAGCTATTTGCGCTTCGGCTTCTCTTTCATGAACTTTCCTTCCAATTACATAGTTGGCGGAAAAACAGGTACAGCCCAAATCGCAAAACCAAACGGTGGCGGGTATTATAAGAATCTCTATAATGGTACATACATAGGTTTTGTGGGCGGCGATCGGCCGCAGTATTTAATTGTGGTCTTCAATATTAAACCAGGCACTCCTGGTTACGCCGGCTCTTATGGTGGTCAACCAGTCTTTGCAGACTTGGCACATATGCTCATCAATGACTCGTTCGTAACACCGAAAACGTAGGAAAAGCATGAGGGATATTCTATGACCGCAAACAATTACCCAAAAACTAATGTTCAATGTTGGCTTCCAGCCCAAATATTTATCAGTCAAGATGCTATAATACAAGGTAAGCAAACGGCATGAACACGCTGCACATTACCATTACTAGTCATGACTTAGTGAGCATTCTATCACTAGCTTTCTTTGGGTTTGTATTGAGCATGATTATTACTCCGCTTTATACCACTATAGCCTATAAAAAACAGTGGTGGAAACGCCAGAGAACTGAGGCCTGGTCCGGGGGCACGGCGGTTGTTTATGCCAAGTTACACGCCGAAAAGCATAAACGCAACATCCCAACCATGGCAGGGCTTATTTTTGTGTTGGCAGTCAGTACTGTTACGCTCATTGCTAATTTGCATCGAGGCCAAACGTGGCTACCGCTGGCAGGACTCATAGGAGCGGCTTGTATTGGCTTGATTGATGATTTTATGAACATCCGTAGCCATAATAACGTTGCCGGCATGAGCGCTCGATTGAAGTTCAGCTTATACAGTATCCTAATTCTTATAAGTGGTTGGTGGTTTTATGCCAAGCTCGGGGTCCACTCTATGTATTTACCCTGGATTGCACACAATCAATGGCACCTTGGCATATTGATTATTGCACTGTTTTGGTTCGTCGTGATTGCCACCGCTATATCTGTTGATCTGAGCGATGGCTTAGATGGTCTGGCTGGCGGATTGCTGACATCTTCATTTATGGCGTATGCTATCATTTGCATTGTAGAGAGCAAGTTTGCGCTGGCTGGCTTTTGCTTAACTATCGTCGGCACATTACTTAGTTACACTTGGTTTAATATTTATCCTGCGCGTTTCTTTATGGGTGACGTCGGGGCGTTTGCTCTCGGAACGGCGCTCGGCATTATTGCGTTTCAGACTAATACTGTATACATTCTGCCAGTTATCGGTGCGGTCTATGTGATGGAAACCGGATCAGTCATTATTAATCGTCTGTCACGAAGACTTCGGCACGGCAAGAAAGTATTCTTATCCTCACCAATTCATCATCACTTTGAAGCGATCGGCTGGCCGGAAACAAAAGTCACTATGCGTTTTTGGATTCTCGGCCAGATAGCCAGTGTTATCGGGCTGATTATATTTTTACTTGGAAGGCGAGGCTAGAGTCAATGCGTCCTCAAAGAAAAAGTATAATTGCGTGGCTCGATCTATCCCCAGGGGAAGGGGTCGTACAGCTCGGCCGCAAACATAAGCCGGACTATTGGTTGGTGACGGCGTGCGGTATTTTGCTGCTTATTGGCCTTATTGTCATTTACTCTATTAGTCCCGCTTTGGCGTTGACCAATAATGTCGGCAATAACTACTATGTCATCAAGCAGATAATTGCAATTGTACTCAGTGCAGTTGCCTTTTTTATTACTGCAAAAATACCTATAACGACATGGCGGCGATCATATAAAGCATTGCTTTTGCTCGCTGGATTCGCAACACTATTAGCACTGGCCATACCGGTTAACCCTATGTACCCTGCACATCGATGGGTCCGTTTTGGTGGTCTTTCTTTTGAGTCTGTTGAGCTAGTTACATTTGCGGTTCTCATTTGGATTGCTCATTTTTTGGCAGAGCGTATACGTACAAATACTATTAAGAGTCTTCGGAAGACGCTCCAGCCTTTATTGGTTGCTTTGTTTGCTATGGGGATTATTATCGCTGGCGTACAGAGCGACCTTGGGTCTACGGGTATTTTGGTAATCATGATGGGTGTCATGGCGTATGTCGCCGGCATACCCATGAAGCGAATTATGATGATTGCAGGCGCAATACTAATCGTGCTTGTCTTAGCGATCTCAGCAGTTCCCTATAGGCGAGCTCGTTTGGAAACGTTTCTGCACCCTGATACTAATTGCCAAACAACTGGCTATCAGGCTTGCCAGTCGATTATCTCTGTTGGATCGGGGGGTTTGTTTGGTTTGGGTCTGGGAAATAGTGTGCAAGCTTATGGCTATGAGCCAGAGGCAGCGAACGATTCGATCTTCGCAATTTATGCGGAAAAGTTTGGTTTTATTGGGTGCATCATCCTGGTGGCGATTTTTGGACTACTTTTTGCACGCTTGAAGAGCATTGCTGAGCGTTTACCTGATGATTTCAGTCGTCTGTTGGTCGTTGGTGTACTGACTTGGTTCAGCGTTCAAGCGCTTGTTAACATCGGTGGTATGGTCGGTTTATTGCCGCTCAAAGGCATCACGCTGCCGTTTATTAGTTACGGTGGCACGAGCGTAGTTTTCTCAGCGGCAGCTATAGGGTTGGTATATCAGTTGTCGCAATACACAGCCCTGAAGGTGCCAACATCACAACCTCCTTCATCATCTGATGGCCGGCGCTCATTCCATCGCAATACTTTACGGAGGGCAGATTATTGAACAATATGTCACCTAAGGTTGTTCTCACCGGTGGCGGCTCAGGCGGACACATTATGCCAATTTTATCTGTTGCGGCAGCTCTGAAACGTCGCGATCCAAAACTACAGCTTATTTATGTTGGCAAAAAAGGTGATAGTTTTGCCGACATTCCCGCACATGACTCACATATTGATAAAGTATTTGCCGTCAGGGCTGGCAAATTAAGACGATTTCATAATGGCCGCATGAAGCAATTACTCGATATAGCAACCATGGCTCAGAATATTAGAGATGGCTTCTATGTAATTATTGGTGTATACCAAAGCTGGCGACTGATGACGCGCATCAAACCAGCCCTCGTTTTTAGCCGGGGTGGGTTTGTCAGTGTGCCAGTCGCAATTGGTGCAAAACTTCAGCATATACCGTATATTACCCATGACTCCGATCTTATTCCCAGTTTGGCAAATCGATTGATAGCTCCATGGGCACGATACCATGCTGTTGCTTTCGATGCGGGAGACTACCCATATCCTCCCGACAAGACAGTGACTACTGGCATACCAGTGAACACAAATTTTAAGCCGGTTACTGAGAATCTGCGCAAAAAATACCGTCAGCAGATAGGTATCCCCCCTCAGGCCAAGATGCTTTTTATTATTGGTGGTAGCCTGGGCTCTCAAGATGTTAATGCAGTGGTTGCTGATAGCGTGGCGCAGCTCATTAATGAGTTTCATGACCTCTATGTTGTTCATGTCGCTGGCAGGGGTAATGAGATGGCGCTTGGAGCAACATACGACACAAGCGTGACGGATCGTCATCTACGACAACGCATCATGATTCATGATTACATTAATGACGTTTATTTATATAGTGGGGCCGCAGATCTTGTGATTTGCAGGGCAGGGGCGACTAACCTGGCAGAGTTTTCAATCCAGGGTAAGGCTTGTATTGTGCTACCGAGCTCATTCTTAGCTGCCGGGCATCAACTGAAGAACGCCGAGTACCTTAAAGGGAAGGGGGCGGCAATTATACTTACAGCAGAGGAACTGACGAAGGACTCTAAACGACTTATGCGCCATATTGAGCACTTACTTCAGCATCCTGAAGAGTGCAACAAACTCGGTCGTAATTTTGCTTGTCTAGCGCAACCTGATGCGGCCGACCAGATTGCACAACTCATATTGGGGCAGCTATGAGGCCGCGCCGACCTTTACATAAACGGCGGAGTAAAGAGGCCAAACTCGGGTCCAAATTATCGAGCTATACTTATAGATCCAACCCGAACGACGAAGTAGCTAAACAGAGTCATCATACAGAAGTTGCGGATATGCATCGATCACCTCAAGCGTCTTCAGCTAATCATGTTTGGCTGCAGCGATTTGGGCTAATGGTCTTACTAGTAGTAATCATAGTGTTTGCGGTTCGGCTTCTGAGTCTGTCAGACACGGTCAAAGTAATACCATTGAACAGCAATGGGTCGAGTAAAGTAGTTTCTAGCTCCCTGGCCCACAATCTACAAGTATACGAGCAGGCTGCCGATAAAATAATGTCCCGGTCTATTTGGAATCAGAATAAAATTACAGTTAACACCGTCGGGCTTGGCAGGGGTTTGCAGACTCAGTTTCCAGAGCTTACAAACGTGAGCATAACGGTGCCGCTACTTGCACACCAACTATTAGTGTACGTTGAGCCGACACAGCTTGCATTGGTGCTCCAGCTCGACAATGGTCAGAGCTTTGCTGTTAATGAGAATGGTAAAGCAATCATCGCAGAACCGAGCAGTCAGCTCATTCAAGAATTATCGCTTCCGACGGTGATTGACCATGCGAATTTGAGCATACAGAGCGCTGCCGCTCAGGCCTTGCCAATGAGTGATGTGACATTTATACAAACGGTTGTTACGGAACTAGATGCTAAACAATATAAAATAAGCTCATTAACCATGCCAGCCGGTAATAATGAGCTCGATGTCGGCATAGGCGGGGAACCATATATAATTAAGTTTAATTTTCAGAATAATGATCCTCGGCAGCAGGTGGGTACGTTTCTGGCTACCATTGCACTCCTGCATTCCCAAAACATTACGCCGGCGCACTATGTCGATGTACGCGTAGACGGCCGTTCATATTACCAGTAGGCCCCTGTTCTTCTACCCCGATTGTTCGTATTTTGTTCACTAGTTCTGTATTTCTTTTTTATTTTAAAAATACATATAAACATAATTGAGCAGGGCAAATGTCAAATTTTTTATAATTTAAGAGCAAGGCAGGGGAAAGCAGAAATTATTACATTAAGTCGAAAAAGCTATAATTTCACGACACAATTGTGGAAAAGTCAAATAGTGTTATATATCACTAAATGGGCACTAGGGTGTAAGGCTATTCAACGAGCAGCTCATAAGTGTAAATCAAGGAAGTATCTATGGAAGAACTATTACGCAGAGACGTCTGCCTTAAATAAGTTATGTGTGGGCAGTAACACCAAACTACTCCCCTGCAGCAGGGTGTTCTCATATAAGCCGTTGTGTAAATATGTACGTCGCAAAATATACATTGTGCGACGTTATAACTATGGCTGCCGTGTATGGTTTTTGCGCTACCCTATGGCTATTGCCGCACGAATTTATATCGCTTTTACGATATAAGACTTCATTGCTCTACTCTGCATTCGGGGCAACCTATTTATTTTTTAGGTATATCATATCTCATTGACTTGTCTTTTTACTTAAAGACCTACTTAATGTGTTCGTTTTTTGTTTAATGTAGCCGAGCAATCATTTTCATGATTGGCAATGTGGGCATGAATCGAGCTGTTACTGGAGTGCTTTCAGCTATGGTCTGAACGTCTTTATAAAAAGTATATGTTATATCTGTAAGATGCGATAAATCAGCAAGACTTGCTGGTAGCTGTGGTTTTATAGTTTCAGCCGGGGGGTCTTCTTCTAAGTTTGCATAGCTTGAAAACTCTTGTCGCATCACCATGCTGCTCCACTTTGCGCAAGAGGCTGAGTAATGCCTTATGGTGCGTGTTTCATCTAAGGTGCGGATATCATGTGTATCAGAACGTATAACGGCTGTATTTGAGACTATCATGCCGAGTCTTCTTTGAGCTAATTCGTTACCATAACCGAGATACACATAGTGGTAACGCCGATTGACCCCCTCTAGGTGTTGGCGTTGGTCAGAAGGTAGGGTCTGAGGAAATAATGCCAATGAGGAGGCCGTCACGTGTTGTTGGCTGTCGGCTTCCTCATATTCTGCGGTGACAATATGTCCAATGTTGCTGCCGCTCATCAGCCAATTGACCAATTTCTTAATCACTGCGTGCGGAGTCGCCTCTTCAAATAGAGGGCTTGTTGATTCATTAAAGTGTGCCTCTGCCATCGTGAGATAGAAGTGCTGAGCCGTTACTCAGCGAGTGCGTATGTAGCTTTGGCTACCCGTTTGAACTGAGGCTTACCCTGTAAGTTAAGTAGAATAGTCGTCTCTTTTACGAAGCGACTCTTAAGTACCCGCTTTACAATTTCGTCTCGATGAAGTGGTTCGCCAGCTTGTTTTAGTACTTCGGCAATGATGTCGGCTACTGTGCCCTTGCTATAGCCCCATTCTTTTAGTGCATAGATGCCTCGACCCACTAGTACAAAGCGCTTGTCTTTGATGAGTTCGTTATGAACTGCTTGGGTAGTGACATCTTTTCGCCTGAAGTCACTTTGCTTAATCGCTTTGGAGATTTCATTAAAATGCATGTGCTTGCCGTTTTCTTTCAGGATTACATATATCTTGTCGCGGATGTTCTTCGGGTTAACCATGGGCCACTTAATAAGTCCCCAACGTCCGTTTAATGTGGCAAGCTGTTTGGAAGTACTGGTCAGCGCGGCTGCTTGAGCAGGGTCTTCAATCTTGGCAGTCTTAGCAATGACGGCGATATCTTTCGGTTCACCAAGCTGCTTGATAGTCTCAATTAGCTGAGCTACAAGTTTCTTGATAGTATTCTCATCGTGAACTTTGCGTATACCAACACTGTTATAGAAGTTGTCGTTTTCGCTGATAACTACCAGGTTGGGGCACAGCTGACATAAGAACGCTACTCTCGCCTGCTCTTCGCGGTCCGCGGTAGGGCTGAGCTGTTTTGTCAGTTCGGTGACACGAGCAACTTGGCCGTTGGCCTCAAGCAATGTAATGACGCGGCTCTCAAATTCAGTCACATCACCAATAGTCCCCCGCTCTACCGCTGCTTTCAATGTATGCATGACAGACTTTTCCAGCTGGCGGACCCGTTCCCGTGTAATGCCGAGCATTTCCCCGATTTGCTCGAGTGTTTCTTTTCGATCAAAGAGGCCAAAACGACGAGAGATAATTTCTCGCTCACGTTCTTTCTCTATACTAGCAAGAACACTCTTGACGAGCTCTGGAGTACTTACTTCGGTAGATGGGGCAGTATTTTGAGGCAGTGCGGTTTAATCTTCCCTGATTATAATTATTTAAGTCTATTATAAAACTATAATTTTTAAAAGTCAACACAAACTATCTGATCTAGAACTATTCTAGCACATAACTGACATCAATGCATAGTTGATGGTGTAGAAATACTACTTATCCACAACTTTTACAGTACAGCAAATTCTTCTGATATTACGCTGAGCGTTTACGCCGTTTAGGCGATCGCTTGGCATTCTTCAGTAGGGTTTTTGCCTGATCTTCAGTAAGAGCCTTGGGGTCCTGCTCTTTATTTATGCGGGCATTCTTTTTCCCGTCCGTGACGTACGGACCATAAGGGCCATTTAATACCTTGATGCCGCTCTCTTTGAACTCATTAATATGCTTCGCTGCCTCTTTTGCTTGTTTCTCTGCATACAATTCTCGAGCTTGAGCTTCTGTAATCACGTGGGGGTCGAGTTTTTTAATGGATACAAATGTCTTGCCGACTTGTATGTATGGCCCAAATCGACCAATGTTTGCTCTAATTTCCTCGCCCTCCTTGGTGGTTCCGACAACTCGTGGCAGCGTAAACATCACCAGGGCTTGATCTAAGCTGACAGTATCAAGCGTGGAGTTCGCTGGTAGTGGCGCAAAGCCTGGCTTCTTGGTCTCGTCTTCAGTTTCTCCCCGCTGTAGCATCGGACCATAACGGCCGTAACGGGCATAAATAGGTTCACCTGTTTGAGGATCGTTTCCGAGTAAACGCGCCTGGGAGACTTCTTGCCGAGATATGTCTTCCGATTTCTCAATGAGTGGATGAAAATCTTTATAAAAATCTGCAATCATCTTCTGCCAGGTCTCTTCTCCGTGGGCGATATTATCAAAATCGTCTTCCACCCGAGCCGTAAAGTCATAATCGACGATGCTCGGGAAGTACTTAACGAGAAAATCAGTCACTACATCTGCAATTGCAGTGGGAATGAGTTTATTGCGGTCTGCGCCAGTAGTAACGTTGGTAGACCGCTCAGTCACGATGCCATTTTGTAGGCTCAGTTCTCGGACTGACTGTTCTCTTCCCTCAACGTCTACCTTCTCGATATATCCCCGACTTTGGATGGTGGAAATTGTCGGTGCGTAGGTACTCGGCCGGCCAATGCCAAGATCCTCTAACTTGCGGACTAATGAAGCCTCTGAGTAGCGAGCGGGAGGTTTACTGAATGTCTCAATAGCGGTTATAGTTTCTGCTTGCAGCGCTTGACCTTCGGAGAGGGGCGGCAGCACGACGTCCTCTTTGCTTGTGCCATAGACTCGTAGGTAGCCGTCAAAACGCAGTACTTCACCTTTGGCAACAAACACTTCTGGTTGGTTGCTTATTGCGATAGCAACCTCCGTTTTTTCTATTTGAGCATGAGCCATTTGACTGGCAATTGCTCGCTGCCAGATTAATTGATAGAGTTTTTGCTGCTGCGACTCTCCGGTAATAGCTGCTTTGGCAAGGTTAGTTGGTCGTATGGCTTCATGAGCCTCCTGGGCTGATGCATTTTTCGTCTTATATTGGCGGGTGCTCACATAATTCGCGCCGTATGTCTTCGTAATATGTTCACTCGCTGCTTGCAGTGCCAGGCGAGAGAGAATTGTGCTGTCAGTGCGCATGTAAGTAATATGCCCAGATTCATAGAGTCGCTGCGCCAGCGTCATAGTTTGCCGAACACTATAACCGAGCCGGCGACTTGCCTCTTGTTGCAGCGTACTTGTCGTAAATGGCGGACTAGGGCTGCGTTTGGCAGGTCTTTTGGTAATCGCCTGTACCTTGAAGCTGGCTGTCGCGCACTGCTTGAGCCATGCTTTGGTTTGAATGGCATCTGGGAGTTTATCGCGGAGTTCTGCGGGTATGGCTTTCTCATCCTGCGCATGAAACTGGGCCGTGATCTTAAAGCTACTTTGGGGGGAGAAATCTTTAATCTCTCGCTCACGTTCTACAATGAGGCGTACGGCGACAGACTGCACTCTACCTGCGCTCAACCCCGTTCGTACCTTCTTCCAGAGAATCGGTGAAAGTTCGTAACCAACCAGACGGTCAAGGACTCGACGGGCTTGTTGGGCTTGAACGAGTTTTATATCTACAGCCCGAGGATGGGCGATTGCAGCTGTGATTGCGGGTTTGGTTATCTCATGAAAGACGATGCGCTTCGTCTTGGCTGGATCAAGGTTAAGCGCCTGCGTCAGATGCCAGGCGATTGCCTCACCTTCCCGGTCCTCATCACTAGCCAGCCATACTTCACTACCACGTGCTGCCTTTTTGAGCTCACTTACTACCTTTTTCTTGTCAGCACTGATCTCGTATTTGGGCTCAAAGTCATGCTCTACATCTATATTTAATCCCTTCTTGGGGAGATCACGGATGTGGCCAAAGCTGCTTTTAACACTGTAGTCTTTCGAAAGAAATTTTTCGATAGTCTTCGCTTTAGCGGGGCTCTCAACAATAACTAAGTTTTTTGTCATACTAATGCTCCATCTAAGCGCAATATGAACGAGAATGCAATATATATATAAGACAAAGCTGTAAAAATATGTACCATACTCTGTTCTTGTCGTCTATTTTTTATGCAAGTATGTCCCGGCTCATCTTTGTAGAACTCAAGGAGTGAGATAGTTAACCAAGTAGTAGGCTGCAAAAACACCAACTATAGATCCGACTGCACTCCACAGTAGACTCCAGAAGCTTAGACTGAAAATCCCGCCGCCGAGCGATCCTCCTATAGTGCCGCCGATTATGATTCCTGCTGTAATTGCACGCTTCATACTTTTATAAAGTATATCAGAGAACAAATAAGCATGAGCTTCTTGATATATAACAGAAATATTTTAAAGTATTGACATAATGTAATGCATTTGCTAAAATAGCAACTTATGATTTCCCTATAGGGAAATTCAGCACCTTTTACCCCCATTCTAACCCCTTATTACTTCGGTAATAAGGAGATCGTTAGATTGTTTTAGAGCGCGCCATGAAAAAGTAGTACCCTCCACTTTCTCTTATGGATGTTTAGTGGGCAAATTAGCCTGCCGAACACGCTCTAAAACATACTAACCCCTTTAACTAGGTTTCCAATTCGGTGGGCTTGCCTCACTGAAAAGGTCCCCGACCAATGTGAGCCTAAATGGTAGTCGCTGTGCGGCTGGCACGAGTCACTATTTATATATAGACATCGATGTTTCACCGGGGTGGGTTGAAGGGTTTGGGGAATGTCCTTCTTGGGCTGTTCCCCACTATGATAGGTCGACGAGCGGTGCCCACCCCCTCTCGTCGACCTTTTTTAGTTCTCAGAGTATGAAGCTGCGTGTTTCTGACAGTAAATCGCCTGCCCCATATATATATTCACTCAGTATTGCCATGACCTCTTTGGTAAGACTAGGTAATTCTGCTTGTTCCTTGCTGCTAAAACGTTGTAGCACAAAATCCTCGCTCTTAATACCCTGTGGCTTCTGGGGTCCGATACCGATGCGGATACGACCGTATTCTTCACCGATAAGCTGACTGATTGAGCGGACACCGTTATGTCCAGCGCTGCTGCCGCCGCGACGGATACGGATTTGCCCAAAATCGATATCCAGTTCATCATGAACCACTACAATATCTGTTGAGGTGAGGTTATAGAAGTTTGCCACGGCCTGGACAGCTTCACCGCTATTATTCATAAATGTGGTCGGCTTAATAAAGATGACTTGCTTGTCTGCTAGGCGGCCGCTAGAAAGCAAGACTTTAAAGTTTTTCTTTTCCACCCAGCCGCTCAGCTCCTCGCTCTGACTAACGAAGGTGTCAACACAAAGAAAACCAACGTTGTGACGAGTTTGATCATACTGTTTGCCAGGATTGCCTAGTCCCACAATGAGGATTGTCTTATTAAGTCCGACGCTGTAATACATAGTCGGGTCGCTCACCTGAGGGCGTTTTTGTAGCCATGCCATCTGTCTTCAAGTATCTCCGATCATACACTGATACGCAAGTGGCCCTTTACTTTCTCGTTGGACTTTCGCCGTGACGATGCGAAACGTGCTTTTCAATAAACCACAATTGAATGGGCGTGCCACTATAGTCATAAATGTCACGAAGTGAGTGCTCCAGATAACGCCGGTAGCTCCAGTGGATGTATCGAGTTTGGCTACCAAATATTTTGAATGCAGGAATGGGGTTATCTATTTCCTGCACCATGTAGTTAAGCTTTGGGGCTCGATTTTTTAGTCCAGCGGGAGGGTGTTCTAATATTGCCTGTTGTAGCCATCGGTTAAGGGCAGCGGTAGTCGGTCGTTGCTGGCGCCGTGCATAGATAGCGAGTGCGAGCTCTAGCAATCTTGTGACATTTTGTCCACTTACGGCGCTGGTAAAAATAAGCGGTGCCCAAGGAACAAAATCAAAGCTGGCGGACAGTTCGTCAGCGATCTTATCGCTGGTTTGTGAGTCCTTGTCGTTTACGGTATCCCACTTACTGATTGCGAGTATAAGGCCTTTGCCTGCTTCTTTGACTAAGCCGGCAATCTTTTGATCCAGCTGCACTGTCAATTCATTAACATCCATGACGAGGATACAAATATCGGCTTGCTCGATGGCGCTGAGGGCTCTGAGGACGCTAAAGCGTTCAACACCAGGCTGGATTTTGCCTGAGCGACGAATACCTGCAGTGTCAAGTAGCTCTATATCCTTACCCTTATAACGCAACCCAATCCTATTAACATCTCGTGTCGTACCTGCTTGATCTGCGACGATTGCCTGCTGCTTTTTGGCAAGTGAGTTAAACAGCCTGGACTTACCGACGTTCGGTCGCCCGACAATGGCCATGGAGAGGTGTGTAGTGTCTGGGGTGCGTCGTGGAGCGTCTTTTGGCAGTAAGGCTCCGATAGCTTCTCGCAGGTCCTCTATGCCTTTATGCTGTGGTACGCTTGTACCGAGTATCGGCTTAATACCGAGCCGTTCAAAGTCTTGCGGAACTCCGTACTTGACCTTATCTAGCTTGTTAACGATTAATACAACCGGTTTTTTGCTCTTTAGAGCCAGCTTAGAAACCGTCCTGTCTTCTTCAGCGATAGGTACGTCTGCTTCGGCTACCACGAGTATAATGTCGGCACTTTCAACTGCTTGAAGTATTTGCTCCTGGATGGTTAACTCAAATTCATCCTCGGGGTCTTTCATGCCGGCAGTGTCAACCAGCCAAAATTGGCGATGATGATACTCTGCTTTAGCCATGATGCTGTCACGTGTCGTGCCCTCTTCCCTCGCGACAATCGCTTCACGCCGCTCTAATAGCGCATTGAATAGACTCGACTTACCGACATTTGCTCGGCCGACAATTGCTACAATAGGTACCTTTTGGTTCACCGCTGTATTATAGCAAGACCTAACAGATTAGAGAATTGTCTAGACGACCGTATAGTTCCCTGTTTTTAGATTACCGAGTTTATATGAGCCAAAGCGAACACGGTGCAGCTGGTTAATGTTATACCCCAAAGCGGCAAAGGTGCGCCGGATTTGCCGGTTACGGCCTTCCTGCATGTTGACTTGCCACTTTGTGCGATCGTTACCGAGGGGTGTTAATTGCAAACGACTCAGGCCATCAGCAAGCTTAATGCCACTTTTTGTTATATGTTCCTCATCTAGCGTAGTGAGTGAACTGTGCAGCGTGATATAGTAGCTCTTTGTCTTATGGAATCGTGGGTGCATCAGAAGGTTTGCTTGCTGCCCATCATTTGTTAAAAGCAACAAACCAGAGGAATCCTTATCCAGACGTCCGATTGGCTTCAAAGGTCGTAGCGCCGGCGGTAATAGCTGGTAGATGGTCGGACTCCCCTGGCCCTTTCTTGAACACACATAACTTACGGGTTTATTGAGCATGATTGTAGTTGTCGTGACGGGCAAGGTAATTCGTGTGCTATCAAGAGTGACAATGTCATCTTCACTAACCTGTTGGCCCAGGTGAGCATTAGTTTGGTTAACAGATACTCGTCCCCCGGCAATGGTCTTATCGGCCGCTCGGCGACTTATGCCGGTTGCAGTTGCAATGAAGGCATTTAAACGCATACTCGTGGCTTAAGGGCATTACAAGGAGATGTTGTTGAGGTCGGGTCGTGGTTGAGGGGCGTCAGGAGTGGCTTGGTTTGGGCTAGCGATTGGTTGCGTCTGTTGCTGCGTGCTGTCATTACCGGTTGAAGCAGGCTCAGGTACTTGGACTTGAGGAGTGCCGGCACCGGCACTTGCTACGTTTTCGGTAGTAGACTCAAGGGCCTTTTCCTTGGCGGTTTCGAGGTTAAGTAAGCTGTTAATATCCTTTTTGGCATCTGTTTTGAGCGGCGTAATAACTTTGTCGTGCACAACTGGGGATGTGCCCGATTCGTCACCCAAATCGTCTGTTTCTTCAAGAGGAGGATTTGTTTCAGCATATACTTCCTGGGGTGGTGCGACGTTTGCAGCGGGTGTCTCGGTGGTGGGCTCAGGCGTTTCAGGGGTAGTAGATTGAACAGCTGTCGCTGGGGTCGTGCTTTCTGTTGCAGCTGGCGAAGTTGTAGGGCTACTTGCTGTCTGAGGGTCAGCTAGAGGGGGATCTATGACCGCGTCATCCGGGGTGGCAATAGAATTAAGCGGCGGTGGTCCCGCCTCTTGTGAAGCACCAGCAACAAAATCTTCTATATTGGTACTTTCACCTACTTCGGTACCTGTATTAACACCCACTTGAGCACTCTCATCTTCAGTATCGGTCTGGGGTGCATTTGAGACTGTTATTGGAGTTACTGGCTCGGTCGTCACGACAGGTATAGAGGTGGTAGTTGACTCTTCAGTGCTTGGGGCCGGCGCAGGCGCTACTGGTTCGTTTACAGCAACGGGGGCCGTGGGCAAGCTGCTATCTGGTGCGGTAGCGGACGGTTGTTGTGTAGGTGCACTCTGTGAAGATGTCGCAGTGTCGGGCGCCGTGTCGTGCAAAAGCTCGTGGGCTACTTTGACAATGTCTTCCAGCGTCACTTGTGACTTCACTAAATAACGGTCGGCGCCGAGTTTGTCTGCTCGCTGCTGGTCATCATTTTGACCGAGAGCGGTCAGCATAATGACCGGTACACTCTTAAGACTCTCAGTATTACGAAGAATATCCAGCATTTCAAAACCACTTATCTTAGGCATCATGATGTCTGAAATAATAAGGTCAGGATGTTCAGCCTTGGCAACGACCAGAGCTTCCTCTCCGTCTTTGGCGGTGGCGATCGTGTACCCTTCTGCTTGCAGGCGGGCTTCATAAATTTCCCGCAAGTTATTGTCGTCTTCTACTAGCAACAACTTTGCCATAGCTGAACTCCTTAGTGCGGCTTATGGTTATTCATGTTTATTGTAGCACGATTGGCATAGAGCGGGAACTACTTAGAAATAAATAGTTTTAGGGTTGCGGCTTTTAACTACTAATAAAGCCTGCGGCATACTGCAAGAGAGTATACGTCCAAAATATCGTAGTCAACATCACTATGAACACATACGCCTGCTTATCCTTAAAGACTTGATAAATCATAATAGGAATCGGGAAGGCCATGATCACGTAGCGATTAAAACCACCCCACTGGGCCCCGACTATTGGAATAAGCAGAAATAATAGTGAGTATATTGAGAAGCTTCTACGTTTATCCCAGAAGTATGTCGCTGTAATGATGAGTAAAATAGCAAAAAATGCATTCAGATAGCTCGTATTGGACAGCAAACTGAGATAGTTTGCTTTAAGCCAGCCATGAATATGTGTCTGAGATTTGAGGAACTCTAACGCGTTGTGAAAACGCACGTACGAATACCCCATAAATATTAACAAGCCCGAAGAGCCCATTGCGGTTGATAATGCAACTTTTTTTAATGGCACGCTTTCTTCAAGCAGGATAAGCCCATCTAAGATTACCAAGAAAGCACCAGTAATATGAGTCAGAAATGCGCATAAGGTAAAGAGCCCTACCAGCATATATCGCCTCTTCAATGCGAAGTAGATGCTGGCAAGTGCAAAAAGGGCGAACAAGCCTTCGGTATACGTCACCATCATAAAGACGGCGGTAGGAAAGAATACAAAAGGCGCGATCATCAGCGGAATATTGGTTTTTCTGCCAACTAATCCTAAGTGCCTTACTATTTTAATGTAAAAGTAAATTGCCCCAATCAAGCTCAACCAAGAAATAGTAAGCGCACTTACCAGATATGACCCGGCTATATAATAAAAACCCCTGATTATGAGAGGATAAAGCGGAAAGAAGCCTGCATTTAATAATGACCTGTAACCGTGTTTCGCAATACTTAAATAGTCGTTTCCGTCCCAATGAGAAAATATGCTTAGTGGCCTAGAAAGTGAATAGTGGACATATGCACCGAGTCGTGCCGAGATCATTGCATCATTGTGTAAGCCAAGAAAAATACCAAGCAAGACTACTGCAGCGGTACAGATTAGCGCCATCAGGATGTCATACTTAAGAACAAGCTCTTTCCCCCGCCCATAATAGTGGGTGACACATTTTTTAATTTCATGCACGACATCGCATTAAACAGTACTTTTCTGATAATTACCTAAGTAAAGCGAGCTATGCCCTTATCTCTAAATTATTTGTGGCTGCTCGGCATGCGCAGCCGTTTCTTTAGTGGCAGGATTGGCGAGCAATTCCTCGGCTCTTTTATTGTCTAATCGAGGCAGATTAAAGTAGAAAGTGCTACCCTTGCCTAATGTGCTTTCTGCCCATATTTGTCCGTGGTAAAGCTCAATAATCTTCCGACAAATAAATAAGCCAAGACCGGTGCCCCCAATAGTGCGAGTGGCAGAATTATCTACTCGATAGAATTTCTGGAAAAGATGGGGTAAATCTTCTGCCGGTATACCTGGTCCTGTGTCGCGAACATAACCTTGCACCACCTGGTCATTGCCCGTAATACCGAGCGTGATGGTGCCTGCGGGGGTGTACTTGACCGCATTATCGAACAAATTGGTGATTACCTCGCGCAAGCGATCAGGGTCGGCAACTGCGTAATAAAGCGGCCTGATCACACGTTTACCACCTTCACTCTCTGCGGTTGCGTTGATTGATGCTTCATTACTGCTTGCTTGCAGCACCATCTCAAGGCCTTTTTTGTCTGCCACAAGCTTGAGATCATTGGTGAGTTTTTCTATAAATTCTCCCATTTCGAGTACTACGGGATGGCTCGCTAAGCGACCGTCCTCAGCCTTTGCACTGGTGAGAAGATCCTGAAACAACTGCCCGAGATGTTGTGTAGAGCTGTGTGCCTTTTCCAGATATCCCCTTGCCCGACTGTCAATACTTGCAACTTTGTCGTTAAGAGCAAGGGCCAAATAGCCTTCAATTGCTGCAACTGGGGTACGCATCTCATGGCTGGCGGTGCTAATAAAATCGGCTCTTTGCTGTTCTTCAGCTCGCTCTTTGGTGACATCACGGATTACCATAACGGCGGCCGAGACTCCACCTGCTTGATCCAGGATGGGGGTAATAACAAGATCAATAGATATCTGGGTGCTATCCCTGGCGCGTAGAAAGAGATTATTATTCTTAACACTCTTTTGAGTGTTAAATACTTCTTCAAGCGGATCTTTTTCTTTTGGCAGCAGTTCACCTTTATTATTAACAAACTTTACTACTGATTCGATGCTTATATTAACCGCATCATCAGGCTTCCACCCAGTCAGATGACCGGCAGCTGGATTCATCAATACAATGTGCTTCTTATTGCCAAGCAGAATCACTCCATCCTCAATTGCTTCGATAATAGCTTTAAAGCGCTGTGTTTCATCACGCAAGATGGTAGGAATATCTACAGGTGCGTCCTTCTTGCTCTCTTGTTGCCGATGAATAAAAAGAAAGTTGCTCATAGTGCTTATACTTTAGTGTAACAAAGGTGGCTTACATTCAATAGGAAGTCTGGGTAGCTGGACGGTGTATAACAGATATGCTAAGCTAACGTTTGCACTCAGGGCCTCATCGTCTAGCGGCTAGGACACTGGGTTCTCATCCCAGCAACCGGGGTTCGATTCCCCGTGAGGTCACCAAATCAGTTTCTGTTTTCTCTGCTGTGCCAGACCCTGATTATTACTACTGTATTTTCGCCCTCTAGCTTATATCTAATAACATAGGCTCCCGCTCCAAAAGCCATAAATAGTTCGCGTCTGTTTCCGTCATCTGGCATAGGGCGACCAATTCTTGGTGTAAGTTTAAGTATTTCTGAACCGCTAAGGATGCTTGACGCAGCTCTTTTAGCAGCTTCGCTATCTTTATCTAATAAGAAGAAATATAGACGCTCAAAGTCCTGTACGGCTTCTGGAAGCCATTTTATTCTTGCCATTTGCGTGGTTTACCCTGGCTTAAGGCTTTTAGCCAAGTCTCTACCTTTTCGTGCTCAATAGCTTTACCAGTTATAAGATACTGCTCCCACCTTGCATTATCTTCGGCTTTTTCTTTTTCATATTGTTCCTCCCTCTTAAGGTAGTCTTCTATAGCAGTTCGCATAATCCAGTGAGGTGAGTGCTGCTTTTTCTTAGCCAAGACTTTTAGTCTTTCACGGGTATTGTCGTCTAGTTTTATACCTTGAGTAGTTGCCATATTATTATGGTAGCAATAGTTGCGAATTATAGCAACTATAATTTAATAATTGGTTCCACCGAAGAATTTCGGGGCAATGTCCTTATAAACCGGGTGGCCTAGGGTCACCAAATCAGAATTTTCGACAGAATTATTAGCAATTTTTCGAACTAACAGATAGGAATTTATAAGTTCAGGGGTTCCAAAACCTGTTTCAAGGGTTATGACACGGGAAGCTTTAACTACCAGCTTATGGATTGGCTGCTATGGTACAACTCATAACAACCTCATTTCACCTTGAAACTTAAAAGCCCTATGCGAGCTTTGCTAGACTCGCTACAATTAATGCCAGCAGAGTCCAATATGTTATGGACCGATACACTTAATTGACAGCAGGTTTAACTTAAGTTAAACTTAGAGTATGAAAACAATTGGTGCAAAAGATTTAAGGCAGCATATGGATGAAATTCTTGACCGGGTAATTAACGGTGAAGATATTATTGTCCAGCATCGTTTTAAGAAGCCAGTACTTCTGAGTGCTATTAATGCTTTAACAAATAAACATAGCCAAAAACTTGCAGGTCTGAAGGCATTCGAAACAGCAACTAAGCAACCATCTCCTTTTAATCCCAACAAGTCCGTTAAGGAGCTGTACCATGAATCTATTACTGACAAGTACTCAAGCCAGTAGCGTATTTCTGGATGCCAATATAGTTCTAGAAATTATCCTAGAGCGGCAGAACAAGCAATTAGCTAAAGATTTACTATATAAATATAGTAACAGCCTAAACATCTCATCACTAACTGCACATCTCATCGCCTATTTTGGGCAGCAGCGAGTTGACCTACCAGTATTAAGGAGCTTTCTGAAAGATTACACTATACTCTCGCTGGACTCTGGTGATTTTGAATGGGCTTTTAACAACATACGCAATAATGACTTTGAAGATGCACTTCAGCTCGGTGTAGCAATAAGAAACGGCTGCACCAGTTTCATTACTTTTGACAAAACACTAGTTGACACCTACTCTGGCCTAAAGAATATTTCTATAAAGTTACTTTCTTAAGCATTCCATTCCATCTAATAATTTCCTTAACGATTTGTCTATAAATCGGGTGACTTAGGGTTACCATAAGAGAGTTTTTCTATATTAAAGGTTGGCTTGAACTCATAAACACCACGCATTATCTCGTTCCACCTAATAATCTCGGCAACAATTTCATTAAAGTTGGGTTGTATGTGGTTCACCATTTTAACGACCTGAGCACTATTGACAGACTTAGTCTAGTTAGCTAATATAAAGACATGAAAACAGTTTCTATCCACGATGCTAAAACCAACCTCAGCAAGTACATTGCTGCTGCCAAGCAGGGCGATAAGATATATATCGGCGGCTTCGGAAAAGCCGAGGTATTACTAATCAAGTCGCCGGATTATATCGGCAATAAGGCTAAACGGAACTTTACTATCGGCAAAGGTAAGATCACTGTCAAGCCGGATGCTTTCTCTTCCTCATCCGAGCGCAAAGTCGGCGAATTACTACTAGGTTAATAACCCGTAATGAAGATCTTAATTGATACACAAGTATTTGTCTGGTTGGTAACTCAGGACTCCAGCCTTGGGCACAATGCTCTTGAACTACTGAGTGATACCTCTAACAGAGTCTTTTTGAGCTACTTTTCTTTTTTTGAGATGAAAATAAAAGAGAGTATCGGCAAAATGACCGTCGATACTTCGGTGTTGGATGATTTACCGGCAATGGGCATTGAATTACTCAATCCAAGTATAAATTCCCTGAAAGATTACGCCATTTTTAATCCCGATAATAAGGACCCCTTTGACAATATGTTGATTAGTGTCGCGCTGAACGAAAAATGTTCGTTGATGACCAGCGACAGTAGAATACTTGCTACTAAGGCCAATACTTTGAAGCTAGTAAACGCTCTAAAATAAGACAGCTTAACATATTTGTCCAAACTCCGGCTTTTCTAGCTTGTCGTTAGATAACGCTAAGTCTGCATGTAAGGTGTTACAGCTACGGCTTAGATGGTCACCAGTCTTTATTGTAGTCCTCTAGTGTATTAGGGGACTAGAGGTAGGATATATGAGATACGATTTTGACAAATTTAAACCATCGAATACATACAGTATTTTCTTCCTGACAAGGATGTAAGAATAGTAATAAAATATTACTATTATGAAAATAGGATCATTCACCACCACAAATGATAAGGGCCAAGTAGTCATACCAAAAGATATAAGAGACAGTTTGGGTATTGATAGCAACGTAACGCTTAACATCACTGTGGCTGGTGGTGGTATTTACATACATCCCGTCGAGGAATTCATAACTAAATCCGAAACAGAGAGTTCATACCTGCAATTACTTGAAAAAACTAAAGGTGCCTGGGCCAATGACGATTGGGATGAATTAAGGTACAGTAGATCCAAGACGGAGCTAAATGCTTCAAAATCTAGAAAAGAGCCATGGTAGTACTTGATACTAATATAATTATTGATCACCTTCGCTCGCAAATGCCAAAGCTGATTCCAAGTTAATGCGCATTGCCCGGCAACAACCAAAAGAGACGTTAGCAATATCTATAATTAGCATTCAAGAGCTATATGAAGGTAGAAGTACTAAAGATGAGAAGAAAGAACAATACCTTTTAGCAACAATTAGCCCCTTAAAGATTTTGCCCTACAGCTATGATATTGCCAAGTTAGCCGGAGAAATAGCGCGAGATCTAGAGCGACCTATTGAGCTTGCCGATGCCACTATTGCTGCTACAACTATTTTAAATGGCTGTTCACTTATGGCCTCTAATACAAAAGACTTCGTTGGAATACCCAGACCCCAGCTGACTACGTAAGTGCGAATCAAAGTGTAACAAAACAGCGTAAAGTGGTTTCCAGGAATTTCCCAGCTGGCTCACCCTATGAATTCCCTTGCTCGATGTTCGAGAAGTGAATGAGCGTGCCCCAATACTTTAGATAACGAGCATGAATATATTTGTATAATATCTATATTGAGTGTATAGTTTATAAATTATGGCTTCCATAAGAAGAGCCGCCATCAGAAGTATTGAGGCTTCAGGCACTGATCTTCAAACGAGAGTAGACGAAATTAGGTCAGTGGCTAACCCTGCTAAACGAGCTGGACTAATGGCGGTCCATAGAGCGGCTACGAGATATCCCAAAAAAACAGCAGCCTTGCTTAGAGTTGGTTTAGGTTCAGATGTTACTAAGATAGGCAGTGGTTACATTTCAGATGTTTACAAAATAGGTGAAGGTGTGGTTGTTAAAGCACATAAGGATAGTGTGAGCTTATCTCGTCGAGAACGTCGGTGTCTAGCGGATAGCATGATAGAAGAGCATCAAAACCTTGTGGAGTATGTCGGACCGGCGGTTTTACCTCATTCCATTGACATTGGCCCGCATCCTGAGCATCGCTTTCTGCAAGCGGTTAGGATAACGCAACAATACGTAGAAGTTGACTACTTAAAGCTTAACGAGGAAGAAGAAGGTATCTCTGCATTAGCGGGCAGAATTGGCCAGGTGCAAGCTACCTATCCTGAGTTTATTGATGAGCTGGGTGACGTAATAATGGGTAGCCGAGCTCTATACGCCTCACACCAGCTCTCTACGGACATACTTGGCGCCAACAACCTCGGCATTCACAAAGGCCACCTAACTATTGTAGATGCTCAGCCGGTTAACGCTACATACCCACATGCCCAGGCTGCTATAAGTACCTATTTTGATAATCTCGATGTAGCTATGCAGCAAGTAGTGGCCAAAATGGCTTGATATAGAATGCTTGGCAGCAGCTAGTACGCTTATTTGAGGTTGCGCAGGATTAGAACTATGTAAAACTGACATTGGTGGAACTGTTGGTTAATCGGACCTTATGTCCTAGTTATCTGGGGCTATTGGATTTGATGTGTGTAAGTTGTTATGCCTCAAGTCTTATTCACATATGCTCCCTGCCGTACATTTTGACTTGCTTTTAGAGAACTTGGATGAGGTATAGACTTAAAATGATGGAGATGCATTCAGTCCCCCCGAGCTGGCTTGAAATAATTGGCTGGATATCACTTGTAGTAGCTTTCGCAAGTTTATTGATCATCCTTTTTGACATCTACAAACGAGGCCACCGTCAGCACATGAAGATCATGGAGGCTGTGTATGCTATCACAGCTTTATACTTCGGTCCATTTGCCCTTTGGTTCTATTATAAATATGGGAGGGCTACATCCATAGAGACCATGCGTGGCCAACAGCATGGAGCACAGAGTAATGATGTAATTCATTGGTACCAAACAGCTGAATCAGTTTTTCACTGTGGGGCCGGCTGCACGCTGGGGGATATTGTTGGGGGGTGGATAGTATTTGCGCTCGGGCTTACTATAGCCGGACACTCTATGTACGTGGATTTTATATTTGACTTTGTCTTGGCCTGGTCGCTTGGTATCATATTTCAGTATTTTACAATTGTTCCGATGCGTCCAGGCCTAGGCAAACTTGAAGGTTTGCGGCAAGCCATTACTGCCGATACCCTATCGATTATTTCCTTTCAGGTGGGTCTATTTGTCGGCATGTTTATATATCAGATGCTTATATTCCAATACCCGCTTGCTAAAACAACGTCCAGTTATTGGCTCCTCATGCAACTGTCTATGATACTTGGCTTTTTCACCGCATATCCTGTCAACTACTTACTCGTGAAGAGTGGCATCAAGGAAAACTGTAGCTAACAGACGTTTATTGAGTCTCGCAGTTACTCCCCTACTTCACCATATTGAGCAAAAACCTTACCACCCTATGTTCTCAGTAGCGTGCGTAGGTACGAATGATGATGGGGGCGTGCAGTTACGACGCAAGTTTGAGGGTTTGTTGTTATAATGTATACATGCAGGGGATGCGTTTATTTATCTTGGCTGCTTGGGTGATCTTTTGGGTGTATTGGTTCATTTCGGCAACACAGTCGAAACGTAATGTAGGCAGTAGTTTTGGCGGTTACCCCGGCATGCGTTTGCTTATAGTGCTATTGGCTCTCTTCTTACTGCGAATTAGTCTCAAGGGTTCAGGTATGTCACAGCATATGCTGAGCCATAATAGTGCATCTGAGGGAAGCCTTGCCTTGGCCATAATCGGTACAATTCTTGTGGTCATAGGACTACTTTTTTCTGTCTGGGCCCGGATGCATATTGGCAGAAACTGGGGTATGCCCATGAGTCAGAAGCAAGATCCTGAGCTTGTTACATCTGGTCCTTACCGCTATGTTCGTCATCCAATCTATTCCGGGATGCTGCTTGCTCTGCTTGGTACTGCCCTGGGTGCCGGCCTCTACTGGCTCATTATTTTGCTGTTTATTGGTGTTTACTTCATCTTTAGCGCCTATAAAGAAGAAAAATACCTTATAAGGCAGTTCGGTAAGCGGTACAAGACGTACATGAAGACCAGTAAGATGCTTATCCCGTTTGTATTTTAGACAGAGCCAGCACGCCTTTCCTATCGACTGAGCAGCGGCAATTCCTGCCACTGAGTTGTGTAGCGTGGGCTGCGCCAGGCTCGCTTTGGTTGCCAAGCGGAGCTGAGGTCTTCAGCTGCCGAGCGGATAGTGCGTGGGCCGTACTTGGCGTTGATGCGGTCGATAGCCCCAAGGCGGCGCCTTGTTGCTTGTATCGCTGGTAGCCGCTGCCTGAAGAGGTCGGCCTGAAGACTGTGCTCAGGCAGGAGGCCATCGAGCAATACATTGACCCGGTGATATGGAGTGTGAGCGCTTAAATCAGGCGCCAGGGTGTGTACTAGTCGGGCGGCTATTTGCCCGCCGTCAGTGGTTGGTGGATCCAGCTCAAACGACCGGACTACCCGACGATAGCCTGGCTTGTGGCGGTTGGTACTTAAGACGATAGCGGCTCGTTGAGCGAGCAACCCCTCACGCCTTAATCCCATGGCTGCTTTGTTGGTGAGGCTCACAATAGCGGCTTCGATGACGCCGGTCCGGTCAGTATCTTCACCGAACATACGGCCGTGCATAATGCTCTGCCGCTGCCGGGCGGCAAGCTCAATTGGATAGCAACTTTGCCCGCTCAGCTCGGCTACTAACTGCCGGCCGTGGATGCTGCCTAGTAACTGTTTTGCGTACCGAGGTCGTAACTGCTGCACGTCGTAGGCGCTATAGATGCCAGCTGCCTTCAGTTTCGGTGTCAGTCGCCGGCCAATACCCCAAATATCTTCAATGGCTGTATTTTGTAGATACCCCGTAGTGGTTTCTGGTTGTAGTGCGAGTACCCCGCGGAGTATGGGTAAATGCTTGGCCTGGCTGGCAGCTAATTTGGCGAGAGTTTTGGTTGGTGCGATGCCGATTGAAACCGGTACGCCAATATCTCTGAGGATACGGCGACGAATGACACTTCCCCACTCCTGCCAATTAGATACCGGCAGTTCGTCCAGATCTATAAATGCTTCATCAACCGAGTAGGCCTCCACTCTAGGGGTAAGTGCCAGCAGGCAATCCAGCAAGCGTTTGGAGATATCTCCGTAAAGTTCGAAGTTGGCGCTGAACTGTACAATACGATGCTCTTGGAAGAAAGTGCGGTACTGAAACGCCGGTGCACCCATCGGTATACCGAGAGCCTTTGCTTCCCGGGAGCGCGATACCACGCAGCCGTCGTTGCTGCTTAATACCACTACTGGTTGATGTGTGAGGTCAGGCCTGAACAGGCGCTCACAGCTCACAAAGAAGTTGTCACAATCAATCAGGGCAAAGCGGGGAGTGCTCATATTCTATACCGATGAATGACGGCCGTCACTACGCCCCAGTGCTCGTCGTTCTCTAAGAGTTGATGGCCACGGCGCAGCCCGAAGTTGTCCTCTTGCCAATTGAGCACATAGTCATTTGGGCGAACAGAGACAGCCCGGTCAACGACTACAATGTCACCGTCATATATCCCCTGGTCTGCGAGCCGATGACCAGCAACCCGAAACAGGTAGGTGCTCCGCGGCTGCCGCACCAGCAGCTGGTTGAGGTCGAGTGCAAATCCCTGCTTTCTCTCTAGCGCCGGATTGGGAAAGCCTTTGTGAATAGCAAGCAGGCTTTCACTTTCCTCCAGTGTGTCGTCAGGCTGCATGTTCGACCGCCTTCTTAGCCTTCATGCCTACTAGTGTCCAGCGCCGACTGGGCTCGAGTCGCAGACGATACTGTGTGTGTTCGTCACTGACATCGAACAGCTGTATCAGTTCACGGCCTCGCTGCACCCTATAGCGCAGACTGTCGCTCGAGAAGGTGTACTCGCGGCCGCTTAATACCATCCGCTTTGGAAAACTGGTGACAGTCACCTGGTTAGTGTGGTCTGCCCGGAAATAAACGGCGGTTATCTCAATTTCCTGCTCACTAAAGTCTACTATATTCATCGCTCTACCCCTTGATAAAAATGTTAATAAGTAAAAGAAATATGCTCCGGCAGGTCTCGGCTGCCAGTAGAACGGCTTTTGTAGTGGTTAAAGCTTACAGCCAGAAGATGGGTCAACCGTTCTATGACTCTTCCTGTAGCTGGAAACTGAAGCGATGAAAGATTATAGGGGCTATGAAAGGAGCATATAATCTTGATTCTTAATAAAGTCCGTACAGTAAATCATATATAGAAGTCTGCACGTGGCTACCATCTATTATAGGCCCCGGAGGGCCGGACCGACAAGACTGTTATTGAATTTCATTTGGTATCATTCTTTGAATGAATTCCAGTAACTCTTTGGGGGTAATCTCGGCTTTGACAAGATACCCGTCCGCCTGACTTTCAATATCGGCGCGCACCTCTTTGCGCTGTTCTAAATTAGTAATAATAATAATTTTGGCCCGGATGGGTGGAACTCGAGCAGGATCTCGTAGTGCCCGTAAAATCTCAATGCCAGAGAGGTTGGGAATCATAAGATCGAGCAGGATCACATCGTAGGTGTTAGTCTGGGCGACCTCAAGCGCTCTCTCCCCGTCGGCAATGACGGTTACCTCGTAGCCTGCCCCGCGCAGGGCACGGCTATATAGCTCGCTTATAAACTGCTCATCTTCAACACAGAGTATCTGCAAAGGAGTTGAGTGTGGTGATGGTTGATGTTGTGGCTGCATGGTTCTTAGTTAATTGTAGCGCTTTCTTTCAACGTCGATATAGTGAATGGTTCTTAATCCAGCCGTGGGCCCCTCTGACCAGGTCGTTGTTGCCTGTCCGTTTCGCCTCATCAGCCAATTGGCTGTACGGTAAGAGCGTGAAGCCAAACGTGCTGCCAGCTCCCTCTTTGCTTCTGACCCAGAGGTTGCCGCCGTGCGCACTGACAATAGCTTTGCTTAGATACAGCCCCAAACCGTTACCTCCGACTTGTGCCCGATTGCGGTGGTCCCGATAGAATTTTGTGAAAAGGTTGGGTATGATGCTCGGGGAAATACCGAGTCCGAAGTCCTGGACGGTCGTCTCTACTACCCCGTCCTGAGTAAGGTGGGTATCAAGGTTAATAACTTGGCTTTGGCCGCTATATTTAATGGCGTTATCGATCAGGTTGTTAATAACTTCACTGATACTTAAACGATCGATCCCGACAGTAGGCAAATTTTTGGCAATCCGGCAATGAAGTGTAATGCCCCGAACCTTCGCCCGTAAGCTATATGCATCAATGACGGACTTTAAGACCTCCGGCCATGATGCTTCTTGGAGGTGCAGTTCAAGCTGATCATTGTCTATGCGGGCCACATTAAGTATGTTATTGACATAAGCCATGAGCTGTTCGGCTTGAGCGTTCATCTTATCCATGAAGCCTTGCAATTCAGGACTGGCTGTGGCTCTGAGCTCTTCCTCAAACACTTCTATGTATCCCCGCAGCAGAGTGAGCGGAGTACGAAGTTCATGCACACTGAGGGCCACAAAGCTAATGGCTTGATCATCCTGACTGTACATCTTGGTATGGTCAAACAAGAGCAGCATAATCTCAAGCTTATCCGGGTTATTCTGGTTGTAATACGCAGCAAGATCAAATAAGCGCTCCTGACGGTCGGCGCCGCGGTTGATCCGGACGCGCTCCCAAATATTGACGGCAGTAGCTTTGGTGCCCTGTACCTGCTTGAGCCAATTATCAAAGGTATTGGTGCTGGTGAACGACATATCAAGTATGGGGTAGACATTTTGACCTACTAATTCGGTCTGCTTATGCCCCACATAGTCGGCGGCCGCTTGATTGGCAAAAATAATGGTCTTGTTGGCATCGAGCACAAAAAGTGGTAACGGTAAGTTCTGGGCAATAAAGTTGTGCGTAAGTTTTTTAAGTTCTGCTTCAGCCACAGTTGCGGCCTTATTGACGGAGTCATTCAGTGCATAAATCTGACTAATAACTGTAGTAGCCAATTCTTTTCCAGGCCCTAGAGTGTCTGTTTGAGGAGCAGCAAAACCGTGCTCCGAGGGGCTAATATGTAATACTGCTTGCCAAACTGACTGGAGGGGTGCAACCGCCAGACTACTAACTAAATAGGCAACCGCAAGGTTAATAATAATTACCGCTACACCGGCGGCAGCGAGAATATACGGCGAAACAGTGCTTTTTGACGTGAGTCCCCAGGCAGCAATCAGTGCGGCACCTTCAAGGACAGATATGCCCAAGAAGATTCTGTACAGCTGACGCCGAAATTTTTGCAAATGATTCATACAAACATATTCAAGGGGTATAGCTCAGCAGCGAGGAGTGGCTCAGAACGGTAATCCATGTCTGCCCCGGGTTCAGCGGGATTGCTTGCCCGCTTGCATTCATGAACTGTATCTGGGACCTCTGGCTCGACTTTTGCCATGTACCCTGAGTCACTGTGCCGTCTTGGAAGATATAGACTGGGCCACTGCCGATATCCGAATAGTCGCTATAATATGCGTTGCTGCTGTCGAGTGATCCGTTTGTTCTTGGCACAACCATGGCAATAACGACTTGCGGCGCAATCTGTTTGCCGGTATCCGGGTCAATCATCGGGCTGCCGCCTTCACTACGCAGATAGTCGTTCTTTGTAGCATCGTAGCTATAATGTACGGCCATGCTGCCATATGAAGGGTTGAAGTTAATACTGCCAGCGGTTGGGGTTTTTGCGGGTGCAGCAGCTTTACGGGGAAAGCCGGTAAACGTGCTCGTTGTCCAGCCCTTGGACGACTCGAGCGCATAGAGACGGGACAAGTTGGTATAAACATTGTGCGGTGCTTGCCGTGAGCTTATCCGGCTATAGTAATTGCTGTAATAGAACTGGTTCATGTCCCGCATATGTAAGGTTGGTATTTCGCTCAAGGCTGCTGGACTACCACCGACATGTGCATAACCGGCGTCAAACGGTAATAGCCAATCAATGAAATACGGCCGAGCACTTCTGACAGGACCGATAGATACGGCCGATTGGTTACCTTGATACAGCGCCAAAAAGCGCGTAATGCCTCCCTCCGTAAGTGCTTCGAAGACTACCCCGGCCTGACTTAAGCCGGATTGCGGTCGGGCTGCTACGCTGTTCTCTATCATTACTCCCGTGATAGGCAGTTTGGCATCTGCGGGCGAGACTTGTAGCCCAGTCAGTGGTGAGACGACGGTATTTTTTGAGGTAGAAGGTTGTAGCGGCAGACTGACAGGTGCTGGCTTTGGATGGTGTCTGGCGAGCAGTATGCCCGTGATTACGCCGATGACAATAACTGCCAACAAGAGAATAACCAGCCATTCTTTTTTACCAGGTGGCCAGTGCAAGCCTAGGAATCCTCGCTTGGAAGGTGGCTGCGGCTGGGGAGTATGCCTGTACTCTCTTCCTGTCGTTCCATTACCTTCATTCTCAGATGCGGGCAGCGTCGCTTCTTCGTCGAGCGAATCGCGGGCAGCTGCCTCTTCAGGCGTTTGGAAGCTTCTATTATTGCTTAAACCAGACGACCGGTGCGGTTGCTGGGGATCATCTAATGACATACTGTCATTATACTCATGCTTAACCCGATTGCCTACAGGTTATTGAGCCAAGCATCAATGCGGCGGAGGCTGCATTCCTTGCCGAGGACTGCCAGCGTGTCAGCCAGTCCGGGGCTTGAGGGAGCCGAAGTAACCGCAATTCTGATCAGGCTGAAAAGGATTGCTGGTTTTTGTGAAAGACTTACAAGTAGTTGATTAAGTTGAGCGGTGAGCTCAGTTACTGAAAAGCTGGTTGTTTCCAAAGTCTCTCGAGCCGAAGTAAGCATAGCTTTCAACTCAGGCATTCCCAGCTTACTGAGTTTCTTATCCTTGACAATGAGGTCCAGATCAACCGGTAAGTCAACAAAGAAGAAGCGGCTGAGAGCTGCTAGCTCGGAAAGATATTTCAGCCGTTCTTGCACAAGCGAGAGAACGCGTTTTTTATACTCATCGCTGGCGTCGGCAGCTTCCTCGGGCCAATACGAGGCAGCTTGCAAGGATAGGTCGGTAAGCGGCATGTTCCGAATATAGGTACCGCTAATCCAGTTAAGTCGACGCTCATCGAAGTGTGCTCCGCTCTTTTGGACTCTCTTTAAACTAAACTTCTGGATAAGCTCGTCCCGAGTAAAAACTTCCTGTTCGGTACCGTCATTCCACCCAAGCGTGGCAATAAAGCTGATTAAGGCATCAGGCGGGTAGCCCAAACGAATATAGTCAAGTACGTCTGTAGCGCCGTCTCTTTTGCTCAGTTTACGGTTACCTTCCGGAGCTAGGATATGCGGCAATGTGACGAGCAGCGGCGGGGTGAATGCGAGTGCTTCATATAGATTAAGGTAGTTCGGTACGCTGGCGAGAAATTCCTGTCCACGCATGACATGCGATATTTTCATTTCATAATCGTCAATAATATGAGCGAAGTTATATGTCGGGAAGCCATCAGACTTAATAAGTATAAAGTCGTCAATCACTTCTGGTCCACTCTGTAAATCCCCCATTACGACATCATGCCACTTATATGCTTTAGGCTGGCTCATGAATCTGAGCGGGCTCTGTCCATCCCACTTTAGTTTTTGTTCAGGACGATGGTTACGAAACAAAAACGGTTGATGACTGGCCTGTGCTGCTTCTCGGAAGGCCTGCACCTGCTCGGCGGTATACGGATCTACATAGGCTCGGCCGCTGGCCAGTAGTTTTTCCGCCCATTCATGATATATATCGAGCCGCTCACTCTGCACATAGGGTCCGTAGGGCCCGCTTTTATCCGGGCCTTCATCGTAATCTATGCCAACTGCCCTTAAGCTCTCAATGACATGCTGGCGGGCACCCGGTACCTCGCGTGTCTTATCTGTATCTTCAAAGCGAAGTATAAAAGCACCGTTATGCTGTCTGGCTGTCAGCCAGGCAAAGAGCGCGGTCCTAATTCCCCCGACGTGCAGATAGCCGGTAGGGCTGGGCGCAAAACGGGTACGCACCGTATTTGTCATATGCTGTCTGCTACATTGATCAGTTGGAAGTTATTGAGGGAGCCATGACTGGTCACCTGATACCAAATGCCATTCTTAACCCATGAAGCTGTACCGTTGCCATATAGATAGATTGTTTGGCCACTGCGACTCACCGATTGGTAATGAGGGTATGTTATTGCCACGTAGGTTTCCAGCAAAACCTGTCCATTTCCACCCACTTTCTTTTCAGTGAGTGTGTACGTCTTGCCGTTTGTTTTATCAGTAAAGGTGCTCGCAAAGACGTCTTTCTTGTAATTAAGCTGACCAACGTTATACCCTGCAGGTACGTAACCGGGCTCTGTGGTACGAAAGCCGGCCGACGCTGAAGCAAGGGCGAGCTGCAGACGCGTATAGGCATGGTCTTTCACGATCATGATGATGCCAATCGCGAGCAGCATAACGGGGACGGCGGTCATGAACGCGAGGCGCCGTTTTGAGCGACCCCGTCGCTTGGCTGCCCGTGGCTCGTGGGCCGATTGGTCCTCTGAGAATGCCTCAAGTGCATGAGTGAATACATCGCCACTGTTTGGTGACTGAGAGGGTGCGGAAATTGGGCCAGATGTAGGCGGTGTATACGTTGGCGCCGGCTGTAGAGATGGCGGTATAGGAGTAGGTGTTGGCGTAAGGGGGGGAGGTGTGGCCGGGGATGGTGTAGCAACGGGTGGTGTGGCCGGGGATGGTGTAGCAACGGGTGGTGAGAAATAGTTGACGGTACGGTTCAATGGCGCACCCGTGTTTCGTAACTGCTGGTTGACTGTTTGAGGCATCGTTTGTGTCTGTTGCATTGGCCGGGCTGGTTGTACAGGCTTCACTTGGTCAATCAGTTGTGGAGGTCGAGCTGTGCGAATTGTCTGATACGGAGCCGGCCTCTTAACCGCACTGCGCATAAGCACAGGCGTTGGTTCAGGTGCGTGAGCTTTGAGGGCATTTATGGCTGGGCGCTGCGGCAGAGCTCGGTCTATTTGTTGACGGGGTTGGATATAGCTTGGCCGTGGCCGGGCGGCATATGGCTGGGCAGTATTAATCGGCGAAGCCCCTAGTGGGCTACCGCTTTCTGCATCATATAGCTGTCCTTGAATCTCTATAGTCTTACTCATTTTTTGTTCACACCTACCGCCACTTGCGAGTATATGTAATACTATACCTATCTTAAACCCTCTTGTGGTTAGAGGCAAGAGTAGTTCATACTAAAATACATGGATTATCTTGATCCCAAACGAAAACTCCGTGATCATCTGGTTTTGATGATCGGCTACGTGCTGGTTACTCTAGTTATTGCCATCGCGACCTTAGTACTGGTGTATCAGGCTTATGGTTTCGGGCTATCCAAAAACGATACTGTTATTCAAAGCGGCTTGGTATTTCTCTCCAGCCAGCCAAATCCCGCTAACATATATATTAATGGAGTCCTTAATGCTAACAAGACAAACACTCAGCTCTTCCTGCCCTCTGGAGTATATACTGTGACACTGACACGCAACGGGTATCGTCCGTGGCAGCGGACCATTACCTTTGACGCCGGTGCGGTCGAACATTTTGACTATCCCGTACTCTTTCCAATAAAGCTCGTCACTTCAAGGGTCCATACGTACAGTACCGCTCCTCCCTTAGTCACCCAAAGCCCAAGCCGGCAGTGGCTGTTGGTCGAACGACCCGGGAGTATCACGAATTTTGATCTTTATAACCTCAAAAACTCGGCCAAGCCAGTCATGACTCAATTCTCTCTGCCGAGCGGTCTGCTGAGTAAAGCTATATCGTCTGAGAGCTGGAAGATTGACGGCTGGGCTGATGACAACCAACATGTCCTCTTAACCCACATCTATGATGGCAAAAGAGAGTACATCATGGTTGATACCGCCAATCCTTCACAGTCCGTTAATCTCAGTAATACGTATGGATCACCAACTGAGTTGACGCTGATTAATAAGAAGTATAACGACTATTATATATACAACGCCGCCAGTCAAACGCTGGAGACCGCCTCGTTATCGAGCGGTAATACGTTGACGCCGTTCCTTCAAGGCGTCCTCGCCTATAAATCATATGGTAATCACACCGTGCTGTATGTAACGGCGAGCGGTGCGCCAAAGGGTGAAGTATTTTTGAAGCTAATCTCTAATGGCCAGACTATAACAGTCAGAACCCTGCCGGCGAGCCCGACATACCTGCTGAACCTCACTACCTACAACGGTACACCCTATGTAGTTGCCGGAGATGTTGCAAGCGGCCAGGTATATATTTATCAAGACCCGATCAGCCAATACAATAATCAACAAGGCACCATTATCCCGAGCCAGATATTTAATCTCCATAACCCGAACTTTCTTAAGTTTTCAGGCAACGCCCAATTTATTGTGGCTGAAAGCGGTACCCATTTCGCTGTCTATAACTTCGAGAATCAGAAAGCTTACACATACACTATGCACTTCCCGCTTCAAGCGCCACAAGTTAGTGCCAGCTGGATGGACGGTGACCGTTTGACATACGTGAGCGGCGGCAAGCTGATTGTTTTCGATTACGATGGCACCAACGAGCAAACGCTCATGCCTGCCAGCAGCTCGTACTTACCTTTCTTTGCAACGAATTATGACTATGTATTTACGCTTGCTGCAGGTAAAACTGCCCCGACTGTCATGCTGGACCGAACCCCACTCCTTACCCCAGCCGATTTATGAGTGGTCCGGCTTCAGGTTACGGCGAGCGTAGCGATTGAATGCACGTAGTAACCAAATAGCAGCCGCGATAACGACTGCGCTTGCGAGTAGCTTACCCCAAAGAGTGGAAAGAAAGCGGGTCCAGAGTGTCGGTCCGTTACCAGGCAGTTGAGAGGGGGGCGTGGAAACAGGAGTGACAGTCGGTGCTGCGGCAGTATTGCCCGCCGGGTTGGGGCTGATCTGCTTCCCGACAACGATGAGGCGATTTATGCTGGTACCGGGCGGGTCACAGGTTATGAGCGTGGCCGTTGCGGTTTGACCCGGTACTGGGCCGAGCACGCTCACGTCACTCGGGCTTACTATTGTGTGGCTGATGACCTTGTAGACGTAGACCTTGTCGTTGTATGTCAGGTAAAACGTATCTCCATCTACGAGCGTATGCAGCAGCACGAAAGCGAACTTATACTTTCCCGGGTTAAAGATGTTGTTACTGCTGTGGCCGAAGAAGGCGGCATTGCCGTCTTGTCCCGGCAGTACCGTCGAGGGATAGTGTACTACCCCGCCCTCCAGGTCGTTCTCAATTACAGACTCATTGGTTGACGTAACGCTATAGTTGACAGGAATCTCAACATTTATTTTGGGAATAATAACTTCTGGTGTGGGAGTTGGTGCGATGGTTGAGTTGCCAATAATGAGAGGGGTGTCAGCCTGTGCCCGGCTGGGTTGAATAAATGGGGCTATGAATACTTCGTTAAAGAACCCAAACATAAAGATGATTACCACTACTATACCGACACTCAGGCCGAAAAGCAGCGATTGCAGCTGGTGCTTTACCCCAAGTTTACCGCCGCCAGTGACCGTATCCTTGATACTTTGTTTGATGTTATCTACTGAACTGCCGGAGTGACGTATCTTGCGCTCTGCCCGTCTTTTGGCTGCTACCCGCTGTGGCTCCTTGGCTGGCACTGAGGATGGTTTTACATGCTGAGCAATACTTGGTTGGCTGTCGTAGAACTCTTGCCACACCTGCCGCTTCTCGTCATCTGGAAGCTGCTGATAATATTCGTGCCACTCGGTTTGTATGGTGGCGAGGCCCTTGTCGGAGTTAAGTAGCGTGTGAATGTAATCCTGATGCTTGCTGCGTGCTGGCGTATTTTCAGATTTGGCAAGCTCGATCTGTACATCAGGCTCTTCGGAATAGAGCTTATCGACTTTATCCCTAATAAGTTCTACTGCAGCCTCATCATGCCGAGCAGACTTCCCCCTATTTGGCGAATGGTGTGACTGATCATGCTGCGAAGAATTATTTGCCATATTTAAATTTAAGAGCCCTGGCTCCTTACACCCAAGTATAGTACAATTACCCCTTGTAGCCTATGTGAGAACCGCTACTATGGGCGAGTGGTGAAATTGGTATACACGCTAGACTCAAAATCTGGTGAGCTTTTGCTCGTGAGGGTTCAAGTCCCTCCTCGCCCACCAATTGAACCTTGCCTGTGTTTTTGAGCTTAAACAGCTCGTTTAATCCCTTAATTTTAGTGACCTCGTGTGTGCCAGCTTGCACATCTTCAAAGGTGGGCGGTTCGTTAAATAAAACGCCAAAATATTTGGCTTTTTCGACCTCGTCATCTCTGTTAATCAGGTATTCGTCGAAGTGTTCCAGGAAGTCCTGTAGGTAGCTCATAATATTGGGCATGTCAGCCGACTGGTCACTCGCGGTTTTAGCCTTTTGTTCCCGCAATGCATGTATTTCAGCCTCTGCGCGCATAATGTCCTCCTCCATGTATTTAATGGCCGTTTTGCTGTTCAAGAACTTAAGCTTGTCGGCCGTTAGTTTGGCTTGTAGCTCAAATTCCTGGATTTTGGCGTCGATGTTGACCTCATCCTGCTTAAGCTCCTGTTGCCGTCTCTGCCAGACATCCAAAACTGCTCGGCTAAGCTGCTGGGCGCCCTTGTCAGTCAGCTGAATCCTTTTTAAGAACCGATCTACCGTCTCATTGAAGACCGGCCGGGGAACCCGGAAGTGGTGCCCGTAATTTGAGCAGTGATAAGCCGGATAATGTTTACCCGATTTGCCGCGAGAGGCGCTGCCCAGCAACGCTCGGCTGCAGGTAGAGCATCTGACTACTTTTTTGTACGGGTATTGTGCCGAGTACGTGTTTTTCTGAGAGAACCTAGCATCCGGTTTCTGGCGGTAAATTGCGACCAAGCCGTTTTTCTCGGCTATGACTATTTTGCCGCGGTTGGCCTTATTAAAAACGTCTATCGAAACCAATCCGTTGAATCTGCATTTTACCGGCTGGCCGTGTGTCCATTTCTCACCGTTCACCCCGGCATAAATTGGCTTTCTTAGGTACTTGTGCAGCGCTTTGACCGTTAAAGGCACGCCGCCGCGCAAACGGACAATTTTTGTGCGGTCCTGCTTGTCTCTTATATAATCAATGCGGCTCTTGTAGCCCATGCGGTTTACTTCGTCGACGATCTCTTGATCGGTCATAGTGCCGCGTGCTCTCAGCTTGAACATCTTGATGACCAACGCCGATTCCTGGGGATGAGGTACTAGCACGCAGCGTTTGCCGTTGATCGTTTCGGCTTTGTCGGTCTGAAAACCGTACGGCGCCCGGCGCACCCAGTAGCCCATCTGGGCGTAGCGGATTTCAGCGCCGATCATTCTGGTCATAATGTCGCGCATTTCGTCGCGGGCCCGCTCGGCCTCCAGAATCTCTGTCTTTTTTGACGGCTCATAGACACTCCAACGGTACTGCTCGCCGAGATGTTCCAGGGTGTTGACCTTTTCCGGCCGGATAACGCCGTGAATGTCTATCAGCTTAACGCCATAGCACTCCAATTGCATTTTAAGGTAGCTATACTGATACGATCCGCCTCGAGTAAAACGGTCAATCGACTTGATAATAAAGTTTTCAACCTTGTGCTTCGGGTTTTTGCAGTAGTCAATTATCGGCTGCATGGGTTGGATGTCTTCTTGTGACGCCGATTCTTGGACGGTAAAAAAGGCCTGCATCGCCAGGTTATTCACTTGGGCGTATCGGGTGATCTGCTCGCGTTGGGCTTCCGGAGAATCACCCTCAATGACCTGCCGGGCGCTGGAGACCCGAATGGCCGCTACCGTGTTGCCCTCTCCTACATACTCGAGCATGGCTTTATGCCCACAACCTTAATTTTATCTTGAGCATCCAGTATGTGGTCGACTATCAGGTTGGCAAGCAGCTCAAGCCGTTCCTCGGTCGTGTATTGCTTGGTTGCCGGTAATTTGGCCTGCTGCTGTTTACCCATTTGGCTCGCCCCCAACTATGCTTACAAGCACAGTATACTATGCCTTTGAGCACAGTTGCAAGCCTTTTATGTTTAGTTATGCACACGTTAAAAGGGCAGGATCTTCGAGGACTTTATCTTAAGCGCCTGGCTGATTTTCCGGAGCGATTCAATAGTCGGCTTAGCGTCGCCGCGTTCTATCTTGGCATAAACAGTCACGTTGATACCGGCTTTCTCGGCCACTTGGTTTTGGGTCAGGCCACTCTCCAGCCTGGCCGCTCTGATTCTGCCTGCAATCTGCTGCCTTGTCTTATCCGAGCTCATAAGGTGTATTCTACCACGCCCTATATAAAGGAAAGGCTTCTGTATCCTCGCAAGGAAACACAAGCCTCTCAAAAACCAGTATACAGTGGTGCTATCTATAGGCAAGATGGTGTCCAAGACTTTATTACGCCGGCGTAATAAAGTATTCATTAATGTAACAGATATGAATGTTACTTTTTCGTCTGTCTTTATATATAATATATGTGTTAGAAATCCAGGCGTTGTTTAAACTTTGGCGGGAGCGTGGAGCAGACAGAAGAGAGCCAGCGGGACTATGGATGAAAAACGTTAAAGATTACCAGCTTAATCCAAAACAAGTACACGTCTTAAAACTCGTTTACAAGTTCAGGTTTGTTACTTCGTCACTGTTGATGTCATATAGAAACAATAGCCATCGGGCCGTAACCAACAGCCTGCTGAAAACTTTATGGGCCAAAGGTTATCTGAGCAGGCGTTACGATAAATCTTTCAAGTTCCAGGGCAAAGGCGCCTGTTACTACTTGGACGGACGGGGCATCGCCTTTTTAAGAGACGATCCGATAGCCCATGAACCGGTGCTGCACGCTTATAGCTGGAACGATAAGGCTGATGACTCATTCATAGATAAGCACCTGGACACCATGAAAGCCTACCTGGCACTTAGGGAAAGTTATCCTGAAACATTCCACATCTTCACCCGCTACGAGCTGGGTGGCTATGACTTCTTCCCCGAGCCCAAGCCAGCCCTGTACCTAAATCGCATAACAACGGCCAAAACACCGCCCAACGAATATATGCTGGACATTCTGCCCAAAGGGCAGTTCTTCCTCGTAAAGAAGCGGCTGGAGGCTGTCATTGAGCACTTCGACGAGGGAGAGTGGGAGGCCGGATCGGGCACCGACTACCCGGCCGTGCTATTTGTCTGCCCGGACGCCAAAACCGAGCAAAAGCTGCAACGCCATGCCGCCAAGGTCCTAGATAATGCCGGCATAGACGATCTAAAGATTTTTACAGCTAACTTGAAAGCGCTGCAAGACTCAAGCCAGTCGCACAAAAAAATATGGTCTGATGTGTATAAGCCCAAACCCCTTGTGTCCTTAAATTGAGCAGTTTTGCGCCATGCTCAGGGCGCGAGCGTCAGCGGTTATTATCAATAACCTCCACCCAGTTTATGCGGTCAAATGCTGTAGACAGCAAATCGCGCCACATACTGGCGTTACCGACCTCGTCGTCCAACTGGTCCCGAAGCGATTGCTCCAGGTAGTCGGCCTGGTCGGAGATCTCACCGGGCTGACGCAGCGCGTCTTGCAGGACATAGCTGCCGTCGTCGTTGGTCAGCCACAGACTGGCCAGCCACGTTTCACGGTTGCTCCAACCGTTGTAGGTGCAAACTGCGGCGTCCATGATCAGACTCCTTTCCGACCGCAACCAGCACAGTCGTAGTTATGGTTGATGATGCGCAGCAGCTCTAATGAGCTGGTCTCTGCCAGATTGTCGCGCAAGTCGTAGTACCGACAAGCGCAGACCTCTTTGAGAGCTGCTTTTTCAAGCGCCAATCGACCAATGTGGCGTCTTGATTTGATAGTCTCGCTACGCGCATATACTACCCCCCTTACTTTACGTAACGGAAGTAACCAAGTGCCCCGCAAGGCCAGGGTGGCAAGGTGGAGACGATCGTACTACCTTGCCGGCCTGGTACGGGGCGTACAATGGGAGATTACGTAAAGCAAGGACTTTTTTACCTCCGGACAGCCTTGCCGCTTAGGGTATAATTGGCTTTAAGGCGTGAGGGTTGACCATCATGAAAACTAAAAACAAGACGTGCCTGATGTGCGAACAGCGATTCCGGGGCAGAAGCGACGCCAAGACCTGCTCCGACACGTGCCGCAAGCGCCTGGAACGCAACCGCAAAGCCCGGGCGGCCATTGAGGCCGCCGAAAAGTTTGAGAGAGAGAGTTAACCAGCCCATCCGAGATAACTCCGCGGCGGCGCAGGAAAAACAAAATCTGCCCGGTCTGTGGCAAAGTCTTCAAAGGCCGCAGCGACGCCATATCCTGCTCAGACGCCTGCCGGACACGGCGGTCACGCCAGCTGCGCGCGATGACCGGCTCAAAACGGCTTGCGCGCCGTGGCGCCGAGGACTAAAATAAGGGTTGAAGCATAAGGCTTTTGACGAGACACTAGCAAAACCTGCTATAATAGCCAACAGCCGAAGCTACTAAGAGGGAGGAACTATGGCTCCGGGGCAATCACAAAACCAAGAACACCCGCAAACACCCAGGCAAACCAAGACCAGGCGAATTAACTACGCCAAGCTTATCAGGAACCGCAACTTCCAAACGGCGCTGATCGTGCTGGCGGCGCTGGGCCTAACGGTTGGAGTAACCTTGAACGTGCGCGCCGAGAGCTACCCTGGCGGATCTGACAACGGCCTGACCTCGCGTCTAGTTAGCCTGTACAATACCCTGACGAGCGACGGCTACGGCACGACCACGAACACGCCTGACTGGGGCGCCATGTGGAACCGTATCAGCACAGCCGCCCAGTTCGCGCCCTCCGGCAACGCTAGCGCCAGTGACGTCAAGAGCGGCCAAACGTTTTACGGCAACAGCCGCACCCAAACCACCGGCACCTATCCCAACCCGACTTCCTGCTCTACGCAAGCCTACCAAGACAGCTACGGCGCACCGGTCACCCAGACCACCAACTGCACCGCCAACATCACCTGGACGGTACCCAGCCCCAGCGTCACCGGCGATGACCACCAGGACCCGCGCACCGGCGTCAGGTGGAGCGAGTGCCTGGCCAACAGCAGCAGCACCGTGGCGTTCGTGACCAGCGGCTGCAGCACCTGGACATGGGACGCCTCCGGCACCAATAACGTGGCGGTTGGCAACAAGACGGCCATCCAGCTCTGCTCGGGCATGGGCAACAGCTGGCGGCTGCCAACCCAAAAGGAACTGATGCAGGCCTACATCGA
>DAHUZY010000019.1:14548-18346 GCA_027314885.1 Candidatus Saccharimonadota bacterium | reverse complement strand
CTTTTAAGTAATCCTGTTCTCGTTTGAAGCGTTCTTTTTGCACACGTGTCATATAGAGAACGTCAAGTTTTGGCAAAACGTCATGCCAGTCTGCGGTAATGTGATAGCGTATACCGTGCTTGTCAAGCTCAGCGATAATGTCTTGGGGCAGCTTTAGACTCGGTGGCGAGATAAAGTAAAACTCTACCTTGTAACGCATAAGTAACAAAATGAGCGAGTGCGCAGTTCGGCCGTAAAGGAGATCACCCACCAGGCCGACGTGCAGCATGTGATCCAGGCCCTTCAGTCTATATATGGTATATATGTCGAGCAGTCCTTGTGTCGGGTGTTCATGGATGCCGTCCCCTCCGTTAATAATTGGAACGTTTGCAACTGAGGCTGCCCGCTCCGCCGAACCGGCTTCCGGGTGGCGAATCACAATACCTTGAGCAAAGTTCTGAATTACCCTAATGCTGTCTTCTATGGTTTCACCTTTCGCAGCCGAAGAAAAGCCTGCCGCATTCTCAGTTGAGACAATACGGCCGCCTAGATTTTGAATAGCTGTTTCAAAAGATATCCTTGTACGCGTGCTCGGCTCATAAAAAAGTGTGGCGAGTGTGAGATTCTCAAGCACCTTCGGATACTTGCTGAGAGGCAGTGCCTGCAGCCGGTCCGCTTCTTTCAGTATTTGTTTTAATAGCGTCTTATCCTCAAATTGACTGACAGATAGTACGTGTTTGATCATGCTTAGCTCCTCTTCCCGACTTTTGCGGGTGCTTTTATATCAACATAGTCTTGCCATGCCTTAGGCAAAGCAGCTAAGAGAGCTTTGTCGCTTAGGCAGCGCATCAGTAGTCGTCCTGTCTCGGCATCGGTGAGAAGCGGAATGTGACTATCAATAGCGAGTCGGCGAATAGTATATGCATCCTTGTTGTCTGCAGTGGTTGACGGTACCGAAATTGCCAGACCGACGCACTGCTTGGCTATGGTTGAGGCGACACCGGGTTCCTTTCTTTCAGATATTTTATGGACGAGCTGTGTTTTTACACCATGGTCCTGCAGATAGGCATGCGTGCCAGCTGTGGTGAAGATCTTCCAGCCGGCGTTAATGAGGGAGGCTGTTTCCTCAACAAATTTATGTTTCTGTTCGTCCGGCACGCTCAAAAAGAGCGCTGGTTTCTTTACCTGCTGCTCGGTTGCCAGCCAGGAGCGAAAGTAGGCTTCAGCGATATTGTCGCCAAAACATGCAACTTCTCCGGTTGAGGCCATTTCTACGCCGGCTACCGGATCGGCGCCCTTGAGGCGGTTATATGAAAACTGCGGACTTTTTACTGCCACATAATCATAATCCAAGGTCTTAAAGTAGGTCGGGTGGTCAATGCCGAGCATTGCTTCGGTCGCAATGGAAATGAAATTGTTGCCGGTAACTTTGGAGACGAATGGGAATGAACGGGAGGCTCGTACATTACATTCAATAACCTTGAGATCATTGTCTTTGGCAATGAACTGGATATTAAACGGACCGGTAATCTTAAGGTTGGAGATAATCTGTTTGGTCATAGTACGGGCCTGACGGACGGTTTCAAGATAAAGCCGCTGGGCCGGAAAGACAACGGTGGCATCTCCCGAGTGGACGCCGGCATTCTCTATGTGTTCACTAATAGCATAAATTTCAAGCTTGCCACCCTTGGCGACACCGTCAATCTCAATTTCCTTCGCATTGGTCATAAATTTAGAAATCACTACCGGGTGATCAGGCGATATATTGGCGGCTTCGGACACAAAAAAGGCTAGTTCGGCCTCATTCGTAGCCACGTTCATGGCTCCCCCCGAGAGCACATAAGAAGGGCGAATAATGACGGGGTAACCAACGTGATTGGCAAACGTCTTGGCCTTGACGAGACTGGTTACTTCTTGCCAGGCAGGCTGGTCGATATGGAGTCGTGTGAGCATGGCGGAAAACTTTTTACGATCTTCGGCTCTGTCGATCTGTGTCGGGTCGGTACCCAGGATATGGTAGTCATTCTTGGCGAGAGGCAGAGCTAGGTTATTCGCAATTTGGCCGCCGACAGAAACAACCGTGCCATGTGGTTTCTCGAAGTCAAGTATGTCGCGCATCCGCTCCAGACTCAGCTCTTCAAAATATAGACGATCTGAACGATCAAAGTCGGTTGAAACTGTTTCCGGATTAGAGTTGACCATAATGGTTTGCCAGCCATTTGCCTGCAAAGTCTTGCCGGTGTTGACTGCGCACCAGTCAAATTCAACTGATGAGCCGATACAATACGGGCCGGAACCAATGACGGTAACCGCTTTTTTCCCAAGTGGCTTGACGTCTGAGACGGCGCCATGATAGGTGCTGTAGAGATAGTTAGTTGAGGCCGCAAACTCACCGGCGAGCGTATCGATTTGCTTAATAACTGGCCGGATGCCGGCTTTCTGGCGTCGACTACGAATTACTTCTTCGCTTACGCCTGTCAGCGTACCGATTGTCTTGTCAGAAAACCCGAATCCCTTGGCGGTACGTAGAAGCTTTGCAGTCAAGCGTTCCTCCTGTAATTGGTTTTCAAGCTGGCAGATGTCACTGATGTGCCGCAAAAACCAGCGGTCTATTCGTGAGATGGCATGCACCTCATCGATGCTGCGCCCGCTCTTAAATGCTTCATATACTGCAAATAGACGTCGATCGGTGGCGGGATGAATTTCATCGAGCGGGTTATTAAAACGGTACGGATGAGCACTGAGCCCCTGCGCGCCAATATTGAGCATGCGGATAGCTTTTTGGAGCACCTCAGGGAAGGAACGCCCGAGGGCCATCACTTCACCAACGCTCTTCATTTCCGAGCCGATGGTGTGATCAATCGACTTCAGTTTAGCAAGATCCCACCGGGGGATCTTAAGCGCGAGATAGTCCAGAGCTGGTTCATAGAAAGCAGGTGTAGAGCCGGTCACGCTGTTCGTCAACTCATGTAGGTGCTTGCCCAGCATCAACTTGGTGGCGACGAAAGCGAGTGGATAGCCGGTGGCCTTGGAGGCGAGCGCGCTGGAGCGGGATAAGCGAGCATTAACTTCTATTACACGGTAATCTCCGTTTTTAGGGTCCAGGGCGTATTGAATATTGCACTCCCCTATAATTCCAAGATGATTAATGCTGCGAATGGCAACTTCGCGTAAATGATGGTACTCGTCATTCGTGAGTGTTTGCGAAGGGGCAACCACGATACTCTCTCCGGTGTGAATGCCCATAGGATCGAGATTTTCCATATTGCAGACAGTAACGGTATTGCCCGCCTTGTCGCGAACTACTTCATACTCTACCTCTTTCCAGCCGACAAGAAATTCCTCAATCAAAACCTGTGGAACGGCTGCGAAGGCCTGTTCCACTTTCTCGCGCAACTGTTTATCATTATCGACCCGGCCTGAACCGAGGCCCCCGAGACTAAAGCCGGAGCGCAGCATCACCGGGTAGCCGATATCCTTGGCGGCGGCGAGTGCTTCTTTGGTGCTGTAGGCCACGGTGCTGCGAGCGGTTTTGGTGCCGATTGCCGCCATTGCTTCTTTAAATAGTGCACGGTCCTCGGTTATGCGGATGGATGATACAGGTGTACCGAGTACCTTGATGCCCAAGCGCGCAAAGACTTTTCGAGCCTCAAGTTCAAGGCCTAGGTTAAGTGCCGTCTGTCCGCCGAAACTGAGGAGTACAATATCTGGTCGTTCTTGCTTTAAAATGGCGGTGACGCTCTTTACGTTGAGAGGCTGAAAGTAGACCCTGTCTGCCATGTCCCGGTCGGTTTGTACCGTAGCGATGTTGGGATTAAT
>DAHUZY010000019.1:3269-14538 GCA_027314885.1 Candidatus Saccharimonadota bacterium | reverse complement strand
TAATGAGGACAGTATATATACCGTCCTCCTTGAGCGCCTTGATAGCCTGCGATCCGGAATAATCGAACTCACCAGCTTGACCGATACGCAAACCTCCGGATCCGAAGATGACAGCTTTCTTCATAGGGTACGCATGAACCTTTCAAATAAGCCGGCGGTATCGGTTGGACCGGGCGAAGCTTCAGGATGGAACTGTACTGCTGCAAAGGGCTTGGTATGATGCTTAATCCCTTCAATTGAGCGGTCGTTTAAGTTGCGAAACCACACAGACCAGTCTTTTGGCAGTGACTTTTCCTTGATGGCGTAGCCGTGGTTCTGGCTCGTAATGACGCAGTGCTCGTTCGGGAGCTCCATGCATGGCTGGTTATGGCCGCGGTGGCCGTAAGGAAGTTTGTAGGTCTTAGCGCCGGCCGCGAGTGCCATTATCTGACTGCCGAGACAAATACCAAAGATGGGTTTATCTTTTTTAAGTGCACGGCGAGTTATCTCAATAGTAGCTTGGTAATCAGTGGGGTCTCCCGGGCCGTTTGACAGCACAATACCGTCGTAGTCTTCGTCTGTGTAGTCATAATCTGGTGGTACGCGCTTGACTGTCATATTAAGTGCGATCAAAGACTTAATGATATTATCTTTTGTGCCGCAATCAACTAGTACGACTTTTCTTTTGCCGTCTGGGTTGAGGGTGCTGGTGCGGCTGGGAGTCACGGTGACTGGTGGCAGTTTCAGTTTTTTCAGGTCACTTGCCTGACCGCCGATGCCGCCCAACATGGTACCCTGAGTGCGTAAATGCAGTGTTAGGGCGCGCGTATCAACACCGGCAAGCAGCGGAATATTTTGGGCCCGCAGCCATTCAAGCAATGGCCCCCAGGAATCGGCGTGGCTACCGTATGCAGCCAGCTCGCCTACAACTAAGCCGCTGACTTGAATTTGGGCTGATTCCATGTCTTTAAGTTGGACCCCGTAGTTACCTATGAGCGGATAGGTAAAGACTAAGATCTGGTTGGCATATGAAGGATCAGTCAGCGACTCAACGTAGCCGGTCATACCGGTGTTAAATACTACCTCCCCGGCATATGCGCCTTCCTGCCAGGCGGGAGCGAGTCCGCTAAATCTACTGCCGTCTTTAAGGTGAAGATGAGAGGGTGTAGATATAAGAAAATCGCCCCTTTCGGAGCGATTATTTTGCCCAGTGGTTTGTGCAGAAATTGGCAAACCCTGATCATTCATTGCATACAAATCTAACAAACAATATATGAAAGCGCAAGCTTATTCTATTGCGATTATCACTACAGTCGAGGCAGCATACGCAACGAGACCAGATGTCATGCGCGTATTATATAATGGTATGTATATGGGAAATGTAATTGAACTACCCGGCCTGATTGATCCGCATGTACACTTGCGTGATCCCGGCCAGACGGATAAAGAGGACTTCTATACCGGTACATCAGCTGCGCTCGCCGGCGGCTTTACGACCGTCATAGATATGCCGAATAATCTGGAGCCAATCACTACTCTGGCGAGACTGGAGCGAAAGATTGAAGAGGCGCGCAAAAAGACAGTCTCGGACATTGGTTTTCATTTCGGCACCCTCGGAGATAACTTTGCAGAGTTTGATGCGATTTATGACAAGGTCAAGGGTTTGAAGGTCTACCTGAATATAACAACCGGCGGATTCACCGTTGACCCGGGCAAGCTAGCGGCTATATACGAGGCTTGGCAATGCGACAAACCGATAATGCTTCATGCCGAAGAAGATGTGCTGAGCCTGGTTTTCCAAACCATTAAGGATCAGCCCAAGACTACCCATGTGTGTCATGTGTCAAACCAAAAGGAACTTGAATTTGTCATCCGCGCCAAAGAAGCCGGCTTGCCGGTTACCTGCGGGGTGACACCCCACCATCTATTCCTGACCGACGAGGATGCAGAAAAGCTCAAAGGCTATGCATATATGAAGCCTTTCCTAAAGTCCAAAGCTGATCAAGATTTCCTTTGGGGACATATGGAGTACATTGATGTCATTGAGTCGGATCACGCACCGCACACCAAGGCTGAAAAAGAAGCCAACCCGCCGCTCTTTGGCGTTCCCGGTCTGGAATCTACCCTGCCGTTGATGCTTACTGCCGAGGCAGAAGACCGCGTAACACGCAAACAGTTGATTGACCGACTGCATACCAACCCTGCCCGATTATTTTCTATTGAGACAACTGCTGACACCCACATACAAGTCGACATGAGTGAATACGTCATCAAAAATGAAGATCTATTGACTAAGTGTGGCTGGAGCCCGTTTGCCGGACACCGGGTGATAGGCAAAGTCAAGCAGGTTACCTTGCGTGGCCAAGAAGTATATAAGGATGGCAAAGTAGTAGTGCCGGCTGGTAGTGGTCACGTTATTGCCTAAAGTGTGTCTTTGATCTGTTCCGCTAGGCGGTCATTCCACATAGCCGCTGTAACAGCCTGCACTACATCGGCTCCGGCTGCCCGATAGGTTGCAAAGTCCTTTGGTGATGCGACACCCCCGATACCGATAATCTCGTAGTCTAGTCCGAGCTCCTCGCGCAGTTTGGCGAGGCGCTTCACCATGTCCAGCCCAGCCCAGCGAATGCCGCTCCCGCACGCACCGGCTTTTAAGCGCCCCTCGCCTGGCAATAGCTGCTTGCCCTGTTCATCAACCACTGTCGCTTGAATGGTGTTAATGACCGAATAGGCAGAGAGGTATGGGCTGCTGTCGGTAATAATACGCTTTAATAGATCTTGCTGTGCGGGAGTAAAATAGCCGAACTTGGCAATGAGCGGTATGTTGCCGACACGCGCTTTTGTGCGCCTGGCTATTTCCACCACTGCTTCATGTGTATAGCAGACTACGCCCTCACTCGCCACGTTTGGACAGGACATATTCAGCTCAATGGCCTGCGCTCCCGCGCTGACCGCAAGACTTGCGGTCTCAGCAAAGTCTTCATAGTAATCTTCGGGACTGAATCCTTCCCGGATAGTACCGACGACGCTCGCGATTAGGAGCTGCCCTTTGCCTTGTGCCTGAGTAGCCGCTTTCATGTCCTGTACCCAGAAATCCGGTCCCCGCGATGGATTGCCGAAAGAGTTAGTAATGGTGAGCTGTTCGATCGGCTTGTCTGAATGAAGATGCCCGATAACCTGCTTGCTCGCTTCACTAAGGGTGAGATTGCCGCTGATGTCTAAATATACTACGTTTGGGAAAGGGTTGCATGGAAACGGCACGCTGCGCTGTGTCTTATAGCAGACGATATCAAAACCGTGTTCAAAAGCATAACGAACATGGCGGCTGGTGGGGAGCGAACCGGCACCTATTCCGAATGGTGAATAGAGCTTATGCCCGAGAAAGGAGTAGCTTGTTTCCCCGCTGTTTTGATAGGCGGCTGAAGCGGCTTTCCCGAACGGACCATGATCAAAATTGTCATCGAACGTTTTGCTCGGATCAAACATAGTTGGCATAGTCTTTGGCATACTTATGTATATAATAGAGGAAAATACGAGACTGGTATATGAAATTTATCGACAAGCTTAATTCGCGAGTGGAACACAACGGGTCTCTGCTCTGTGTGGGCCTTGATCCAGACCTCATAAGGTTGCCTGTTCATGTTCGCGAGAGCGAGGCACCCTACTTTATGTTCAATAAAGCGATTATTGATGCAACTGCCGAGCTGGTCTGTGCCTATAAGCCCAATAGTGCGTTCTATGAGGCACGTGGTGCTGCCGGGATTGAGGAATTGCAGTTAACCTGTGCCTATATCCAGGAGAAGTATCCGTCTATTCCCATAATCCTTGATTTCAAACGTGGAGATATCGGTAACACGAACAAGCAGTATGCCCGTTTTGCGTTTGAGTACCTCGGTGTTGATGCTGTCACAATACAGCCATGGTGCGGCGCTGAGGCGGTCAAGGCTTTTTTGGACTATAAAGATAAAGGGATTATTGTGCTCGACCGTACCTCAAATCCTGGCGCTGGCGAATTACAGGATTTGAGTGTTGGTGGCCAGCAACTCTACCTTAAGGTGGCCGAGAACGTTCGTGATAATTGGAACAAAAACGGCAACTGTTTGCTGGTGGTTGCTGCCACGTATCCGAAGGAAATGGCAAAAGTGCGCACCCTTGTCGGTCCCGACATGGTATTCTTAGTACCAGGTATTGGCACGCAAGGTGGGGACCTAGCAGCGGTTTTAGCGGCCGGCCTAAACAAGAAAAAAACTGGCCTTATTATTAACGTTACCCGAGAGATTATATTTGCGGGCACTGGTAAAAATTTTGCTGCGGCTGCCCGTGACAAGGCGCTATCCTTGAGCGCAGAGATTAATAAACAGAGAGGAGTGACATGAGTAACGCGGCACAGAAAAGAGCCCTCGCTCTTGACCTTCATACTATTGGAGCCTTAAAGTTCGGTGAGTTTACTCTTAAGAGCGGGTTAATTAGTCCGATGTATATTGATCTGCGCCTCTTCATTAGTTACCCGGCTGTGCTTAAAAGAGTTACTCAGTTATATGTTGAGCTTCTCAAGGAGTTGCAGTATGATCGTTTGGCCGGAGTAGCATATGGTGCACTGCCTATTGCCGGATCACTGAGCTTGGCGCTGGACAAGCCGTGGATATTTTTACGCAAAGAAGCCCTTCAGAAGGGATACGGACTGAATAAGAGTCTCGAGGGAGAGTACCATCCAGGCGAGACGGTGGTCATGATTGAAGACATTGTGACGAGGGCGACCTCGCTTTTAGAAGCTATCCCGGCAATCGAAAAGCATGGACTGCGCATCAAAGATGCAGTGGTACTGCTTAATTACGAAAAAGGCGGTGAGGAGAAACTCAATCAAAAGGGGTATAACTTACATGCTTTCATGACCGTGCGCGAAGTTGTCGACATAATGCACGCTGAAGGCAAAGTGACGAAAGACAAATACGCACAGTGCCTCGCCTTTTTGCAGAAATAATTGTTTTGACCGAGGGCGGGATTACTTGCTCTGTGTCGCTACCCAAGCGCGCGCGTTAAGAAAGAGCTGAGTCCAAGGCGAGTCCGTGCCCCACTCGCTGGGATGCCAGGATAATTGTCGGCTCAAGAAAGCTCGTTCAGGATGTGGCATCATGATGGTGGCTCGACCATCCACTGTGGTTAGGGCGGTGATTCCTTTTGGTGAACCATTCGGATTGGCTGGATAGCCTTCGGTAACCTGGCCGTAGTTATCGACGTACTGAGCGACAATGAGATGGTTCTCGGTGGCTGTTTTTAGGTCTTTGTTGCTAGCAAACACTGCTCTGCCCTCACCGTGCGCAACCGGTACGGGCAGCTGAGAGCCTGTCATGCCCTGAAACATGATTGACGGTGAGTTGATAATTTTGATCAGTACTTCTCGGGCTTCATATTGCGCTGACGCATTTGCTAAGAAGGACGGCCAATGATCGGCACCGGGAATGAGCGTTTTAAGAGCAGCGAGCATCTGACAGCCGTTGCAGACACCGAAAGAAAACGTATCAGGACGGGCAAAAAATTGACTAAACATTGTTCGTAGATCTTCATGGAAGAGAATAGATTTTGCCCATCCCTCACCGGCGCCGAGGACGTCACCATAACTAAAGCCGCCACAGACCGCCAGACCGGTCATATTATCAAGTTGCTGACGGCCATTTATGAGGTCACGTAAGGGCATGTCTACACAGGTGAAGCCAGCCTGCTCAAAAGCGGCAGCCATCTCGCGCTGACCGTTTACTCCTTGCTCTCGCAGAATTGCCACTTTTGGCTTTTGGCGGTAGGTTTTAGTGCCCAATGAAAACGTAATCCGTGCAGATAAGCCCGGGTTGCCCCCATCACTAATAAGTGCAAATTCCTGATCAGCAGCGACAGGGTTATCTCGCAGCCGCTGCATATGGTAGCTGGTATTGCTCCACCAGGCTTCCAGCTGCTCACGGCTCTGACGGTAGTGTACCGCTCCGTCGGTTATGGAGATAGTTTGCCCTGTTTGCGGATGGCCAACAACAAAGGCACGAGGCCCAAGTAAGCTGAGCGCACGCTTTACCCCAGCTGCTTTTACTTGCAATACTGCGCCTAGCTCTTCGTTGAATAGTTTTTCGTAGGTGTTGCCGTCCAAGTGAGAGACATCAATGTCTAAACCGCAGCGGCTCGCGAAAGCCATCTCGAGGAGTGTCACCAGCAAGCCGCCGTCAGAGCGGTCATGGTATGCCAGGACGGTCTCCTCTTTCTTGAGCGTATTTAGACTGCGGAAAAATTGCTTCAGCGGTTCTGTTGCGGCATCGGGCGTAGCCTGGCCAGTTTGGTTATATACCTGCATCAGCGCAGAGCCTCCAAGACGCTGGTGGCCTCCCGAAAGGTCTATGAATATGAGTGCTGTTTTTCCCTTTTGTATTAGTTCCGGAGTTAACGTGCGGGCCACATCTGCTACCGGTCCGAAACCGCTCACAATGAGTGAGACCGGCGCAGCGACGCTTTTTGAAATGCCTTTTTCCTGCCAGGTCGTGCGCATGCTCAGCGAGTCTTTGCCCACCGGAATAGTTAGGCCGAGCTCTGGGCAGAACGTTTCGCCGATCGCTTTGACACTTTCATAAAGCTTCTCGTCTTCATGTTTATAACCAGTCGCCGCCATCCAGTTAGCTGAAAGTTTAATGTCAGACAGTCGGTCAAAGTCTGCTGCTGCTAGGTTAGTAATGGCTTCGGCTACTGCCATACGGGCTGCTGCCGGAGCATTCGTGACAGCGAGTGGTGTACGCTCGCCTATTGCCATGGCTTCACCATGATTGCTCTTAAAGCTAGTGGCACTGACTGCGACATCACTGACGGGTACTTGCCAGGGTCCTACCATCTGGTCGCGCACGACCAGACCGCCGACAGTCCGATCGCCGATAGTAATGAGAAACTTCTTGCTACCAACTGCCGGTAATTTAAGCACCCGTTCAACTGCTTCAGTAAGTGTTATCTGGTCAAACTTGGCAGGAGTACTATCTTGATATGAGGTGCTGTTGAAGCTGCGTACCAGTTTCGGAGGTTTGCCAAAAAGTACCTCCATCGGCAAGTCGATTGGCCGGCTGTTTTGGAGTCGGTCAGTCAGAACAAGCTGTTTTTCAGCAGTGACCGTGCCGATGACCTTAAAAGGACAACGCTCCCGCTCACAGATTGCCTGCCAGCGCGCAAGATTGTCGGGACTTATACCGAGGACATAACGCTCTTGAGCTTCATTGCACCAAATTTCAAGCGGAGAGAGACCGGGTTCTGCACAAGGGATATCCCTTAGCTCTATGATTGCGCCACGGTCACAGTCATGGACAAGTTCGGGGGCGGCATTAGACAGTCCCCCCGCACCGACATCGTGGATAGTCAGTATAGGGTTGTCTGCGCCTAAGGCAGTACAGTAGTCAATTACTTCTTGGGCCCGGCGCTCTATCTCGCCATTACCACGCTGCACTGAAGCGAAGTCCAGCTCTTCATCACTGGCGCCAGCTTGCATGCTGGAAGCGGCACCGCCGCCGAGACCGATCAGCATGGCTGGCCCGCCAAGCTGGATAATGAGCGATCCTGGGGGTAGCTGCTGTTTTTTCACATGGTCATCACGAATATTGCCAAGGCCGCCTGCAAGCATGATTGGTTTATGATAGCCCCAAACCTGATCACCATCCGCTTGTTCATAGGTACGGAAATAGCCGGTGAGGTTGGGCCGACCAAACTCGTTAGCGAAACTGGCGCCGCCAATTGGTGCGTCAAGCATTATGTCGAGACTAGAAGCGATGCGTGATGGTCTGCCGTAGTTTCCTTCCCAGGGCTGCGGAGATGAGGGTAGGTGTAGATGCGAAACGCTAAATCCTGACAGACCCATCTTGGTCCTGGCGCCTCTACCGGTGGCTGCTTCATCTCGTATTTCACCACCTATTCCGGTGGCGGCACCGGCAAATGGTGCGATAGCTGTTGGGTGGTTGTGAGTTTCGACCTTAATGACGCTATGTGCCGGCTCCTTGTTGTAATGATATATACCTCCCGCATCGGGTGAAAATAGGGCTACACTCGGGCCTCGCAAAACGGCCGCGTTATCCGAGTAAGCGGATAAAATGTCTTTTGAGTATTTTTCGTAGGTGTTTTTGATCATGGCGAACAAACTTTTGGGTTGCCGCTTGCCGTCAATGATCCATTCGGCATTAAATATTTTGTGGCGGCAGTGTTCACTGTTGACCTGAGCGAACATCATAAGTTCTACGTCCGTCGGATCGCGTTTGAGGTTCTTGTACGCATCAGCAAGGTAGGCTATTTCATCATCACTCAGTGCCAGTCCGAGGCGCCGGTTGGCTGTTTGCAGTGTGGCTTCGGCGTTGTCCTTAAGTGAAATAGTGTTTAAAGGACCTGGCCGGCTGTCAATAAATAAAGTGCCGGCGTCCTTGAGGTCATACATGACGGCTTCAGTCATGCGGTCATAAAGGATTGTGGCGACCGCACGGTTTTTAGGGGGAGCCCCCACAATGTAGTAGGCGATGGCACGTTCCATTCGCTTTACTTTATTCAGGCCTGAGTTATGTACAATGTCGGTTGCTTTTGAGGACCAGGGAGAAATGGTTCCCGGACGGGGTGTAACCAGATAGAGACCCCCCCGGCGGCTACCCGTAAAAGTGGTGCCATAATCTGAGAGCTGGGCCAGGTGTTTATCTTCGGTGTCAGATAATGCGCTCTCGGTGTCTGCAAAGTGAACGTATTCAGCTTCAATAGCAGTCACTTTGGGGCTGACTGCCCTGAGGCGTTCGAGTAGTTTTTGTTGACGAAACTCCGAGAGGGCCGAAACGCCGCGATACAGATGCACTAACGCACCTCCAGACTCTCACCGCTAAAAGTTAACTCAAGCGGCTCAATCTTCAGTTGCTTTTTGCCTGTCTCTACTTTGCCGGCGGCCCATGCTTTGAGCCCGCACTGCTTAGCAATCTTCACAACTTGATCGGCTTGGGTGCTCGGCACATATACTGCGTAGCCTGCACCCATATTAAAAGTGCCATACATTTCTCTTTTGTTATTGCCACTCTTTTCGGCAATAAAGTTGAAGACTTCCGCCACGGGGGGCACAAAGGTCATAACATAAGATAAGTCCTTGTCTGCCCGCATCAGCTTACGCCAACCATGCCCGGTAATATTTGACAAATAGTGTATATCTATTTTAGCCGCTTGCAGGGCCATTACGAGTCCGGCATAAATATGTGCCGGTTTGAGGACTGCTTCCCCGAGCGTGGTGCCGTCTGCCAGCAAAGTGTTATAGCCCCCCGGTAGCGTATTGGCGAGCTCGCGGATGAGACTGATGCCATTGGCATGTACACCGCTTGACTCAATCAGTACCACCGTATCGTCGGCGGTCAGTCGATCTGCTTGGACGAGCTGGGCTTCTTTTTCGATGATGCCGAAAGCCGAGCCCGCGAATTCAAGCGCAGACGGTTCGATCATACCTGCTAGGGATTGGGTCTCGCCTCCGCCCCATACGACATTTGCTTTATCGCAGGCGGCCCGCCAGCCGGTAATGAAGTCTCTGGCAAGAGTTTCATCAGTCAGCCATTCGTACGAATTTGCTGACCAGTATGCATTGAGCGCCACGGGTGTTGCGCCAACACTCACTAAGTCGTTAATAATACAGGCGACGGTATCTTGGGCAATGTCGTGAAAATATGACCGCCCGCTGGCTTCGTAAACCGCCTGCGCTACCATGCTCTTGGTACCGAGACCTTCTTGCACTAACGCACCCCACTGTGTCCCCATCTGAAAAACATACGCAGACTCACCTCTCGTACCGGCAAGTTCAGAAAATCCGGTCGGCATATTTTTGGTAGTGGCTCGTCCTTCCTGCTGCGCAAGCACCTTCATCGGGTCAGCCTGAGAATAGTTTACTGATTGGTGGTAGGATAATTTCTTGGACATTATGGTAGGCCTCTCATCTTTATGCAGGCATTATATCAAGGATGAGGTTTTTTTAGCTTCAACTATTATAGCCGGACAGGCTCTCTATAAATGTTTTTATGGGGGCTATGAGCTTTGCTTTGATGTCAACACAGTGTCAGCTTGAGGCGAAACAGATAAAATTATTGTTAAATTAATCACATCTTCCTTGATGTAAGGCAAGTAATAAGCTATGCTTAATAAAGGATAAGTAGTACTTGTATATGTGCAAGTCGTCACCGGCAGAAGATAGCAGTGCCGATGTAGTTAGATTTTTACTACTTATACTTAACTAATAATATGAGATGAATGATGCCACTCAATATAGATAGTGACTGGTTTCATGAAAAATGCGGCGTTTTCGGCATTATTGGCCGGACGACGAAAGGTGCGCATACGGGCCTGGAAGCGGCCCGTATGACGTTTTATGGGCTCTGGGCACTGCAGCATCGCGGTCAAGAGAGTTCCGGTATCGTGAGTAGTGACGGGCAGAATATGCACCGTCATGCGGCCCAAGGACTCGTGGCAACAGCCTATCGTGAGGAAGACCTCGAGCAGCTGCCCGGCCATCTTGCTATCGGCCACAACCGCTACTCGACTTCTGGGGGCCCGGAAGATTGCTATAACCAGCCATTTCTCGACCGCAAACATGGCATTGCGCTGGCCCATAATGGCAACCTCCCCGATACCACTAAGCTTGAGAGCTTCCTGAAGCGGCGGCATGTCGATATGAGCACCATGAACGACTCTGCCATGATGGTGGCCGCCATTAGTTGCTTTATGGATGACGGTCAAGACATGGTCGCCGCCGTCAAAACCGCCTGGCCCCTGTTTACAGGGGCCTTTTCTATTGTTGCTATGGATAAAACTCGCCTGATCGCTTTCCGCGATGGGTGCGGTATTCGGCCGCTGAGCATTGGCACGTTTGAGGGTGGCTATGCAGTCGCGAGCGAGACGTGCGCATTTGACACGGTTGGGGCAACCTATTTGCGAGATGTAGAACCGGGAGAACTTGTAGTTGTTGACGAGCATGGTCTGCACGCAGAACAGGTTGTGCCCGCCAATCAAAAACTGGATATCTTTGAGCTGGTTTATTTCGCGAGGCTTGACAGTCTCTTGCTTGGCAAACGTGTTGATACGGTACGACAGGATTTTGGCAGACAAATGGCCCGGGAATTCCCCATCGAAGCTGATGTCGTTGTGCCGGTACCTGACTCCGCTGTGCCGGCTGCTATAGGTTATTCCCAAGAAAGCGGCATTCCGTTTGAGATGGCTCTCATTAAAAACCGTTACATCCACCGAACCTTTATTCGCCCTACCGCCCAGCTCCGTGAGC
>DAHUZY010000019.1:0-3259 GCA_027314885.1 Candidatus Saccharimonadota bacterium | reverse complement strand
TAATACTGTACCAGAGCTCTTAAAGGGCAAGCGAGTAGTGGTCATCGATGATTCAATCGTGCGGGGCACCACGGTGCGACACCTTGTTTCTATGATCTTTGAAGCCGGAGCTAAAGAAGTGCACATGTATATTTCCTCCCCGCCGGTGCGTTATCCGGACTTTTATGGTATTAATACCCCGCGACAGGCTGAGCTGATGGCAGCGCACATGACGGTACCCGAGATACGTGACCATATTGGCGCAACGACACTGCACTTCCTGTCCTTTGAGGGCATGATCAAGGCGACTGGTCTCCCGGGAAGTTATTTCAATAACTCATGTTTCGATGGTAAGTACCCAATATCAATCGGTAAGCGGGCGGCTGAGATTCAGCCACTTGGTCCGGGTCAAAAACTTCCACTTGCTGCCTTTGCACCTACTGAATTTGCAACCTCTAAAACCAGATGAAGTCGAAGATTGCCGTATTAGCTTCGGGTGGCGGCACCACGGTCGAGGCATTTATTCAGGCTGATCAAAGGGGTGAAGTTGATGTTGCGGTCGACCTTGTCATTTGTAGCCGTCAAGACGCAGGAGTATTTAACCGCATCAAAGAGTTGAATACGAAGTTCGGCCTTGATATACCGTGCTTGCTTATTAACCATAAAACCCATCCGCCGAGCGCGGGCGAGCAATTGGAGCGAGGCCTTCAGACGGAAGCAGAGGAGCATGCAATCCTCTCAAAATTGTCTGAGGGTGACTATGACCTCATTGCACTCATGGGGTATATGAAGCGTATAGGGCCGAAACTGATCGACACCTTTGGCTGGTTGCCAGAATATAGGAGTATTTTTCAAGCTAGGATGGTCAATACACACCCTGGGCTACTCCCGGACACCAAAGGATTTTATGGTGCTGAAATCCAAAAATATGTGCTTGAGCATCGCCTGCCTTACTCCGGCCAGACGCTTCATGTGGTTAGCAGAGATTATGACGATGGTCCGGTCATTGCTGAGCATAAGGTTGAGGTCAATCCGGATGATACGCCCGAAAGTCTATTCTCCCGGGTACAGTCAACTGAAAAACACTATTTGCCAAAAGATATTGAAGATTTTATCCGCGCTCGGAATGCGTATAAGTTAAGTGAGCAAGGAGGTAGATAAGTGGCGAAAGTTTTAGTTATAGGCAGCGGCGGCCGTGAACAGGCGCTGGCTTGGAAGCTCGCCCAATCTCCTGCCGTCGATACCGTCTATGTTGCGCCTGGCAACGGTGGCAGCGCCGGTAAAATAGAAAATGTAGCCGTTGCGTTTGATGATGTCAACGGGCTCTTGCGCTGTGCCAAAGAAAAAGGGATTGACCTAGCGCTTGTCGGTCAAGAAACTGCCTCTGAAGCCGGTGTGGTAGATGCCTTCCAGTCTGAAGGGATTGACATATTCGGCCCCACCCAAAAGGCGGTAACAATTGAAACATCCAAGGCCTTCAGTAAGGATTTGATGCGCGCACAACATATCCCCACGGCGGAGTATAGGTATTTCACAGACCCTGACGCTGCTCGGGAATATGCAAAGAGCCGTCCTTTTCCTGTGGTCATTAAAGCTGACGGACTCGCCACTGGGAAAGGTGTCATCATAGCGGATAAGGAGCGCACAATCGACGAGGCGATCGACAGCATAATGGTGAAAAAAATATTCGGCTCGTCAGGCAATACTGTGGTAGTAGAAGACTTTTTAAAAGGGCGTGAACTTTCCATGCACGCGCTGAGTGATGGAAAAACTTCAGTCCTGTTCCCGCCGACCCAAGATCATAAACAGGTTTTTGATGGCGATAATGGCCCGAACACCGGAGGTATGGGAGTTTATGGCCCGGTGGACTGGGTATCTCCTAAGATGCTTAAGGACATTAAGGCGCAGGTGGTTACGCCGGCACTTGAAGGTCTGGCTGCTCAAGACGCTCTGTTTGCCGGCTGTCTTTACCCCGGCCTGATGATTGACAGCCAAGAAATTAAAGTGCTGGAATTTAATGCCCGCTTTGGTGATCCGGAAGCCCAGGTTTACATGCGACTACTTGATAGTGATCTTTACGACATCTTGAAGGCGTGCGTTCATGGGGAGCTTAGACCGGAGATGGTGCGCTGGAAGACTGGGCATGCAGTCTGTGTAATTTTAGCTTCACCGGGTTACCCGGGAGAATACCCGAAGGGGCTTCCCATTACCGGCGTAAAGGAGGCTGAAGATCAAGACGATATTGTGATCTTTCATGCGGGAACGGCTCTTGATGCCAGTGGCCAGCTTGTTACTGCCGGCGGTCGGGTGCTTAATGTCACTGCAGTTGGCCAGACGCTTGAGGATGCACTTGCAAAAGTATACACTGCGGTCAAATCTATTCATTTTGAAGGTATGCACTACCGCAAAGATATCGGGCGGCGTGCATAACTCTTTTTGGTGGTAATTGTTGTTGCGTTAATGGTTATTGACAGATGGAGGAGCTGGGCTGAACGATGCTGCCTTAACAGGATATGGCTTGCCGAGTACTATATAGCCGGTGCGCTTTAGGCTACGACGAAGGCCAATGGTTAGCCTATGCGCAGCGGCTAAGTCCTTAGTGACAAATATGTTCATGTGTGGATTTGTCTTCTCGGTAACATCTTTAGCGTTGAGACGGGCGACAATAGAAGATTGATCACTTCTAATTGTTTCTTTACCCTCTGACCTAAAGAATAACCCGACATGATATTGACCCAAACTGTCAGGGCGCCGCCTAATGAGACTTGCTCTCATGCTATGAATATGTATTTCCTGTGGTAGCTTGTCGGCGATATCTGTCATAGTTTCTTCGGTCGGGTCTAAATACTCAGGATGCTGGGCTAATTGTTTAACCGTTAAATAACTTAGCAGTGTTACACCGAGATCTCGCTTTATTGTTGCCCTTCTTCTGCCACCATCGTCTAATAGGTAACGTGGTCCTTGCAGTCCATCAAAGGCGTCACCTTCTTCAGGAAGCCAGAGTCGCCTTAGCGTAAAAAAGCCAGCTCGTGAAGGTATAGAAGCGTGGCCATTATCTCCCGTCTTGTTGTGTGCTGCGGATAGAGTTTCTGTGGGTGCTATAACATCACTGTAGCCTTGCGGCATCGCAGGTGATCCTTCCCCGAATCTTGTCATAGGCAGTTATTATACAACAAACGTTTGAACAATCAAGAAATTCTCTTGTAACTACTGACTAAGCGTGGCATGGTAAACTGGTTTTAGTCATCTAAAACAAAAACAATTGAACAAGTTAAGCGAA
>DAHUZY010000018.1 GCA_027314885.1 Candidatus Saccharimonadota bacterium | reverse complement strand
ATATCCTGTTGTACCACGCAAGTATACCCGCGCCAAACAGCTCAACGACAACAATTGCTACTATGAGAAAGGGGCCGAAGGGGATCTTGCTGTTTTTACTTAAGCGCTTTGTCATAAGCAGCGGCAAGCTAAAGAGGGTTCCGAGGATGGCAGCTAAAAATAGTAACAGTAAGCTTCTGCCCGCAGTGCCAGCGATAAGGCCAAGCAGCCACCCGAGCTTCACGTCACCGCCACCAATCCATTTACCCCCGGAAACCTGAAATAATACATAGAATATGCCACCCCCTATAAGTACGCTCAAGATGGTATCAACAAGCGCCGTGAGTGGCCGCGGATTGGCCACAATATGTATGATGGCATATAGTGCCGCAACTGCTGACAAAGGATAAATGATACGGTTCGGTAAGAGCTGCCACTTACTGTCGTACACCGCCAGCGCAATAAGCCCTATTAATATAGCGAGCCATATGACGAAGAACGCTATTTGTATACCATGCAAGCCCATGGGCCACCATACGTATGAAGCGATAAATAAAACAGGAGTTATAACTTCAATCAACGGATACTGAATAGAAATTGCTTTGTGGCAATAGCGGCATCTCCCCCTCAAGGCAATCCAGCTCACTATTGGTATAAGATCAAAAAATCCCAGCCGGTGCTTACAGCGTGGACACATTGAACGACCAGAGAGAATGGATAGTTCTTTTGCGTGCCCTACTCCTTTTTTTGCCTGCTCATGAATCCGCCACACCAGCGCATTAATAAAACTCCCGAAGCCTAGTCCCAGGACGACAAGAACAAGTACAACCATAAGCGTTATATTAACACAGGTAGACAAACTCTGAGAAGGGTTCGTCTACCTGCTTGAACGAGCCAGCCCGTTTTATGACAGGCGAGCATTTTAAGCTCTGGCCTAGGTTACATCGTCACATTGAAGTGCCGGTGTAGGACTACCGGTATCGGTTGCATACCAGACGGTCATACCATTTGCGTTTAGCGAAGGCGTAGTGCCATTACAGCTTTCTCCCGTAATGATGCTGACAGAATTAATTGTAACGCATGAGCTGGAAGCAAGGCCACACGCCTGGTCCTTTGGTAGTACCACGGCTGTGCTAGCTGCAGAGATAAAGACATCTCCAGAGCTTGCGCCCTGTGTAGTACTTGCATTCACAGTATAAAAGCCAAGCTTTGCCTGCTCCGTATTTCCCGTCGCGCCGTTACCAATCTCCAACTCATTAGTATTACCGTTACTAGCTACGGTCGTCGGTAGTTGATTGTTGTTGTTGTTGACATAATTAGACAACGCCGCCGCTATAGCCGAGGTATCATTCTTACGGCTCGTGTTGTTCGCACTACGCTGTAGTGCCGGTACTGCGAGCAGTACAATCAATAGAATTAATGCAGCAATGGCCAGTACAATCATAACTTCGATGATCGTGAAGCCCTCGCTACTTGTTTTTTTTATCTTCTTAAGCATTGCAAATGCCCCCTTTGCGGCTTAAATTTTGTGCTTATGGTTAAATAATAAACAGTAGTCACAATAAAAGCAAGCTGCTAACGCTAATTATCCACAGATTAAATATGCTGGCACTGCGATGAGTAACTATTGGTGCCGCTCTCCAGTGCATACAGCGCCACTACGCTGCTATAGTCCGCACCCGTACTATTAGCACCGCCTGCCGGGTTAGATTGGCTATATGGAGGAGCATTACACTCCTCATAGTTATACACCTCCACCTGCTGGGTATTGGTCTCCGGCTGCACTTGGGGCGCAACAACACAACTAGTAGCCGAGTTTAAGCATTGGGAATACAGGACTACATCGCCTGGATGTCTATAAATCGTCAGGTGACCATAGGCATACCGCAGGAAATAGTTATTTGAGCTACTGCCGCTGGGATAATTACAAGCATACGGCGCAGATCCTCCACATGGTAATGGAAAATTATCCGACTCTCTCAGCTCATATTGTGACACTGCATTGAGGATAGTGCTCACATCCTGCTTTCTCTCATTATTGCGAGCACTTCGATCAAAAGAAGGTATAACTTCTAGTATCAGTAATAAGATAAGGCCAGCTATGGCGAGGACTATCATTGTTTCGACAATCGTGAATCCCGAAGCTACAGCACTGAGCCCTTGTCTGGAAAGTTTAGATGACCCCCGTCGGCTGTAATAAGATACGCTTCTCATGATCTTGGAAGTTACACATTATTTAAAAAGCTTGATTGGTTGACAAGACCATATATAGGCAAGAGGATAGCCGAGACAATAACGATAGCAATCACTCCCATAATGATCATCATGACTGGTTCAATAATAGTGCTGATAGCTTTGATCTCATTGTCCACCTCTTTCTCGTAGTAATCCGCTACCTTACCCATCATCGTCTCCATCGCACCAGAATCCTCACCGATCTTGATCATGTTTGGGACAAGTTCCAGGAAGTTCGGATCCTTATTGAGCGCTTCGCTGAGTGCCTTGCCGCCTTTGACCTGCTCTATCGCCCTCTTGAGTGATGCCTGGATGTGCACATTGTCAACAGCTTCACCACATATTTCTAATACCTGAATAATGGGCACGCCGGCAGACACCAAGGTTGTGCCGGTGCGAGCGAACCGGGCCATATACATTTTCATATACAGACGACCGACAGGCCAGGCCTTCATCTTAAAACGATCAATGATCTTGCGACCGCCAAGCGTACGAGCCCAGCGAGTACCAAACACGGCAATGAAGACAATGATTAGGATGGCAATCCACCAAAAATGAATTAAGAAGTGGGAAAGATCAAGCAGCAAGCGAGTCTCAATTGGCAGAGACACGCCCGGCAAACTCGCGTAGATGTTCTGCACTTCCGGCAAGACTTTTACGAGCATGAAAATGACCACCCCGGCCATCACCAGCAGCACGATAGCGGGATAAACAAGCGCACCGCGGACCTTGCTAAGAATATCAGCGTCCTTTTCCTGTTGCTCTGCTAGGCGTTCAAGCCCCTTATCCAGAGTTCCAGAAGTTTCACTCGCTTCAATAAGGCTAATGTAAACCCGATTGAAAACCTTTGGGTGACGAGCAAGAGACTTACTAAAAGAAGTGCCGGCTTCTACATCAGTAATAACCTGATTGATGACGTCCTTAAGCGCCTTATTGGTGGTCTGTGCCCCTACGCTGCGAAGCGCTTGCACCAATGGCAAGCCTGCATTAATAAGAGTAGAAAGTTGTCTACTAAAGAGCACTTTATCTTTGGACTTGATGCGGTTGAGGCTAAGGCCACGGCTTTTTTCCAAATGTATATCTAATGGAGTATAACCCTGCTCGCGAATCAGCTTAGCCGCCTGTTGTTCATTTTCTGCCTGTACCTGTGCTTTGACCTTCTCACCTGTCTTCGCGTTTTTTGCCTGGTATGTAAAGTTGAGCATGGCTTAACCCCTCATCAATCTATCAAGCTCATCAATATCTAAGGCTACATTACGTGCTTCATCGTATGTTATGGTGCCGGCATGTATTAAGTTGGCGAGCGTCTTATCCATAGACTGCATGCCGAACTCAGAACCGGTCTGTATCACTGCTTCCAATTGGTGGCTCTTACCTTCACGAATAATGTTGCGCACCGCAGCTGTCGCTACAAGAATTTCTGCAGCTGCTATGCGTCCGCCGCCAATAGTTGGAATGAGCCGCTGTGATACGATCGCCATCAATATATTAGATAGCTGCGCCCGGATTTGCGGCTGCTGATGCGGCGGAAAGACGTCAACCATGCGATCAATACTTTGAGCTGCACTGTTAGTATGGAGTGTCGCAAATACAAGGTGGCCTGTTTCGGCAATAGTAATTGCACTGGCAATTGTTTCGAGATCACGCATCTCACCGAGCAGAACTACGTCCGGATCTTCACGAAGTGCACTTCTTAAAGCGGCACTAAATGAGTAGGTATCATAATGCACTTCCCGCTGCACAATAACGGATTTCTGAGACTTGTGGGTGTACTCGATGGGGTCTTCAATGGTAATTATGTGACGGGAGTGATTAACGTTGATTTCATTCACCATTGCTGCCAGTGAAGTTGACTTACCAGAGCCAGTCGGGCCTGTAACTAGCACCAAGCCACGAGGAAATTCAGTAAACTTATACACGATCTGTGGCAGACCAAGCTGCTCAATCGAGAGAATTTCGTTCGGTATAAGCCTCAGGGCAGCAGCTAAGTTGCCCCGTTCATGAAAAGCATTGACACGAAACCGCCCTAAGTCACCGTAGGCAAAACTGAAGTCGAATTCCTTGTCCTTAAGCAGCACTTGTTTTTGGTCTTCATCTATAATTGCGAAGATGAGCGCCTCGACTGCCTCTTCAGTCAGCGGATCAGCCCCGCCAACCGCCAAAAGGGTGCCGTCAACGCGGAGCATAGGTGGCAAGCCAACTTGGATGTGTAAATCTGAAGCTTTTCTTTTAAGAACTTCCTCGAGGAGTACTTCTATTCTTGGTTGTGCTTGCATAGTGTTTCTTTTCCCTCCACCATTTCTCAGGCGCTATCCTCGGCCGCTACCCTATTTACTTCATCTAACGTGGTCCGGCCGTCAAGCGCTTTAAAGTAACCATCTTCACGCATGCTAATCATGCCTTCACTTTCTGCTTGTTTAGCGATCTCGCTGCTTGTTGACCGTTTCATAATTAACTCCTGTATAGCCTCGGATACTTCAAAGACCTCATATAGGCCCATGCGGCCACGGTAGCCACCAGGTGCATCTGCGCTATCTACACCTTTAAATAAAGTATAAGCGGTTTGGTTAGCTAAGGGCAAGCTTTTATAGCCCATGTCCTTTGCTACCGCCTCCACTTGGTCGGCAGCTTGCGGCAAAAACTTTCCAATAGTGTCTCTAATAGCCTGCATTTCTACCGGTGAAGATTGATACTGCTGTTTGCTGGCTTCGTCAACTCGGCGCACCAGACGTTGCCCGATGACTACACGGACCGTACTGGCGATCAGAAACGGCTCAACACCCATTTCGAGCAAACGCGGCAAGATACCTGCCGCGCTATTAGTGTGTAGCGTGCTGAATACGAGGTGCCCGGTGAGAGCAGCTTGGACAGCCAGCCCCGCCGTCTCCCGATCCCGAATTTCCCCCACCATAACAACATCCGGATCTTGGCGCAGAATGCTTCGTAAACCAGTTGCAAACGTCAACCCCACCTCCGGATTAACCTGTATCTGGTTAATGCCGTCCATTTTATACTCGACCGGATCCTCAAGCGTTACTATGTTAATGGCATCGTCCTTGATCTCCTGAATAAGTGCATAGAGCGAAGTAGATTTACCAGAGCCAGTCGGGCCGCTCGTGAGAACCATACCGTTCGGGTTACTGATCCCTTTGCGAATGGTGCGGAGTGCGCGGCCGGTATATCCCATATCTTCCAGTTTTAAGGAGGTGCCACTCTTGTCGAGCAGCCTGATCACAATCTGCTCTCCCCAGACAATTGGCGCGATCGCAATACGTAAGTCTATCTGCTTTTTATCCAACACAAAGCTGAACTGCCCGTCTTGCGGGATACGATGCTCATCAATTTTGAGGTTGGCGAGAATCTTAACCCGAGATATAAGCGCCGGCTCAGTACTCTTCGGCAAACGCATGATTTCCCTTAGTACGCCGTCAATCCGGCAGCGGATTTTTACTTCTTTCTCGAGTGGTTCTATATGAATATCGCTCGCCCTATTACGACCGGCAAACTCTAAGATGGCCGAAAGTGCCTTGCTTACCGGCGAGTCTTCAACGAGATTCTTAACCTCACTACCCTGTGGCTGATTTTCTTTAGCCGCGTCGGCTGCCGCTGCACCAGTAGTTTCAGCCCCGTGCATGGTTTTGAATGCTCCCATTTGAGTATCCAAGCGTGCCTCGTACTGCCTGAGGACCTGTTTAATGCCGGACTCGCTAGCAACATAAACTTTGAGAGGACGGCCGATTCGGTTACTTAAAAAGTCAACGGCCTGCACATTATCTGCATCAAGCATAGCTACCACTAACTTATGCTGCATTTCACCTAAAGGAACTGCCATGTACCGCTGCGCGATTTCCTGCGGCAAAAGAGAAAGTACTTTTGGATCAATCTTAGCGGCGGTGAGATTTACGTACGGAACTTTAGTGATAGTAGCATTTGCTTTCGTGAGCTGTTCATCACTAATGTAGTTGTTCTTAACAAGATAGGTTACCAGCGGCTGTTTTGCCTTTTCCGCAGCCTCCTTGGCAACGGCCAACTTGTCGGCACTAAGCATATCACTCTTTACTAACACGTCTTCAAGCCGCTGCTGGCCACCAGCCGATAATACGCTCATCGGTGTCCCCCGCGTGCGACTCCTGTGCCGTACGTATACATCTGCTTCACCACCTAATTAAACGGATTGGGGTTAGCGCTTTTACCAATGGTAATTACTTTGGTCGGATCGATCGAGCTGCTATTGAAGTAGGCCGGATTCGGCTGCTCAAACTGGTTGCTAATTGGCTGTACGACAGTTGCCTGCTGCTCGTGAGCAGCTGGTTTAAATATAAGCTTCGAAACGAATAGTGAAACCATTACGCTCACAATAATAATAACGACGATGAGTGCAATATCTTTTTGCTTCATATTAATTAACCTGCTCCGTATTAATATTGAGCGTCTTCTCGGGCTGATAGTAGGTGTGAGCAGCCACAGAGACCGATAAACTACTGCCCGAAGCAGATATGTTGAGCGTATCAATCGCCATCGGACGAATAGATTGCTGCATGACCTGAATAAGCTGTTGCGTCGACGCGTAGCTGGCATTGTTGATGCTGAAGCCAAATGGCATTTGCTGTGGTGTAGGATTTGCACTACTACTCTGCCCGCTGCCGGCATCAGTGCCAGTAATCCCACCGATCTGTACGCCACTTTGATTTAACATGTGCTCAAGAGTTGATGTCAGACCAGGGAAATCGTAGGCAGCCGGCAATGCGTCAAGTACAATCTGACTATTATCATTGCTAGAGTTAGCTACAGTATTAGCGAGCTTAATGGGCTTACCATTCTCAAATCTATTATATGAGTTCACTAGTGACTGGTAATTACTGACATTGGTTTTGAGCTGCCCGAGGGCGGTATGTTCTGCCGACATAACTCTCGACTGATAGGTATACTGGCTGAAAACTGCCTTAGCCGCGACCAAACAAAAAACCGTGACAAAGACAGCGACACCAATAATAATTAACATCTGAGAATTAGCCTTATCTATCGCGAGGTGTTTAGAAGAAGACTTCAGTTTATCCAGATTCATGTTATAGACCCCCTCCCGTATTACTGCTACTTGGGGAGTTGACAAACAACGGACCTGGATTTTCTTGATTAGACCTTGTTGTCACTTCGCTCGGTATCACCAAACTTATATTTTTAGTGATATTGAACAATGTTGGATTGAAGTCAGTGGTGATAGTGTACGAAGCAGGGTTGTTGTTACCGCTACCGCTCGTGCTAGTGCTGTAGGAAAAACTAGAAAGGAGCACATTACTGAAAGCAGGCTGGTTCTTGGTGTGACTGCCGCTACTATAATCAGTAAATTTGAGCGTATCCACAAATTGGTTCACGTCAGCGAGCGAACCGGCTCCACCCGTAATACTGATCGTATGTGCATTAAAATCAATGCTTAGGTTATTAATGGTAAGAGTTGTTGGAGTGAGCTCGTTAAGATAATCGAAGAGCCGACTGGCAGCCGGTTCATTAGCATGAAGCGTGTTCACACTTTCTAGTTGGCTTTGCACTGTCAATATTTTATTAATCTTAGGCTCGCTTTTAAGTTTAGCTACTTCATTACTGACATTATTCTTGAGATTATTCAGCTGTGACCTCTGTACACCCTCAACAACTAATATAATAACGAGAACAGCAACTGCCGCGGCGGTAACAATTAACGACACAGCCGAGACCAGACGACGCATACGCTGCGCCTTTAGGTATTCCATCTTGACATCAGGTAGTAGGTTCAGCTCAATCATGGTGTACGCTCCGCAAGGCCGACCGCGACACCGAAGTGATTAGAGAGTGAAGCCAGCTCATTTTGCCGGTCTTGGCTAAAGGTTACATTGCGCCAGGCATTACCTATTTCCACTTCTAGACCGAACTTATTCGCTATATAAAGTGGAAACTCCGGTATAATTGAAGCTCCGCCGGTCACTATAATACGTTCAATTTTTGGTCCTTGGTAGCGCGTTTGGAAGAACTTGATAGACTTTTCTATCTCTGTAACAAGTAAATCGATGGTGCCACTGATTGCCTGGAAAACCTGCCCCTCAAGTTTATCCTTGCTTAAACCAAATTTAAAGACAAAATCCTGAGCTTGTTTGCTGTCTACGTTAAGATTCTGGGCTGCAGCTCTCACGATGGCCTCTGTACCAGTAGGAATATTACGGGTAAGGTGGGGCTTGCCCATAAAGACAACGACGAGGTCCGTTGAGTGATTGCCTACGTCTAAAATTAGTTGCGCACTATTATCTGGAGCCGCTAGAGAACGGGCGATGGCAAGATTGTCAGGCTCAAAGGCAATTACATTGAGCCCAATTGCTTCTAGCATATCCAGTCTGTCTTCCACGAACTTATTAGCAACGCTTGTGAGCAATATTTCTTGCTTTGCTTTGTCTGCCGGAGAATCACCGAGTAACGCCCAGTCAATTTTTGACTCTGCAAGCGGTGTCGGTATTAATGAGTCTGCCTGGAAGTGAATCGCCTTTGCAAGCTCCGCCGGGGGCAAGCGGTCAACATCAGCCACGGTAGTAAATACCCTGCTTGATGGGATTCCTGCTGCCACGCTTTTGGTAGTCACATTAGCCTGACCAATGAGCTGTTTGATAAGCTGTGCGAGCTTATCCTGATCGGCTTTTGAATCGCTCATTGCAGTTTTGCCGGCCACTGGCACGTATGCATACTTAACGAGGGACTTCTGGCCTCCGCTACCGCTCAATTGGGTCAAGCGAATAGCCGTGGTGCCGATATCCAGACCAAAGAAATCGCCAGAACTAGAAAGCAAAGGACTCATAGACTACCCCTGATTATAGCATAAGGGGTATGTCGATAATTTTGTTTGTGCAGAGGTGCCCACCGCATAATGTTTTATATCTTTATTAATTTCCCTAATGCTTATTGTAATAGCTTTATAGCACTGGTGGCAAGTTATATATCTCCATAGCACTATTGGCTTGCTGGTTGGTCTGCTCGGTCAGCGGTGACGAAAGATAGTATTCAGGGCTGAAGTCAAAGACTTCGGCAGCACAGGTAGATCGAGAAGAGGTCGTCCCCCCGTTGTTACTGCAGTTGAGCGCTTGCGGTGGAGTAATGACTGTTGAACCAACCTGCAGAGAATTAATTTCAAAATTGGGATCATAGGCTTGTTGATCACCATTCCAAGGAATAAATCCTTGATCTGTTCCTGGTCCACTCGTGCTTGTACCAGTTGCTGCGGGCCACCCGTTATTGATCCACTTTAGAGTAAGTGTATTGACCGCACCTGTATAGCCAAGATTTGAAGAATAAGGACCACCAGAAGGAGGTAAATTGAGGGTCTTCACGTAACTGCCGTTAATATACACCTGGACTATGTAATAGTAGTTAACGATTGTAGGCGGTGGCCACCCATAGATAGTGTTCACCTTATTTTGGTAATTAAGATTCAACGTGTAGCCGCCACTATCTGCCGGTAGGCCCAAGCTATACGTCGCCGCATATTCTTGGTAGTTGTATACCGAGTTTCCAGCATCCGCGCATGCTAGATTCCCCCAGGCGGGAGGAGAAATGGGCGCACAGGAGCTATAGTCTGAACCGTAAATTATGCCACTGCTCGGTGCTGCTGGCGTCTCATTGCGTAACGAGCCATAGGTACGCATAAGATTAACGGACTGGGCCTCAAAGCTGCCATGGACAGTCAGCTGCTGATTACAGCTATTGTATAGATTTGCTGCCGGCATAGGGCTAAAGGTATCACCAGATTGCTGACCGCATGTATAGATCTTGCCAGCAGACGCTATATAGAGACCGTCGAGCGTGCCGACACCAGGATCGATATATATATTGCCGGTGGCGTTAAGAATGAATGAAGGTATATTGCTGGTAGACGAAGGAGAGTTAACTGTCCAGCTACCGTTATTGGCTCCCGCATATGTTATATTGCCCTTTATATATACGTTGCCATTCACGTTGAGATAGAAATTGGTGCCATTTTGTATACTCATGGAGTTGAGTACAACATTGCCCGTATACGTGTAGTCGCCAGATGGGATTGACGCAGGCACAAAAACCGGTATATATTTCCACACCCGTTTCCAACTGCATGCCCAGAATCGTCCTGTCCAAGTACACGACCTACGCCACCCCGAAGGGACCTTTTTATAAGTCAGTCCTCCCCCAAAAGAAGGGGTGCATAACGTACCCGGTGCACTACAAGAAGGCAACGGCTGGGCGTTATTAATTGGACTTTGGGCGGTGACGGCAGGTGTCGGAGCATAATAGTCACCACCAGTTTGAGGGGTATATGCATCAAAAGAAACAGTACCAGACGAATTGGCAAAGTTGATATCTGGCGGCGGTCTATAGGGGATGGTCTGGCCACTCGCATAACCAGTGATACCACAGGTAGCAATATTGGATAGCTCGGAGCCGGCGCCATAGTTATAGCTTCCGAGACTATTATTGTTATACCCCGCGATTACTCCGTTGCTGCACGTACCCCCACTAAAGATACCGTTGGCAGACACCCCATTGCCGTAGACCTTGAAGTATGGTTTGTTGACAACGACAGCACAGGGAGAGGAAGTGGTGGTACCCCCGCCTGCTTGCCCCACTAAATCGGTTGGGCCACCAGGGCCAACCCATCCGCTTGTAAATCCATATGTGATAGATGAACAATATGCGTTCCCAGCCACTAACGGCTGTCCGATGGTATATGTCCCAGACAGAGGTGTTGCGGTCGGCGGTATATCATAGTTTTGGTATGGAGACGAAGCAAGTGCATATTGCGCTGAAGACTGTGAAGGTGAATAGTAGAACTCAGCACCCAAGGGTACCTGTACAGGCGTTGAGATATTGCTCGACATTGAAGTATTATAGTTAACTTTTGTCGGGTCTTCTGGGTCTTCACCGCTTGGAAATTGTGAAGTAGCCGAAGGGTTCAACTGAAAGTGCACGTACACATCAACGGTGGTGCTACAACCTGACCCAAAGGCAAACAGATTAGAGTATGCAGTATGTGCTACGAGCTGATCAGCGTACGGCGTCGCAGAACCCGGAGCAGTGAGAGTAAAGCTAACCGGTATTGTTGCGCCGGGCGGGATACCTCCTAGGCCACCAGGGTACTCAGAGAAACCCCACGAACTACCCCCCCCACTTGCGTCACCATTATTAAGCTGTAAGAGATGACCCTCAATACTCGCTGGCAAAGGCAGCCCACTGGGGCTTGTATTGGTCACTGAAGCCGTGACATACATAGGACCGCCCGCTTCTACTACATTGTTTGGTCCGTCACCAGTAACACTTATGGTGCAGGCCGATGAGTAGCAAGGATCGCTCCCGCTACTGCCCCCATAGGTAGCCCACCCATATGGATCTGACGAACTATATGCCTTACCGTTTGGAACTTCTTGTAATTTTTCCTTATTAATGTATGCCCAATAGATCGTTGCTTGCGTTGGCGCATACGACCAATTACCAGAAGTTTGTGTTTTTTTAGACGAAATAACTCCTACTTTTCCATTATTGACATAAGCGCCATCACTATTATTAGGGGCAGCTGCACTATTATTGCCCACACTCACTACAGTTCGGGATGAAACCGTATCTGATGAAGTGTACTGTTGATACCAATGGTAGCCTGAGGGGGCAGAACTAGTCGGAGTTTGATATGAAATACTGGCAGGATCATACGCATAGGTGTCGCTGCAAGAAACTTGTACGGTTGGTGTTGTTGAGGCGGAAGTAAGCTTAACACACTCCCCTGAACTAGATTGCCACTTACTACTACCAGAGACCTCCCATGCGATGCGTTGACAATATATAGATACATTCGGCGTTGCGCCACTTGGGAAAGTATAATTATTAGCATAACCCGGTGAATTACAGTCTCCATTACTACTATCGTTGAAGGGACAATTCCCCCCCGCGGGTACCGTATTAGTACCCGTATAGGATGAGCCTAGGTTTGTCCACGACCCCCCGCTAAGATTACCCTTTGCGTGGTAATTACCCTGTATTTCCCAAGTATACGTAGCAGTGTTTGGCCCTTGGTTATTAACCCAGTGCCACATATGATCAATCTGGCCAGGAGCAACGGAAGTATGCGACTGTCCATCATAACCCTTCTGGACACTACATTGGATCCCTGCATCATAAGAATTTGAACTATATGGAACGATTATTTGTATGGCATGCCCTTGATCTACGCCCGTCCATTGCCAGATGTATTTATCTCCTGCTGTCAGTATTAAACCGCCGCCAGAACTTGGCCAAGAAACTTCTTGGTTGGGCTGCGTCCCCATTTCACTACCGGTTGCAGAGCTTCCAGGTACTACTGCCTGGAACGTACCATTTGGACTAAATTGTTCAAGCTGTTCGAAAATATAAGGCTGTTGAACGACAACACCACTTGTATCATAAGGCCCACCGGGAGAGGGGCTCCACCCTACACGTGCATTAGACCACTTAAGGTATATGCCTTGGCTAGTATTGGCATTGCAGTCTGGCTGAAAGCTATAGTCATATTGGGTAGGAGGAGGACCCGTGTTCATAAATATATTAAATGCATTTCCCAGTCCATTAAATGACCTATTTGTGCGCTGTGGGTCCCCCGCAAATGAGACAAAAGCACTACTACCGTTAGAAGTAGTTGCATTTACAATAAATGCTTCGTGTCCACTATTATCATAGGGGGGGGATGGCTGAAGATTGCCCAGCGCAACCTTTTCAACCTCAAGATATATTATTTTCATCTGACCATTTGCCGCAGTTTGTATATTTTTGTTACTCATACTTACATTAAACGTAAGTTGATGATTGCAAAGCGCCGTAATTGACTGGGGGGACGCAAGCTGATCGGTAACAGAAGGGGGAAAGGTGTTTGTTGAGTAAATATCTGCTTCTACGCCTGTTGTGCCCGCCGTACAACCTGATGATCCAACAATATTTATTGCTAGATTTCCGTTAAATGAACTTCCTGTTGAAATCTCAAACCAGGAATACGGACCGTCATTAACGGCATAATATCCTGTTTTAGAGACATCTGCAATAGGGTCTGCACCCCCAGTACTTACCGGAAACGAATTTGCATGCCCTATACCTATAAACAAAAAATTTAGGGCAAGTATACACAAAAGTTCACCTACAATGACTTTTGGTATTGAAAGTTTTTGCTTCATTGCTTGTTTGTGCCAACCTGCTGGACTGCAGCTTTCGCTTCAAGTCGTTGAAAATTAGCTATGTCGCTCTCTGTACCCAAAACGGCGCTGGTATTACCTTGCATCTTATAATACTCTTTAAGTTGTTCGAGTATAATGACGGCTTCTTTGTAGTTACCTACCTGGGCAAAACAATAACCCCTATAGCTAAGGAGGGCTATCGATCCGCTTACGTCTGTATTGCTTGCCTGTTCCTGGCTCGTTTGCGCCAAACCTTTATTGCAATTGTTACTGCGAACAATCTCTGTAAGTTGTGCCCGGTTAATTTCATGAACTTGTTTTTTATGGCGATAAACGAAGAAACCAACTAGAATCAAGGCAGCTACTAGCAAACATATAGCTGTAATAAGCATTGTTTTTCTTTTCAATAAAGATGCATGTTTCACTTTAACATAACCACTATATTATTAATCTTATAGTAGCAGAATTTTTTGTAATTTCTACCCTTAACCACTATCTGACTTGCGTTACTGCACCATGAAGCAGAGTGTGGGACGACCGCACAGCTATATTGATAGTTTATTATTTAATAGCTAGCTACTTGTGGCCATAAAACAAGGCTTTGTGTTTGACTGGGTGGTTATCAACCTGGGTGAGTATGAGTTTCTTAAGCTGCTTGCCCTTGATTGCGGGGTTTTTCTGGTAGAGCAACACTGCTTTTGTGTCGGTAGGGATAACGCCATTATTGCCAACGGTGTAGTGAATGTCTTTTGCGCTGATACTTGTGGCATTACCTGCGCTAAAGCCGTAAGACTTAGCCACTCTTTTACCCAGTGCGATATCATTGGGACCGTAGTTCGGGGGAACTTCCTGAGTAGTAAGCGGCCATTGACGACGATAGATCTTCTTCACAATGTGATGGCCATGCACTTTGTTGCAATAGCTATCAGTCTGTACTTTCGACCGGTCGTTAATGGCCATAGGATAATCAATGTGGTCACTCGCAGCTTGCTTCTCTAAACCAGTTAAACGGCAAGTACCAACCTCACCTATATGGCGGGGCTGCATATTATCGCCCGTTAAGTCAACTCCCGGAAGCGGTGCGTCTTGATATTCACGAGATAGTATATCGCTTATATCAACCTCTATTGCAATAGGTCTGATTTGTTTACTTGCATTTTGAACGGGTTGCGCCCGCGCTGTCTCCGTATTCAGTGCAAGGCCAACACCCCCTCCGAGTGCTGTAGCACCAACAGCTATTGCTGCGACTGCTCTATTTCTATAGTTATAATATGTTTCCTGCAGAGCATTGACTGCAGTATCTGCGAGTGAACCTATGCGACTTAATATAGTGGGGTCTTGTGCTGCTTGATCTGCACCTTGGTTATATGCTTCCTGTGACATCTATACTCTCCTCAATGGGGTTAAAGATAATGTTACTTTAGCATTTTAGTTTTGATTAGTCAAAACTGCTACTTATAGGGCAACATTTCCCTGTTGGTGCGTATCCCGGCAAAGAAGTAGATTATAAATATACTTTGTCTGTGTTAGTAATGCGTCAAAGGCGGGTTAGTCTCTATCGGTTTAGAAACAGGCTGGAGAAGCCTGCCTGGATGAAGGCATAACGCTAGAGATAGTAAGGCAAGAGAAGTCCTGAACCTATTAGAGCGTGCAATAGTTGCTTGACTGCCTATCCTATCTGCTGTTCCTCGTTGCTAATATTGGAGCCAAGCACTCAGTAAACGGCTGTTATTGCTTTTAATATCCCCCTATACTTGCACATTATGACCGGGGGATGATTTATGATAGATATTAATGGTACAGATTGTCGGTATTTTGAATATTACACCGGATAGTTTCAGTGACGGAAATATGTTTATGGAGCCTCGGGATGCCCTCGCTCAGGCACAAAGGCTGCTCAATGATGGTGCGGATATGATTGATGTGGGCGCTGAAAGTACACGACCAGGAGCAACGCCACTGAAGACTTCTGAAGAGTGGCAACGGCTGGAGCCCGTGCTCAAGCAATTGGTTAAACATCTTCCAGGGAGGCTTTCGCTCGATACTTACCATCCGGAAATAGCAGCAAAAGCGCTTGCTCTGGGGGAGGTTATCATTAATGACGTAACGGGCATGAACAATCCCGCAATGGTAGAGCTAGTGAGTTCATACCCAGCCAAATGTATCATTAGTCATCTGATTGGCACAGATATTCAAGCAGCTCACCGAGGAGAGCTGCTTGATGACATCACGGTTGTCCATGCCGATCTTATGGGTAAAGCTCGTTTATTGGAGGCTCAAGGTGTACCGCATGACCATATTATTCTTGACCCCGGTATTGGTTTTGGTAAAACCCCAGAACTTAACTGGAAGCTAGTGTCCTTTGCTCGCCTGACACCTGACTATCCTGTAATGATCGGGTATTCACGCAAGCGATTTCTCGGCGATAAAAGGATGGAGCTTGCTCCTAACCTCATGGCGGGTAGGAAGGCGGTGCAGGCGGGGGCAGCATATCTAAGAGTACACGACGTAGCCGGACACCGGTCCTTATAATATGAGCAGTGAATTGGCATAAGAAAGGTATTTGCCGGTATACTATAAGCACATGTTCGGGAGCCTATCTGCCTCATATATTATTTACGCGCTCATTACCGTAGTTATTTCTCTTTCGATTCACGAAGCCATGCACGCATATGCAGCCCATGTTCTTGGCGATACTACTGCACAGGAAATGGGTCGCCTCAGCCTTAATCCCCTTAAGCACATAGATCCTCTAACCACAGTACTGCTACCTATAGTTACATTGCTTCTATTCCAGGTACCAATTTTGGCAGCTCGCCCCGTGCCGTTTAACCCGTACAGGGTTAAATTTGAAGAGTTCGGTGCGGCTATGATCGCCGCTGCGGGCCCCTTGTCTAATCTCGTGCTTGCTATTATAGGTGCTTTGCTCATTCGGGTCGCAGCAAGTGGCCCCCTGTTTAATTTTCTCGATACATTTATTATCCTAAATGTTGCGCTATTTATCTTTAACATATTGCCTATTCCCCCACTTGATGGGTCCAGGATCCTTTATGCGTTTGCCCCGGAGCCAGTTCAAGAGTTCATGCAGCGCATTGAGCCCTATGGCCTGTTTATTATCTTCGCGTTAGTGCTCACAGGGGTACTCTCTAATCTTTTAATTAGTCTCAATAATGATATCTTGCGGCTTTTACCCTAGATACAGCATAATAGGTGGGTCGGGTAGGGCAATCTGCTCCTAGCTGAGTGAATGATTATCTGATACTAATCATTAGGGAGTTCAATATTTTTGTAAGCCGTGGCTTACATGTGAGAACACCCACCTGGGATCCCTCAGGTGATCAAACTCGGTGCCCGACTTTTTCGGGGTGTGGCGCAGGTGGTAGCGCGTACGGCTGGGGGCCGTGAGGTCGCAGGTTCAAGTCCTGTCACCCCGACCAGAAGTAGATTCAATAACTTGTATAAGTTCTGAAAATGGTTCTCTCCAGAGATGGGAAACCACTTTTTCGTTATCAACTCGTAGGTTCAAAAACAAAATTCTGGTCAGCGCGTCTTTTTCGACTGGTGATCCGGCCTTCATCTTACGTGAGGCAGTTTTAAGTAGGTTCAAAAACTCTTCCTTAGTTACCTTAATTTGTTGAGGATTTTTAATTTTGGCTTCAAGGCCAGAAATTTCGCTCTCGAGTTCTAGCTGATCGCTCGTAAGCTCTGCTATTTTTTGCTCGTTAGTTTTATAGATAGTAGACCCTTTTTCATAATCAACTATTTTTAAGGCGCGAAACTCAATATCTTTTTTGATATTCGTAAGTATCACATTCTTACTTCGTAACAGCTGTTTTATATCTATTATTTTGCTATCGGTCAGTGTATTTAAGCGTTTACTGTATCTCTCATAAGCCTCATCTGTCATTTTTATATCGCTTAGCAAGTCATATAAGTAATTAAAGATATGCTTTGCTCTGAAAGATTTTGGCCTACGATCGCAGAGTTTATTATCACATCTATAAGTTAAAAATGATTTGCCAGAACGAGACCGATTTCTTCCCACCTGCATATACTTGTTGTCCTTGCAAACTGCACAGTAAACCATGCCGCGTAAAGGATAAAATGTGGCTCGCTTTTTTGGATAGTTATCTTTAGTGCGACCACGACTCATTATCTGTACGTCGCGGTAGGTTTCTTCGCTAATCATGGGAACAAAATTATATATGGTACGTAAATCTACCTCCTGATTAACCTGTACGAGCAGGCCAAAGTAGAATGGATCACGAAACATATTAGATATGCTATTTTCAGAAGCCTTAATGATTCGTTGCCGCTTAGCATCCCTAGTAGATCGCTGATAACCGTTGTCGTTTAAGAATTTAGTAATATTGGCATAGGATTGGCCAGCCTCTCTTAAGGACCAGGATTCCTTCACTAGATCAAAGAATTCGTTTGGCACATAATGGCCAGAAATTTGATCACGATCATATCCAAACTTCGGTGCACCTGATGACTTTCCCTCTAATAAATTACCTTGTACGCCCCGCGAGACTTTTGCCGATAAATCATCAGAGTATTGTTTAGAAAAAACGAACAACATACCTAGTAGCATTTTGCCATTGGCGTCGTTACTAAATTGATGGCTATGAAATCTAATATCTACCAATTCGTTCTCATCAAGCATGTTAATAATCTGTCCGCCTTCAAGCATATTGCGACAAAGACGATCCGGATGCCAGCAAATGATTGCGTCGTATTTCCTTGCCTTTATATCGGCCAACATTTTGGTAAAAAGTGGTCGTTGATCGGGTTTCTTTGCTGATTTATGCTCGATTATTTCATCGACTACATGTAGACCGAGTTCTTTTGCAAGCTTCTTACAATCTTTTATTTGATCTCCTATTGAGCGAACTTGCCGGCCGTCATCTTCAGTAGATTTACGAGCATATAAAACATACCTCAACTTAGTTAGATCTACAGGGGTATGTTCCATGTATGAATTTTATCACCTGACTGTTTTTATATATGGCAATTATACTAATTTTGATTTTGGTTAACTTTTGATTTTTGTCCTTGCTCTTCTCCAGGACCGAAAATGACAGCAGTTGCGCGACGTAGCAGTTTTGGAAAATCCTGCTGGCTAAAGCCAAGCACAAATGCAGCTAGAGGGAAAATGAGTGAACTATGATTACTCCCCATAGATGCACCTGAGGTTTTGACAACTACTATGATAAATAGATAGCTAAACAAACCAAAAGCAGATCCAACAATTCCGCTGAACATATGCCAGTATTTGTATTTATCTTCCCAGTTTTGATTATGCAGGAATATGCCTTCTAGGCTTGCTATTACACCGCCTAATGCTCCAAACCAAGGAACCGTAAATGGCATACCTTCCAATGGGTAAAGGTGCTTAAATGCCCCACGATAAAGTAAAAGTATTACCAAAGCCAAAATATAAAATGATGGAAATATGAGTACCCATTTTTTCATATTGTCATCAGGCAAATCTGTCATAAGTTCTCTCTGCAAAGAATTATGAAGGTAGAGATATCAAAAAAGCAAGCATAACTGAAATAAGACAAACAGGCCAATATATTTTGAGACTTAGCTTTATATAACTAAAAACTGCTGATACTATTAGATATAGGTGGGCAAGGAAAGATTATGCCCAATGGACAATAAAGATTCTAATTCACTGCTTGCGGCTATACTAAGTGCAATTGCCGGCCTGGGGCTAATAGTCGCTGCTTTGTCCCCACTTTTTTCGGACACCGCAATTACTAAAATGTTTATTGATAACGGCGCTGTGGGTTTTCTAGCTCTGGTAGCTTTTATTGTATCAACCATAAACCTTTGGATATTTGGGTCGAGGACAACAGGATTAGCGTTTACAAATACAATCAATTTTCAACTTCTTGCTAGGGTGAGGATTGTTTTCGCAGTATTGTTTGCTGTTGCAGTCATTGCGTTTTATGGGATCAAGCTTTTATTTAGTTCTCATCACATATCTTTGGGTGTCGGCTCTTTTACCCAATCTATATTCTATCTGTTTTCTTTCTTCTTTTTGTCTGCCATGATAGGACTTCAGTACAGAGATACGTACGAACAATATAAATGGAAAAAAAATGAAGAGAACAAAACCATTAACATTAATCAACTATTAATCTCAAGCGGGCATGTACACGTTGACCTTAAGATAATGGCAATAGCAACGTATCAATTTGACCCAACTCAGCATCCTCAAAATTGGCAAAACTCTATAAGTGTTATTTTTGCCGTTAACAAAGGACGCGATCAATTTCAAGCAATCATAGACCAAAATATAAAAAATATTTTAGCTATTGGTCCTTGGAATCCTATTCAGACTCAACCACTAGAAGCTCAAAGTAGTGAAAACCCAACTCAATAATAGCTACCTTATTCTTCCTCAATAACTGATTTATAAGTGTTATAATCCAATTAACGCCACAACTGTAGCGTTAATACAATTTGGTATGACCTAAACTGATTAGCTTTTTAGCAAAAGGCATGGTTGTAAATCCACGCAAGCACTGACGCCGTCGTCAGGTATCGCTTGCGTGGTCATAGTCCGAAAGGTTTATGGGGCCTAAAAACCCGCTTGGCGGCGGCTTTTGTGTTGCCTCCGCCAAGACACTAACCGCCTGAAAGGAGGCATCATGGGTTTTCTCGACAATATCAAACAAAAGCAAGCGGACGCTAAGGCTCAAAAAGAAGCAACCGGTAAGGAACGTGGTAAAGAACTTGGCTCTGTCAGCATGGA
>DAHUZY010000017.1 GCA_027314885.1 Candidatus Saccharimonadota bacterium | reverse complement strand
TGCACCTTGGTTATATGCTTCCTGTGACATCTATACTCTCCTCAATGGGGTTAAAGATAATGTTACTTTAGCATTTTGTTTTGATTAGTCAAAATTGCCGATATCTAGCGTTGAGTTACTCCGGAATATGATAAGTTTGCTATTTTCATGAAGTACTCACGAATTAGCAGAAAGATAGTAGCAATTTCCCTCCATTTGTAAGAATCCTAACTCAGGCCTACAAAAATACTTGCAGCGCATATAAAGACGGCGTTACTATAAGGTCAGCCTACAGCCACCAGAGGTGTCACCATAAGATTGTTATCATTGTTGACTAGGGTGCCGCCGGACCACGGTTCTTACCATGGCAGGCCGCTTGGGCCACACTAGAAACAAAAACTTTTATTGCATAGGTCGTAACCTGCCAATTGTGTGAACAAATTTGGCAAGACGACTTTAAAAAAACACCGCTGCACTTAAATTGCTCATGAGGGCTCGGGGCAATTTGAGCTACATCGGTGCGTATTAAATGTGGACTTAAATAGGCATACAGGACATTTGATTAAACGGAGTCCAAAAGGAGGTCAAAAATGAGCACAGACAAGTGGGTCATCCCAAACATAGACAACCTAACTTGGCTATCAAAGGTAGCTGGTCCATATCCTGCCAGCCGGCAAGATATCGAAGAAGCAGCAATTGATTGGCATTTCAGCAATCTCAGCATTGACTTCATACGACTCTTTAGTTCGAACGAGATATTTATGAGCCGGGAAGACTTTATGGCCCGATGCGAGGAACTGGAAAGCCAACTTCGACACCAGCAACGTCATGAGATTACCCCTGAAGTAGCCGAGCACCAGGCAGCTTAAGTAGCTCTTTGCCTTGAGCTGCTCAGGTTTCTCAATCTTGGGGGCTATGTAGGATTTCGGGGGGCATTTCACGTTCCTCTTGAAGAAGCATTGCCAAACCTTCTGCTTGGGCTATAAAATCTGTTGGGGTTTTAAAGAGCAGATCATCTGCAAATTGACTGACAATATCAATAACCTCCGCAGAGAAATTACCCTTAAGTGCAGCGGCCAGCAGTTCATCACGACTGACGGGGTAATCCCCAACGCTTCGACTTAAGCGCTTGAGTTCATATATACCCGGAAGCCGTTTTGCATAGATCATTGCACCCTCCACTTACATCATCCAGTGTGGAGGGTATTCGGTGTTATGGCTATAACTTAATTCTCAGCATAGTGGTGAGCAATATCACAAAACTTATCAAGTAAAAAGTGTGACTGAGGTCAAGGACCAAGCACAGAAAATAATGGTTAAATAACCGTGGGTAAACAAGGAGGAATATATGGCTCACATAATAGACGACTTTGTGAAGCTCACTTCGCCTCAGACACACCATTTTCACGAGCTACATACAGTATCGCCAGAAATACTCGAGCACGTTCGCAGTGAGTTACGTATGCGAGGTGCTGTTGAGTACGACCTTTGGCTACCAGAAACACATTATCTTCCGCACATACTGCACAAGAATGAACGAATTATGGGTTCTGTATATGGCAAATACGATAACGGTCGAGGGGCGCTCATTGCAACCGATCAGCGTGTGCTCTTTATAGACCGCAAACCGCTATTTATGCACGTGGATGAGCTGACTTTTGCAATTATAGGCGGCGTGACTTTCACGAGCTCACCTGTGATGGGTTATGTTACGCTCCATACCCGGCTCGGTAATTATGAGCTGCGCACTTTTAATCTGAAAAATGCTGCTAATTTTGTCGACTATATTGAGACTAAGTGTGTCCAGCAAACTGCAGACGGCGCAAAATTTGAATCAACCACCTAAAAGCCATGGCGACAACACATACACTTCTTAATCTCTCAGGCCGGCGGGCAATCGTCACCGGTGGTGCGGCAGGTATTGGTTACGGCATCAGCTATAGACTGGCTGAAGCTGGTGCGAAGGTGCTCATCGCAGACATTAGCGAAACATACTTGAGTAAGGCACACGCACACTTTCAGTCAGCCGGACTAAAGATGGACAGCATCATTGCTGATGTCAGTCAGGAGACCGACATCCACAAGATACTTGACGCAGCCAGCGAACGCCTCGGCGGACTTGACATACTAGTCAACAATGCGGGTATTTACCCGATGAAACCCCTGATAAAAATGCAACAGGCAGATTTCGACCAGGTGCTATCGATTAATCTGCGGGCAGCTATATTACTAACGAAAGGGGCAGCAAAAGTAATGATCAAGCAGAGCAAAGGAGGCAAAATTATCAACATTACTTCCATCGATGCCCTACATCCTTCCTCCATCGGCTTGGCGCACTATGACGCCTCAAAGCATGGTCTTTGGGGTTTTACTAAGAATGCCGCATTAGAACTGGCAACCTATAATATCCAGGTTAATGCGGTAGCCCCGGGAGCAATTGCCACACCCGGCACAGGGGCCAAGGAAGGCAATCGGATAGCCGAAGAAGTCTCGAAAGCATTTCTCAGTAAAATTCCCCTTGGCCGCATGGGTGTACCTGATGATATTGGCAAGGTTGTTCTTTTCTTAGCATCAGATATGGCCTCATATATGACCGGTACGCAGGTAGTCGTTGACGGGGGAGTGCTTCTCTCGTAACTATATTTCACTATCGGCTCTTTGCTTAAGCCGCACGGCATCTTTAACTACTATATGTTTATTGCCGATCTCCAACAGGTCCTTTTCCTTGAGCTGCCTTATTTCACGACTCACAGTCTCCCTGGACAAGCCACAGTGAGCCGCAAGATCAACTTCAGTTATATCGAGCTGATAACTGCCATCAGCGAGCTTTTTACCGAATCTGCGACACTCTATCAAGAGCTCATATAAAATCCGGCTTTTAGCCGAACCGGACATCAAATGCACGAGCCGCCCAAGCAACCCGTCTACACCGCTATAGAGGCGAGACAGTAGGTCGAATGCAACGTCAGGATTATCCTTCACGAACTTAAGCGCATCCTCAGGAGGAACCAAATGCACTTCAGTTGGAGTTTCTGTCTTATAGAAATATTTGTTTGGCGCACCCGTAAGCAACCCGGACATCGGAAAGAAAGCTGGTGGCTTATATATAGTGACGATTATCTCATCGCCGCGATAGGATATATCATATGTACGAACACGACCTTCGACCATATAAAAGATATGCTCCGGGTCCTCATCGGCAAATACCAATATTTGCCCTTTCGCATACGAGCGTTTCGGGTATTGTGAGAAAAATGCATGCACCTTCTCTTTAACGCTATCTGCCATATCCTATCTCTCCCTATTTATCACTCTAGCAAAGGTACGCACAAATGCCTTCTTACGGGCATACAGCCCTAGTCAATCATAAAGAAGCTGATGCCGTACATTGTAGCAGCTATTATGAACCTCTGTATGCAGAGAAAGAGTAAAAAAACCTATCGTCAGCAACTTCATGCCATAATACCCGATCGCCTCCGGCAGTTATCATGAGAGGCACCGACTACATTTTTTTATTTACCCACATTAACCCTTTATGCAGCATACGCGTTTGTTTTTGGATTAAATACAAATAACTCAGCTGAATTAAAGCTGACAGGGTATACTAGACAGAAGATCAATGAAGAGTATAACTACCATTAACCGGTTAATGGGATCCAAGCGCTTTTTTCAGTTTGTGTTGATTTTCTTCTTCTTTGAAGCTGGTTGGATCGCACTTTCAGCCGCGTACCCGCAGGCCTTTGATGAAGCATTCCATTTTGGGCTTATTAAGGTTTACTCTCACTATTGGTTACCATTCCTCGCGCACCAACCGCCGCATGCGAATGCCTATGGTGCCGTCGCCCGAGACCCATCATATCTGTATCACTACCTAATGAGCTTCCCATACCGACTGATTGCGCTCTTCGTGCACAATTCGGTGGGACAAATCATACTCATGCGCTTTATCAACGTTGGCTTGTTTGCAACCGGTCTCGTACTTTTACGGCGAGTCTTACTGCGAGTTAAGCTGTCACCTCAATTAACCAATATTAGCCTCTTTATTTTTGTCCTGATCCCAATCGTGCCGCAGCTTGCTGGTCAGATCAACTATGACAATATGCTGATCCCCTTGGTGAGCGCCGCCTGCCTCTTAGCATTCAATGCCTTGGACCAAATCAAGGAACGTCGCCCCTCGGCCCGAACCCTGCTCACGCTACTCACACTTTGTATATTCGCCAGTTTGGTGAAGTATGAGTTTTTACCCGTTTTTGCGGGCATCGCACTATTTTTGACCTATTACACCTGGCGGACATTTCATGGCTCCTTCCACTTACTCAAGGAACGGCTGCATACTGACTGGCAGCGCCAATCTCGACGCCTCAAGGCCATGCTCATCATAGCCGTACTTATAAGCGCAGGTATGTTCATGCAAAGAGACGGCTACAACCTCATCAAATACCATACATTTTCTCCAAACTGCGCCAACGTCTTAAGTGTCAAAGCATGTAGCGCTTACAGTGTCTGGGCTCATGATTATAAATCGCACCAATTAGTTGTCGAGAAGGTTGCAAAAGTAAACTCAGATCCCTTTTACTACGTCGGTCAATGGGTGTATTGGCTCTGGTACCGTCTCTTCTTCGCAGTCAACGGCCCCAAACAAAACTTTCATAATTATCCGCCGCTACCGCTTCCGAGCGCCGCCTTCATGCTCATCGGTCTGGCTGGTCTCTTTTCTGTCTTTAAATGGCGGCGGCGTTTATTTAGAGACAATCCATACTTCGTAATGCTCGGTCTGATTGCCGTCATATATCTCGTCGCTTTATTCATAGACGGATATATCGTCTACGAATATACTGATGTACTCGAGCTCATGAACGGGCGTTATTTATTGCCAATATTGCCCTTAGCAGCTGCTATAATCGGCAGCGCCTTGAGTATCGCGCTCCGCAAGTCGCCTCGATTAAAAGTTGCTGTAGCAATTGCTGCCCTCATACTCTTCTTGGAAGGCGGAGGCTTCTTGACGTTCATTACCCGCAGCGATAGCAATTGGTACTGGAATAACCACGCCGTGATTAAGGTCAATAATGCCGCCCGGCACATCACAAAAAAGGTCATTGTTCACGGCAAGAAAAGCTATAAAACGCCGCTTTGGTTTTTCAATTAGCAACTATTACTTTTGCCGTCTAGGGGGAAGTTTCTTAGTGATGCTGGCCGAGTCAACCTTATACTCCACTCGACGTTGAATATCTAATACGTCCTCAATTAAAGAGCGGTTGATACGAATGAGATCAGCCACAAAACCAAGAGTAAAAGATATAAAGGAGGCAACCAATAGTACTGTGCCTATAATGAGTGACTGTAAATGGTGGGGGCCGTTAGCAAAACGGGTGGTAATATCCAAATATAAATAATGCACAAAAGGCACGAGACCAAGAATAAGCAGAAAAATCCCGATTGAGCCAAACACCCCGTACGGCTTATACATCATAAAGCCACGCACAATAGCAATGCCTGAACGACGAGCATGTTGCCAAGAAGATTTTATAAGACGCGAATCTCTGGTTTTAGGGTTCGTTTTAATGACGATTGTCGCAATTGCTTGTTTTTTATTGCCAGCCTGGATGATGGTTTCCATCCCGAAGCTGTAGCGGGTTACCAGATTGAGCTCGATGGCGGCCTCTTTGGAGTACGCCCGAAAGCCGCTTGTGCCATCCGGTATATTGGTACCGGCGGCTCTGTTGAGAACCCAGGTACCGAACCGCTGCAAGATCTTTTTGGTTGTTGAAAAGTGTTCAATGGTTGAGGTCTGTCGATCGGCAATCACAATATCTGCTTCACCTTCCAGAATCGGGCGGATAAGATCCGGTATACGCTCCTGCGGATACTGGTTGTCTCCGTCAGTAATAACGATAATATCGCCACCTATCTCAAGTGATTTTCTAATACCATCCCGAAAAGAGTAGGCAAGTCCTTTGTTTTTGACGTGGTGGACAAAGTGCTTCACCCCATAGCTTCTGGCGACCTCAACTGTCTTATCTGTTGAGCCGTCATCAATCACGACCACTTCGATCTGATCAATACCGGGTATTTTCTTAGGAATACTCTCAAGGACCGCAGGTAGCGTCTCTTCTTCATTAAGGCAGGGAATAAATATCGCGAGTTTCACTTGGATATCGATGAGATTTTCTTGGATTTAGAACGCGGTTTAGACGGCTTTGCCGCCTTAGTCTTCTTTGATGATACTTGGGTCGAAGACGATGTCGGACGCCACTGCGAACGGGCGGGGATCTTCGACCGGTCAACCCGGTAGGCATACTTTGTTGTTATCTCCTGCACCTCAGCTAGCAAGCCTTGGGACAAAGTCGTAGGATTAAGACCAAGTGCCAGGAATTGCTGGTTGTTAACCGCAAGATCGTTTTCGGCTGCTTCTATGCGCGGGTTAGGTAAGTTAGAAATTGGCACACCGGTGACCTTAGAGATCAATTTTGCCAGCTCCCGGACCCGAAATACTTCGGTCACCTGATTGAAGATAGCTGGTCGCTCGCCATGCTTTGGCGGATTCGCAAGAGCCAGCTCAATACAGCGTACTGTATCTCGTATGTGAATAAACGCTCTGGTTTGGCCGCCAGTACCGTGCACGGTTAGCGGGTAACCAATTGCAGCTTGCATCAGAAAACGGTTCAAGACCGTGCCGTAATCGCCATCATAGTCAAAACGATTAATGAGGCGCTCGTCCAGGCTAGTCTGTGGTGTCTGGGTGCCCCAAACGATTCCTTGATGTAAGTCAGTAACCCGTATACCGTCATTCTTCGCATAAAAAGCCAACATAAGCTGATCGAGTGTTTTAGTCATGTGATACACAGAGCCGGGATTGGCGGGATGAAGTACCTCGCGGGCAATTTCTCCCTCCGGAGTATCAACCTTAATCGATAGGTATCCTTCTGGTATCGGTGCAGTCCCGAACCAGCCATACCCATAAACACCCATTGTGCCGAGATGTACGACGTGGGCATCAATGCCCGCCTCGACCAGCGCACAGAGTAAGTTATGGGTCACCTTGACGTTATTGTCGACAGTGTACCGCTTTGTCGTCGGCGATTTCATTGAGTAGGGCGCTGAACGCTGTTCGGCAAAGTGCACAACAGCATCGGGTTTATGTTTCTTGAGGACTGTAAGCAAGCCGCTGTAATCGTTGGCAATATCGAGAAACTCAAAGCCGATTTTTTTGCCGGTTAGCTCTTGCCAGGTAATGAGCCGCTCGCTAATGCTTGTGATCGGGGTCAGCGGTTGCACCTCAAGCAGTACGTCAATTTGACGCCGGCTAAGATTATCGACAATGACAATATCGTGACCCTTATCCGAGAGATGCAGCGATGTCGGCCAGCCACAGAAACCGTCACCACCAAGTACAAGTATCTTCAAAAGAAACCTCCGTTTGTTTTGTCGGTACAGCACATAAAATGCTTAGATAGTATTTAACCATAGCTCCAGAGAAATTGCACCCTTAGCCTTGTATTATTTACAGCTCCTATTAAGCTTCTCAACAGATAGGCACCAGGGTGTATCTCGTTTATGTAGGCGACATATAATATACAACGTGCCCCTCGTTACCCATAGAACTGATGGTGTTGGCCTCCATGTCACCATTGCCGGTAGTGGGGTCGATGGTAGCAGAGTCGCCGTAGATGAATGTCGGGGTCTTGCCGCCACTCACTACAATTTCGACATGGCCGCCCTGGTAGTCAAAGTAAGCTACATCGCCTGGTTTTGGAATGTAACTACTAGCTTGATGCATCATGAGCCCCTGATATTGGATATCCGGAGCAATGCTCTCATCCCAGCCATTATAGTTGCCGTTTGTGAATGGATAGCCCGCTGCCTTATAGATATAGCTCACAAAATCCGCACACCATTGCTCATATGGCGCACCTCCGGTATATGCCGTAAGTAGGCTTTCATGGTTGGAACCAACAGCTTGCCAGCGTGTCCACTGTTTTTCTGCGTTACAGGCAATTTTTTCACCTTCAGTTGGTTGTAACGCACAATTTGGTGTTTGGTTCGTATTCCAAATTTCATACGGCTGCATCAAGTAGCTGCATGAGGCAACCACCAGCTGTTTGCCCGTCTGGCCGTTCGGCAAGCTGAGACAGAGTCCACTATGCGGATTCATAAAGCCGCTACGATCGCGAAGCCATACTTGCCCCGCTGCTTGGCCGCACGGCGCAAGCACTACCGGACTGTCTACGAGTACTGCGCTATTCTTTACCGCCAGGCAGCTATGACCGCTGCGCTCCTGAATAGTGCCCACCCCTACTATCCAAGCCTGAGCGGCGGTACCATTGCAGCTCCAGCTATCTACTGGAGCATAGGGTGTTTGACTGTTGCTGTGGTCATCAAGGCAGTATCCGCTGACTCCCGACTTAATTGATCCGTCGACCCCGGCTGCATGACTGGCAACCGAATGTGATGTCAGGATAAATGTGAGGCATAGCAGGCAGGCAAGTACAAAGAATATAAGACGAGAAGCGAGGCCACGTTCATCTAGACTATAAAATAATACACGCTGCATAGCGACAAAAGAGCTCTTGAAAGCAATGAAGCTGAGGCTATCCTTTACTTTTTTGTTTTTTAGTAAGCATTACAATAGTAATAGAATGCGGAAGAGTGTGCAAGAGTAATGTACAGAGATCATCTTCATACTGCATACCTGATGGATAGACTATTAATAATCAGTTGCCCTAATGCCACAAGAAAGTAGTCTAGTGGTGAAAAGAGGGATGTGGAACAGAAGAGTGAGCATATGGATGGGCAAGCAGCCACTCCATTTGTTCCTTAAGGTCGTTAATGAACATATTAGCTATATCATGGCTAAAGTTCTCTTTGACAACAATTCGCATTACTACCAAATTTTCCATGTTTTTCGGCAGGCTGTATGCAGGTACTTGCCAGCCTCTTTCGCGCATACGGTCTGAAAGATCATAAAGTGATACTTTTATCTTCGGCAATAGCGTAAATGCAAATACCGGCAATTCATCCCCCCGACTGAGTAGCTCAAAATATCCCATCTTCGCAATCTGCTCAGACAAGAAGAGAGCGGTATCTTGGCAGTTCTGTAAAATCCTCATGTAACCCTGGCGTCCCAGACGTAAGAAATTGTAGTACTGAGCGATTACACCATTGCCGGGACGAGAAAAATTGAGCGCAAATGTAGGCATCTCTCCGCCGAGGTAATTGACGTCAAACACCAGTTCAGATGGCAGGTCGTCCGGGTGACGCCAGAGCACCCACCCGACACCGGGATAGACCAAACCGTATTTATGCCCTGAAGCATTAATGGATTTCACTCTCAGCAACCTGAAATCCCAAACCAGATCAGGCTGCAAAAACGGAGCCACAAAGCCACCACTGGCAGCATCGACATGGATCGGGATATCCAGCCCCTTACTGGCTTGCAGCTCATCAAGTTCCTGCGCCAGTTCAGCAATCGGCTCATAGCTACCGTCCATAGTGCTACCGAGAATACCGACCACGCCAATAGTGTTTTCATCACATAATGCAACCGCTTTATCTGGACGCAAGTGATACTGTCCACGCTCGAGCGGCACAAACCGCGGCTCTACCTCCCAATAACGACAGAATTTATCCCAGCATATCTGAGCGTTACTGCCAAGCACCAAGTTTGGACGTCCCTTCGATTTTGCTTTGTGTGCAGTCTGCCAACGACACTTGAATGCCAATCCCGCCAGCATGCACCCTTCGCTTGAGCCAACAGTTGATGTACCGAGCGCCTGACCCGCGTTATCACTATGCCAGAGCTGAGCGAGCATATTGACGCAGCGCCTTTCAATATCGGCGGTTTGAGGGTACTCATCTTTGTCTATAAGGTTTTTTTCAAACGTCTCTGCCATGAGACGACTTGCCTGGGGCTCCATCCAAGTAGTCACAAAAGTAGCGAGATTCATGTGCGCATTACCATCAAACATAAGCTCATCCTTTATGACCTGGTAGACCATATCCGGTGACTGGCTTTTGTCTGGAATAACGTATTTGGCAATCGGTTCATCAATAAAGCGAGACGCATAAGTAGGCGTAATCGCTTCATCTTCCTGACTGTCTTTCGGTACCTGCTTATGCATACTTTTTATCTTACCACCTTATTTGTTAAGCATTTCGGCTGTCAACGGGTTCACGCAAAGAGCGCATAGATTGCAGCCAGCCCAGAAATAGCCATTAGGCCAGTTACCAGCCAACCGATGCTCGCTGACAACTTGCTGTTCTTCCATTCACCCATGACCTTCTTATCGCGCGCCAGTAGCAGAATGAGCGCAATAATAACGGGAGCAACCATACCATTTAATACAGCTGAGTAAATCAAGGCCTTAATAGGGTTGAGACCGATAAAGTTGAGCCCAAGCCCGATAAACATTGAGATAATGATCACGCCATAAAATGAATAGGCCTGCTTCAGCTTGTAGTTGAGCCCCTGTTTTTTACCGAGACTCTCACTAATCGCATAGGCACTTGAAGCAGCCATCACCGGGATGGCGAGCAGACCGACGCCCAAAATACCGATCGCGAAGAGATAGTAGGTAGCAGCGCCGGCAAATGGCCGGAGCGCTTCGGCTGCTTGCTGAGCAGTACTAATGTTAGTAATGCCGTGACGAAAGAGTACAGATGCGCAGGCGGCGATAATAAAGAACATCACGAGATTCGACAAGAGCATCCCACTCCATACATCAACACGCATTTTCTTGACATCTTCTGGCGAACTGCCCCTGCGTTGGGCTAAGGTCGTTTTACCGACCGCAATTTCCTCCTCAATTTCCTGGGATGTCTGCCAAAAGAATAGGTAAGGCGTAATTGTGGTACCCAGTATCGCACAGATGAGCATTATTTGCTGCTTGCCAAAGTGTATACGCGGTATGACAGCATTCTGCGCCACTGTGTGCCAATCCGGATGCGCAAGCAGAGCGGAAACCACGTACGCAAATAGCACTAATGCCAACCACTTAAGGTAGCGGGCGTAGCGTGCATACGGAGTGTAAATCTGGAGCAACAGTATGAAAATTGTCAGACCAATGACGAGTAAGGTGAAACTAGCATTGGGTCGAATTAACTGAATAGAGCCCGCCATAGCACCAATGTCTGCACCAATGTTAAAGGTATTTGCAGCGAATAGACAGATGGTACTAATATAGAGTACTTTTTTGCCGAAGCGGCGGCGTATATTGCCGGCCAGACCGCGTCCAGTAACCAGTCCAATGCGGGCACACATCTCTTGGATAACAGCCATAAGTGGAAATGTAAAGATTGCCATCCAGAGCAGGCCGAAACCATACTGCGCCCCCGTCTGACTATATGTCGCGATTCCTGAAGGGTCATCATCTGACGCACCGGTAGTAAGGCCCGGCCCCAGCATATACCAATAATCTTTGGCGCGTTTTAGCGGCTTATGGCCTGCAACCGGCAGTGCGGAAGCTATTTTTTGTCCACCTGCGACACCACGATCTAGTGCTTGCGCCGGCGCCTCAATTGTTTTTTCAATTATATTTTTTTGCATGGTTTAAGTAGATAATAGCAAATGCATCCACCCCGCGCTATCTTGACATAAATACTACATGATGTTAATATTTATACATTATGTCTGCGGAGACAAACTATGGCTATTCACCCGAGGAACACCTGGCGAAAGCAGACAGCATGTTTGCCTTATTTGACGACCTGAGATCTGGCGTAGTGGCCGTTGATGCCGCCATTGAGGCTGTTGAAAAAAGTCAGGACTTACGAGTTGCAGGCCTATTCTTGCAAGGTTACGCGAACTTCATCCAGCGTACAGATCCTCAAGTAGAGGACGCACTCGAAAAAGCATATACGCGTATAGTCAACATGTCCGCCGACCATCTCAGTTGCTACTCCCTTGAAAATGAGCGCAGGCATCAGCAAATGCTTTCGCCATGGTCCGACGCTTATGCACTTCTTGCATCCCCTCATAAGCGTGAACCCTAAAAGGGCAGGGTAACTTTTGAGTGTCAGATCAGGAATGAGCAGAGCTATCAAATAAGCCTGGAAGGCTCGACGAGCACACCACGTTAGTATCAAGGCGCACGGTATATTGACTCAGCCAGATCGGACCGCCCGTGAAAGACGGACTCCGGCAGCCGAGAAGCGCCGCCACCCTCGTATACTGGCCAGTCCCGAGCCACTCTGGCAAAGTATTACGCCAACCGCCGGTAATAATTTGCCACTGAGTTGGTGTGGAATAGATGCCTATCGCAACAACCGGAAGACCGATGCTTGATACAGCCATCAGCTCACCCGCTAGCTCTGCTCGGTTAACCGCGGAGCTATTTGTCCAACTATTTTCAGTCTCTACATCAAGAAACCACACATTGCTGGCCGCGCCACCACGAGCTGCGGCCTGAAGGGCATACTTGCCCGCAGCATATCCATAGTTATAGGCGAGACAAACAGCTGCATTTGGAGCACAGTCAAGCGGGGTATGCATATGTTTACGCCCAGAATCTATGCCAGGATAACCACTGTTGAGATAAAGCGCATAGCGGCGAAACCAGCTAATCTCACTGCTCAGGCAAGGATTTGGACGAAAGTTTAATCCTCCGGTCACCCCGACTATTCCTACTTTATACTGAGAAACCGGTACCTCTTGGCAATTCGGCCATGAAACATCAATCAGCTTTGAGCCTAAGGGTTGAGCGGTGATCGCCAGCTGCACAATAAGCAACAACCCTACCAGCCCGAGCAGCACAAACTCACTTAGTACGTATCTCATGCCACCTCATAATAGTCGTTATGTCGTAAGACTTAAATAACATTTAAGACATAAAAACAGCCTGCGGCAGGACAGGCTGTTTTATGACAAAACTTTGTGTTACTTTTTGCCTTCTGAGAGGGCTGCAAGTTGCAATGTACCGACACCAATTCCGTATAGGCCAAGGATCCACACGAAATCCACGCCTTGAGATTCCTTTGCAACGAACAGGATAACGATGCCTGCGACCAAAGCAGCCAGACTAGAGAGATAACTCAATGCTTGCACTTTGGTGGTCGCTTTGGCGTCATAGTAAGCGTTAATCGCCTCAATAATGCCTCGTGCAATCAGCACGAAACCGATTAGTATTATGAAGGTATTGAACTTTACCGTAGTGTGACGTAATAGATAGACGCCTACACCCAGCTCAAAGAGACCAAGCGCTACTGGCAAAAACCAGGAATCCGCCTGACCTATGCTGCTGATACCTGCCGAAATATTGACCATGCCATTGATCAGCACATATGCGCTAAACAAATAGAGCAGGACGAGTAGTGTGAGCCCGGGCCAAAAGACCACTGCCACACCAAAAATTATCGTTGCCGCACCCCCTGAGACCAGCGCCCACCAATTCTCTTTAGTGATACTTGCTGCACTCATATTTCACCCTCCTTTAGATGACAACCTCATCATGCACCGGAATGGTATTTATGTCAAACCCGGTATGTGGATAACTTGTCGGTATATAATTTTGCCAATCTTTTATGCTTGCGGGGTCTAGCAATTTATACACATACGTCTTTTGTCATGACAAAAGAAAAACAACCCGAGAATGATCACGCGGGGAAAATATACTCTATGAACCAGAGGAGATGGTCTTGGGTCGCTACTGAAACACCGGACATTACTCTATTAAGACACCCTCATTCATCTACCGTCAGGCTTTTGTTAATCAATTCACGATTTGTATGGGCTTGCCGTCGCGGCAGAAGGTCTCTTCAGAATGACCCAGCCGACGAAGGCAGCAACGATTGCCGACAAGGCACCGACCGCTAACCCAACCCGCGGGTTACTGTGATCGGCAATGGTGCCAATAATTGGCCCTCCGATTGGAGTAGTACCTGCAAATGCAATTGACCAAAGAGACATAACCCGACCGCGCATCTGTGGACGGGCAGTTAACTGCAGCGTCGTGTTTCCAAGAGAAATAAATAACACCGACAGTGCACCGATAGCCACTAAGACAAACAATACGCTGAGCATACTCGGCATTACGGACATCAGCAGAATTGCACCACCAAAGGCGAGCGATATTTTGGCAAGTGTACTTTGTGCCGGCACCTTACGACCTGCAGTGTAGAGACCACCGATGACTGCACCGAGCCCCATTGCCGCAGTCATCGCTGAATAAGTTGCAGCATTACCCTTAAGGGTGATGGTTGCAAATAACGGCATAATGACCGGGAACTCATAGGCAAATGTCCCGATTATAAACATCATAATAAGTGTGGACTTGAGCACCGGCACACTCCACACATAGCGTAATCCGGCCTTAATTTGTCCCTTCTCCCGGGCCGCAGGCGGCACAGGACGCAGCTCGCTGGCCCGCATTAGCACCAGTGCTGTCAGCACAGCGAGGAATGAAGCAGCATTAATAAGAAAACACTGGCCGATGCCAACCGTCGCAATTAGGACACCGGCGATTGATGGTCCGAGAATCCTGGCTACGTTGACCATGGTCGAATTGAGCGTCACCGCATTCCTTAAATAGTCACTCCCAACCATTTCAATAATAAAGGTCTGGCGAGTCGGGTTATCTACGACCAGAGTACAGCCAAGTGCAGTTGCAAGCGCATAAATCATCCATAGATGAACGCTGTGCGTAACCACCAAGACACCCAAGGTCAGAGCCAGCAACCCTTGGATGGACTGTGTAAAGTAGAGTGTACGCCGTTTATTGAAGCGGTCGGTAATTACACCGCCCCAGACACCAAAAAGCATCATTGGCAAAAACTGAGCCGCTGACACCAACCCGAGCTGAGTGCCGGAATGGGTTATCGTAAGCACTAACCAAGAAAGTGCAATCATCTGCGCCCAGGTGCCGCAAAGCGACAAGCCCTGACCAAAAAAGTAGAGCCGGAAGTTTCTAATGTGAAATGAAGCAAAGGTATTATTAATCGCTGTTTCCATAATTTCTCAGTTTTGTCTTAATTTAAAAACAATCTACCTGACTAGTATATATCTAACTAGGGGATTATTTTTTGTTCAACCTGCTGTTTTAAGAATAGACCTTCTTCGACAAAATACATACGATCTGTCGCACCATGAACGTCCACCCATTCGCTTTCCTCATCGGGCGGTCTATCGGAAACACCTGCTTGAGTCATTTTGAATACTTTAATGACTTTTATAACAGTTTCTCCATTTTTTTCTTTTGACTGTCGCCGAACTTCTCCGAGATAATCTACTATCTCTGCCTTTACCCCCGTTTCCTCTTCAACCTCTCGAATTGCAGCTTGCTTCGCAGACTCCCCGGCCTCAACGTGTCCTTTGGGTATGGCAAACATAGCACCCCCCCGGCGAATCAGCAATATATGATTTCCCCTCACTACGAGACCACCGGCAGTAGCTACATCATTCATATTGTTATAGTAGCAGAGGTTACGCGGAGTACGACCAGGGGGTTGCTAAGACGAGCGTTATGCTTGTTATCAAACAATTTTTACAGCATACTTATGAGTAGATGACAAAATCGTCCTATGTAGACGCAAAACTAAGAGAAGGAGGAGTACATGAGCGTAGCCTTACTGTCTGTTTATGACAAAACCGGCATTGCAGAATTTGCGCAAGAATTAGTTCAACTCGGATGGCAAATCTACGCCTCTGGCGGCACTGCTCAAGCAATCAAAGAAAGTGGCATAACCGTCACAGACATTGCTGAACTGGTCGGCGGAAAGGCTATTCTTGGCCACCGGGTAGTCTCGCTCTCAAGAGAAATCTCTGCCGGCTTACTAGCTGACCTTAATAGCGAAACCGACAGGGCAGAACTTGCTGCACTCGGCATCCCCATTATTGACCTCGTCTGTGTAGATATGTACCCACTTGAAGATGCCATTGCCAAGAAGGGTGCCACAAAAGCTGACGTCATTACCGCAACAGATATAGGCGGGCCGACCATGCTCAGAGCTGCAGCCAAAGGACACCGTATCGTACTGTCAGCAGCCGAACAAAGACAATCGGTACTCGACTGGTTGAAGAAGGGACGTCCTGATGAAGCAACTTTCACTGACGAACTTGCCGCCCGGGCTGAATATGAAGCAGCTCGTTACATTCTCGCTTCAGCCAAATATCTTAACGGCACGGTCGTGAGTGGCATGTTAGCCAAACGCTTCACGCCAACCAAATACGGAGAGAACCCTCAGCAGGCAGAAGCAGCACTCTACGCAGATAACCGCATCGGCACCGATCCGCTCGGATTGGATCAGTTCGCTCATGTTCAAGGCATGGAACAAAGTTTCATCAATATGACAGATATTGACCGGCTGCTACAGACCGTTACCCATATTGCTGCCGGGTTTGAGCGTAATTTTGGGGCAGTCCCGGCAATCGCCGTAGGAGTCAAACACGGCAACGCTTGTGGTGGCGCCGTAGCAGAGTCATCAATTGACGCCGTGCAACAGATGTTGACCGGTGATACCCGGGCAATTTTCGGAGGAGTAGTGATGATCAATGCCGCCATAGATAGAGCGCTGGCAGAAGCACTGATGCACTACGGTACAGAAGGGGACAAACCACGTCTGCTGGACGGTGTAATCGGGGCCAGCGTAGATGACGAAGCACTCGAGCTCTTGAGCCGGAATAAACTCCGTGTGGTCGTCAATCCGGCTCTCGCCCATCTTGATCAAAACTCACTTGATACTCATCGAAGGATGCGGCCAGTGCGCGGCGGCATGCTTGAGCAACCTAATTACAATTTCGTGATTGACCTCAAAGCAGACTATATGAGCTACCATGGCCAACCGTTGAGTGAGCAACAAAAGCGAGACCTCATCCTGGCCTGGGCTATTGGCGCAACAAGCAACAGCAACACTATAACCCTTGTCAAAGATGGGCAACTTATTGGCAACGGAGTCGGACAACAAGACCGGGTTGGAGCGGGCCAGCTCGCCCTCACGCGGACCACCACAGACTTGCCAACAATCACTGATCAGGGGGATACACTTACCCTTCAGGTAACCCTGAATAAGAAAAAACTCTCCGGTGCTTGCGCCTATAGTGACAGTTTCTTCCCGTTTTCTGATGGCCCCAGCCTGCTCGCCCAAGCCGGCATTAGAGCTATACTTGCCTCAAACGGGTCAGTCGCCGACAAGACGGTCATTGCAGCACTCAGTGAGCAAAATGTTGCTTTAGCCATGCTGCCGGACAAAATCGGACGCGGATTTTATCTGCACTAAAAACCCGTTTTGCTTAATGACATTTTTTCTCATAGCACTTGTATATTAAAGACATATTGATATAATCATAAGCGTCATTAATAAAAATAAATGAGAAATAAAAAATGTATAAAGTATTACACGAACGCCACAAGCATAGCCAAGAAGGCTTAGCGCATATATTAGTCATCGCAATTGCTGCTGCAGTCATAGTAGTAATTGGTGCAGTAGGATATGTCGTTTACAAACACGGTCATAAGACAAGTAACGCAGCCTCAACATCTACCCAGCAACCGTCTGCTACTTCATCGCAAAGCCCTGTCACTACCCAGCCTCAGCCGACACCGACCAAACCAACTTCATCGCAATCGTCAACCGGCTCTTCTACCAGCACTTCAACCAGCACCACATCCAAAGCTCCTGAGCCAACACAAAGTACCGAATCACAAACACCCGAATCGCAAAAGCCCGAGTCAGGGTCAAGCAGCACCAGCACAGACAAAAGTACTACTTCCTCTACTTCTACAAGCAGCACGGACACATCCTCTTCTACTACCTCTAAAGATAATTAGTGACGATATAAGTAACCTACTTTGAGCTTTGAGCAGTTACGCTCTGCAAGCTCGTCACCGGTTGCGTGCCGTTATACTCCGTCACGAGGGTATTGTAGGCTTGACTTAATTGATTGTAGTGGTTAATGGCGGCATTCTCCTCGGCAATGTAATTTTTGTAAATGTTATAGTCATAACCGTCTTCATAAGCATTTCCAGCCTTTGCCCAGGCTAAACTGTCTGCATAGGCCTTGTTCGCTAAACTGTCGTCAGCAGCTACCGTCTGTTGTATTTGTTTGAGCTGAGATTGCTCGTTCTTAAATATTGCTGTCACCTGGTTATAGCTACTGACCGTCAGATTCCTGTCGGCAAAGTAGGGTGCATAGTAATGGTCAAGTCCCGGTGAAAGATTCGTGTATTCTGTGCCGAGAAGGGAAAAGAGCTCCAAATCTCTATAGCCAGGTTCAGTTTTGGCAAAGTTCACCACCTGTTCGTCAAGCACTGCGTTATGGAGCTCATTATAGTTGCTTTCGATATGCATCACGAACTGACTGCTGTAGCTGCTGAAATATACCGAGTGGAGCATTTCATAAGCTGCCGTGACTATCTCCTGATCATATAAGTTCGCCGGCATTTGCCGTATGTATATATGGCCTCTTGAGTGGTTGTGGGGGTTCGGCACATAGCACCCTTGCTCGATAAAACCATTCTTGTTGTTCGCCGCTGCATTGTCGGCACAATCTGAGCGCATTTGAGCATCTGTTGCAAACTGCGGCTTTGAGCGCAAGAAGACTAATTCTCCCTCTCTGCTCATTCCAGCTTGCTGGGCAAGCATAACCATTGCTGGATTAGCATTTTTTAAAACAAAATAGTTAGATACCGGCTGGTAAAATGCAATCACCCCTGCAAGCAAGAGACCACAGACGAATATAAGTATGGCAATAAGGTAATTTTTACGGTTTCGCTGCACTGTATTCCCGGGTGCTGGTGTGCTATCTCTCTCATTTTGCGGCTGTGGCATAGAGGGAACACTGGCCGTAGATGCTACCTGCTTAGCTTCATCTGACATATTAAAATATTGTACTATAATCCTTACGCTTTACGGGCAATCGCAGTGTTTGTTCAGACAACAGCTTTTTCAATCCCAGCAAGCGTGTTGCGCCATCTTTCACAAACAGCACGTGTTTTGGCAGCAGCAAGACCAGTGTAATAGCGCTCCGGCTCCGTAAGTATCTGCTTCTCATGGTCAGTGAACTGGCTTACATAATCCGCGATCTCGGGGCTTGATACGACAAGCTTAACCAGCGGGGTATGTGTATCCTGCGCTTGCAGAGCCAGCACCTTGGCTGCTTCGTGCGCGGTAGTGTGGCCATACTTTTCCAACAGTAGATACAAGGGCTCTGCCGCAATTGCTCCCTCACTCATGTGAAGATTGTGCTGCATGTGCTCCTCGTCGACTTCAAGCTTAGACATTACATTATCCAATCTCTTGGCCATCGCAGCCACACAAGCGAGCGTCACGCCGTAAAAACGAGCTGAGGCCGAGTCGGTCAGATCGCGTTGATGTTCACTGGAGAGATTAAGGTTTGCATTAATAACCTGAGCTGTAGCTTGTTTGCTCATACTGATGACGTTTTCAAAGTTCCAGGGGTTACGTTTATGAGCCATGGTCGAGGAACCTGTCTGCCCGGGATTAAAGTACTCACGGACTTCAGCGATTTCGCTGCGCTGCAGATGGCGCATATCGTGAGATAAATTGGCCATAATACCTGCGCTGACTACCAACTCATCAATTAATCTGACATAGGCATCAGCAGGGATGATCTGGCTCGAGTAGGCAGCCGGCTCAAGCCCGACACGAGTAAGCACCGCTTTTTCAAAAGCCTCAGGATCGTCAACGAACACACTCAGGCTATTGTAGGCCCCCACAGCACCGGAGAATTTACCACAGAGCGTAGCAGCCGCAGTCTTAAGCGCCAATATATTATCCCCCAAACGGCTCACATATTCAGCCAGGGCGAAACCGAAAGTAATTGGCAAAGCGTGTTGACCATGAGTGCGACCGATCTGTACCGTATCAGCATACTTGTCCGCAAGATCAATGAGAGTTTTTTCTAAATGGATTAGCCGGGGGATAACAACCCCATTAGTGGCACCTTTAAGCTGCAGCGATAGGGCTGTAGCAACAATGTCATACGACGTCGCTCCGAAGTGGACGTACGGCTTCGCCTCAGGAGACAATTTGGCTTTTATGCAATTAACGAGCGCTTTAACGTCATGCTTGGTCGTCTGTTCTTCCTGCGCGACAGCTTCAGCTGTCACCGTCTTACTTGCATCTGTTATTTGCTCAGCAATATCGGAGGAACAAAGACTAAACTCCGCCAGAGTCTGCGCCAGTGCCGCCTCGACGTGTGCTTGGTAAGCAACCCGGCTGCGCTCAGAAAGATAGCGGGCAATCTCTTGATCATAATAACGAGTATCGAGCGGATCGAGTGCACTATAGTCCGGATCAGCATTAACCTCAGGCAAAATCACATCGCTCATGCACGGGCCTCTAGGTATTTCAGAATATTCTTCTCAATCCGGGCAGCCGGATTACTATCTGTAGACCGCTCAAATTTCTGCCCAGTCACCTTTTCATAGAGCTCGACATAACGCTTGGAGGTGTCTTCAACAAATGCATCGGTCAGTTCCGGGGGTGATTGGCTACCCTGACCGTTAAAGCCATGCTCCATGAGCCACTCCCGGACAAATTCTTTCGAAAGCTGCCGAGGACGCTCCTCAGTCTTTCCTTGGACATAGGCCTCATAGCTGTCGGCATAGAAGTAACGCGAAGAATCAGGAGTATGAACTTCGTCGATGAGGATCAATTTGCCATCCAGTCGACCAAACTCATACTTGGTGTCCGCCAGTACGAGTCCGCGGGCGCGGGCCTGCTCTTGGCCGTGCGCAAACAGTCGGCGTACATAGTCAGTCAGCTGTTGCCATTCGGCCGGACTCGCCAGTCGGCGGGTAATAATTGTAGTCTCGTCAATATCTTCATCGTGACCAACGCTCGCTTTGGTAGAGGGGGTAATAATAGGTTCGGGAAAACTATCGTACTCCTTCATACCCTCCGGCATTGTTACGCCCGCCAAGATACGTGAACCGGCCTTATACTCACGCCAGGCATGACCGACGAGCGCGCCTCGTATGACCATCTCAATTTTGAGCGGTTCAGCCTTAAGACCGATACTAACATTTGGATCAGGAACCGCCATGAGCCAGTTGTGGACAAGAT
>DAHUZY010000016.1 GCA_027314885.1 Candidatus Saccharimonadota bacterium | reverse complement strand
CAATCCCTATACAACCGAGACAAGGATAACTTCCTGCCGACACTACACAAGCTAGCCACGCTTAGTCAGTAGTTACCAACGTACGTAACTGCTCACTACCCCAAAGCAGCTAATGAGCTAAAGTAACCGCTTTGGTTACTGCGCCACGTAGTGGTGGGGATGGAATGAACCGTACGGAAGGCTTGAGCACCTCGTTCAGTTTTACTGCCAAAGGAGCGTGTATGCTTTAAGACTAATGGTCTTAATTCTCGCTCTGCCCACTTGTTTTCAAGTATGGGCTTGAATTTTATGTAATTCTGAGCGGGTCTCTACGACTAGTGTCGTGAGTCCAACACCGACCACGCTCACTATAACCAGCAAGAATGCCAAGCCTAAATTATTGAGGTTATGTATATGTACGCCTGTATTGACGGTGAATGAGGCGATATGAGGAAACACCTGCCCAACTATGCCGGCTATAATGAAAGCTAAGCCACCCCATGTGAGCGTATTGCCCGCGGTTTTGAGAGCTACTTTGCGAATCGCAGAAGGTGAAAGCCCCTTTCTGACTGCAATTAATCCGAAGGCAGCTCCGGCTGCAGCCTGCATGATCATCGTCCCGAGCCCGAAAAGTGCTCCTGGCACCCATCCCCAAAGAGCAGAGTGCATTGCGGGCGCCAGTACCGTATAAATGATAATAGCAAACGCTCCGAATCCCCAGCCGGCGACAAAACCGTGTACTGCCGGCATCCATGGCTTGGGGTCTTTGAGCCACATCTCATTTCCCTGTTTAGACTCAGCATGATGTGCTTTTAAAAATGGTAATTCAAAATGAAAGATCGTCCGGCGCCGCATAATCATAAACCCGGCCACTGCCATAAGTAACCCGACAATTATGTACACCACATGGTTAATCGCTGCAAAGGTATATAGGCGAGAGAGTCCTAAATATGCGAGCTCGCTCGCAATAGCACGCTGAAGCGTAAAAGCAAGTGAAAATATAATGCCTGAACGTAGGCCGCGTCGCGTTGAATAACTGCCTATCGCGTAGCTAAATGTAATGGGCCATGTATGCTCGTCGGGTGTGATGCCATGAATCATCCCGAGCAACAAGGCGACGACAATAATAGTTAGGACACCCGATATGTGAGCAGGGTCCCATAAACTAATCGAAGCAAGTTGCCATAGCATATCTATCAATGTAAGGTCACTTATTGTTTATTGCAAATTGGTCGCAATTATATACATAATCGCAACTATTCCTTATTAAATTTAAGAGTACTTTATCTACGTTTAAGCTCAATTTCTAGACTAGCTGGCATGTTAAGTTTCGCATAGAGTGCTCTAATGTTTATGATACGCAAGCAGGTGCTGTTACGCTCCAATATTCTCTCTTCATAGAGTTTTTCCATTTCTCTACTGACACTTTCTCGAGCTAGGTTGATGGAATTAGCAAACGCCTCGTGTGTGATTGGAGCGTCTATCATGATTGTATTTCCATCCTTTGCCCCAAACCTGCTCGCTAAATAAAGTAAGCGGTAAATGATGCGATCGCTAGCCCTTTTATATTCTAGATTGTCTACTCTATCGGAAAAAAGTCTGAATTGCTGTGACAATTGCATGCTCATTGCGAAGCATACGTTTATATTGGTCTTGATAAAATTCATAAACCATTCCCGAGCAACACGCCACAGTACGGTTTCAGACATGGTCTCGTAATACACCTCAGAATTAATAACACCGAGGTAAGCCCAAATTAAAGGAAATATCTCCCCTTGCCCGTAAATTATGTGTAAGTATTCGTCGCCACTATCACTGAGTGAGTATGCTTTGACATAGCCTGTGTCAATGTAATATATGCCATCCGGGTGACTGTCATTACCCAATATAACCTCGCCTTTACTCGTACTGATGGGCTGGCCTTTGGTGAAAAACTTACGGATCTCCCCGCTCTGCTCATATCTAGGCATAGCAAATTTCCTCGTAACATGAAGCTCATTATATCCCTTGGTGTCAATCGTGATTGTAATCACGGTAACAGTACGTAAGATCGGTCATGCTGAAAACACAGGTAAAAAGGGGGAAAAGTATATGAATAACTTAGTGGTAATGACTTTTGAAACTGAAGACCGAGCGAGGCAAACTTTAGCTGAAGTTGAAGAGTTACAGAATCAGGGGCTCATACAAGTAGAAGACGCAGCTACTGCTGTGCGCCATTTGAACGGAAAAGTAAAGGTCAAGCAAGACCATAATCTCGCCGGGGCTGGGGCCCTGGGAGGGGCATTTTGGGGTATGCTGTTTGGACTCCTCTTCTTTGTGCCTTTTCTGGGTATGGCAGTTGGTGCGGCGACGGGTGCCTTATTTGGCAAGGCGGCTGATTATGGTATCAATGACGACTTCATACGTGAAGTAAGTAATTCGGTGCAGCCTGGTAATTCAGCCTTATTCCTTTTAGTAAGTAACGTCCAGGTTGAAAGAGTGATCGCAAAACTCAAGCCGTACGGCGGGAAAATAGTGCACACTTCTCTTTCAAAGGAAGAGGAAGAACGATTAAAAGAAGCGTTTGCGTAATTTTAACTAAGTGTAGCAAGGAGGGATCTATATGAGTAACGGACATATTACTAATAGTCATATGACAACAAGTTCTTCGGGATGGAGAGATTTTGCGGGGACAATGATGATAGTGGGCGGAATTTTCCAGACCATTTCAGGTCTCGTGGCTCTCTTTAAGCCGGCGCAATTTGTGGTTAGCCAAAGTCACCTTTTGATTTTTAACTTTACAACTTGGGGCTGGATTCAGCTGATTGCCGGGATAGTGTTGCTGCTTTCCTCTGCATCTATGTTTGCAGGCAGATTCTGGGGTCGATTTGTGACCATTTTCTTTGCAACAATAAGCGCTATAGTTAACTTTGGGTTTATATGGGCATATCCGCTGTGGTCGCTCATCATTATAGTTCTTGATGTGCTTGTCATTTATGGTGCTGCCATGCACGGCGGTGAGGAAATATAGGCTTTTTAGCATTGTCTTGGATTGAGCACCATGGTTGTATTTGCGAAAGAAGTATCTAGTGCGCCGCGTGTCAGAACTCGGTCAAGAATCACCAGCATTGTTGCGGGTTTGCTGATAGCAGTAAGCTGCTTGTCACTGAGCGCATATGTAGTCGTACACTGGGCTGAGCGCCAAGTACTCAATACCGATAACTGGGTAGCGTTGGTGGGGCCCTTACCTAAGCAACCTGTCGTTTATACTGCACTCGGAAATTACGTAGGAAATCAGGTTTTTCAGTCCGTTCCATTAGAGCAAAAGATAGGCGCTGCTCTGCCCTCAAGGGTGGATTTTCTGGCGGGACCTTTAACCAACCAACTGCACGATATTACCAATAAGGCGGCTCAGAAAGTTGTTGCGAGCAATGCCTTTCAGTCGATCTGGATAGCAGCTAATCGGACAGCGCTCGACCGATTATTAAATACCGCCAGAGGACAGCCCGCTCCGTTGCAATCAAAGTTAAATGAAAAGTTTAACTTGAATATTAGTGACATATCGAGCCAGTTACGGGCAGTTTTGGGTAATATATCGGTTGCCATACCGGCCCTGCAGCCCGGGGTAGAAAAAGCAATTACTGTCTCAGTAAATCTTCATGCCAAAGCCGATAAGATTCGGCAAATCATCAGGCTTATAGATGACTTGGCGGTTATCTTACCCCTCTTGACTGTGGCTAGTTTTCTGAGCGCCCTCGCTTTATCCCCGTGGCGGAGAAGAACAACCATAGAAGCAGTAGTTACGCTTATCGTCTTAATGCTCATAGAGCTAATTGCTATCAAAGTCTTGCGAAGTCGGGTCTTAGGTATGGTTAATGGTCCTGCTAATTTATCCGCCATTAGCTATATATATGACACTCTGGTGGCATGGCTGAAAGAAATGATATTTATAGTAATCGCGGTGATGGCGGTGGTATGGGTCGCATGCGTCCTCGGTGGCACGACTAAGGTTGCCAGAGCTTTTCAGTCTTACATACATATAGACTACCTCAAAGATAGTCGCTTTATAAAGCGGTGGCATGCCTTCAGGTTTATGATTGCCAAATGGCAGAAATATATTTTGATCGCATCACTCGTGCTCATTCTTGCCATTCTTGCACTCTTTGTCACTATTAATGTCAGATCTGTCATTAACGGACTGCTGTTAATCGTTGGGATAGTTTCGCTCATTCATATACTTGCTACCCCTCCTAATGTCCCTAAACCTTTAGGGCCCGTTGAAGAAGAGAGATTTTCGTGACTCCAGTCACAGATATATGCTGCATGTTGGTTTAAGGTGAGGATTATGGAAGGAGGGTGTCACTATGAGAATAATTTTTGCATTACTTAGTGGACTGATTGGCTTGGTACTTATATTTGGAGGCTATAGATTAGCGAGACTTATTATCCCGCTCTGGGGTTTTGTTGCGGGCTTGTCCCTTGGTGGAGCTGTGATTGCTGCTCTGGCCGGCACTCCATTTTTGGCAACGGTTCTCGGGTTGATTATAGGTATAGTCCTTGGACTACTATTTGCGATCTTTGCTTACCTATACTTCAGCTTAGCGGTCGTAATATTAATAGGATCTTTGGGGTATTGGGCAGGTAGCAACTTTATTGAGATACTTGGATTCCATGCAGGGTTTCTCTCAACCGTGGTAGGCTTGTTGCTTGGAATTGTCGTCGGTATTTTTGCCTTGCTCACCAATGCGCCAAAGTATGTACTGATTCTCATCACGTCAATAGCCGGGGCGATAGCTACGGTGGCAGGAATTCTGCTGCTGTTTAACGTAGTTCCGCTCAGCGAATTTAGCTATTCAGCGGCGCACGTGAAGATTGATAGCTCCTTAGCCTGGTCAATATTAGCACTGGTACTTGCTATAGTGGGCGTAGCTTTTCAAGTTAACTCTACCAGCGATTATGAACTTAATGAGTGGAGCTTGAATAATAAGGATTTGCCTTATAAGACGCATACTCAAGGGCCACACTCACACTCAACCTAAGGAGTGATGAGTTGAAATCTCTGAGCCGGGTTTTATTGGTACTGGTATGTGCGCAGTTTATTATTGTTCTTGACACTACCTTTATGAACGTTTCCATCTCCAAGCTGGTAGTTGACTTGCACACGACTGTTACGGGGGTTCAAGCTGCTATAACCATGTATGCTTTGACGATGGCAGCATTGATGATCCCGGGAGCTAAATTCGGGGATATTGTCGGCCGGAAGAGGGCGTTTATGACAGGACTCCTTATATATGGTCTCGGCACCACCATTACGAGCCTATCAGGGAGCTTGATGGTGTTTATAATCGGCTGGTCATTGCTTGAAGGTATAGGAGCGGCTCTGATGTTGCCTGCTATGATGTCGCTCATTGCATATAACTTTCCGCCTGGGGCCGCTCGAACCCGGGCATACTCCGCATTTGCTGCTACGGCAGGAGCAGCAGCAGCCATAGGGCCTATAATCGGTGGTCTCTTTACTACATATCTTTCCTGGCGACTCGCATTTGTAAGTGAACTTCTGGTGGTGCTATTTATATTGAGTCAGAGGCAACTTATCAAAGAGCAAGCGCTGAAGGGAGAAAAGCCAAAGTTTGACTGGCTCGGTTTTGGATTGTCTTCCTTGGGGCTGGTAACGATAGTGGAAGGAATTATTTTAGCTTCTAGCTATGGCATTGTTAAGGCGCGAAGAGATTTTAACTTTGCAGGTCTAACACTATCTGCCGGTGGCATATCTCCAACGATTATTCTTGTTATTATAGGGGCTGTTATATTAGGCATATTTGTGGCAATCGAATCCAGACGACTCAAACGAAAGAAGAGTACCTTATTGGATGTAACTCTATTGAAGAAGCGAATTATTACTGCGGGCAGTATCACGCAAATGACCCAAGCTCTTGTGCTGACTGCTGTTATCTTTGCGCTATCTCTCTATGTGCAAATGGAGCTTAATTATAGCGCTATTAAGAGCGGGCTTACTCTGCTGCCGCTTTCAATAGGGGTTCTTGTTATGTCGGCCATTGCCGGCCGACGGCTCAGTAGCAGGTTCTCGCCCAAAACAGTCATGCTGGCCGGTTTTGTTTTAATTATCTTTGGTGATTTTATTCTTGGTCTTATAGCTCGAAACGCTACTTCCGGGTCTGATTTCTTGATAGGTCTATTCGTTATGGGTGTGGGCGTAGGGTCGGTTGTTTCCCAGAATCAAAATATGATGATCAGTGATGTGCCGGCAGAAAAAACTAATGAGACATCTGGTTTCGTTAACACCTTTCAGAATGTTGGTTCGTCTCTCGGCACCTCAATTGCCGGTGCAGTTATCCTGGCTGTTTTTATATCAGTTGCAACTACCACAGTAAATAGCTCTTCTGCATTTAGTGCGTCGCAAAAGGATACGCTCAATCAGGCCATTGTGTCTAAGGCCCAGATAGTTAGCAATCAACAATTGACTTCAGCTACGTCCCATTTGCCTCCAAGTCTTCAGGCGGAGATTATTCAGATTAATGCTAAGGCACGCCAACGGGCGCTAACTGTAGTATATTATGCGATCGGCATAGTGGGGCTCATTGGTGTCGGCGCTATAGTGATCTTGCCAAAGTCTGCTCCACTGGCAGGGCCTACAGAAACAGCCAAGACCAAAAAACCTTTCCGTCACAAGATGCCATCCTCTAAGCCGCTAGAAGTATAATGTGCCCAAGCTTTTGAAGAGCAATAATGCTTACATACCTTTCGGGTCGTACACCGTATCATAATTGTTATTACAGTGTAGGAAGTAAGCGGAGGGAGTATATGAAGGACTATGTCTCTAACCTTATTGAGCAGGCTCATACTAATACATATTTCCGGCAGGTCTTAGAAACCGGCGAGGCTATACAGGTGGTAATAATGAGCCTCAAGCCAGGCGAAGAGATAGGCGCAGAAGTTCATCAAGAAAATGAGCAAGTGCTAATTTGCCTGTCAGGGACTGGCAGTGCAATTGTTAATGACGAGGAGCACGATTATATAAGTGGCGACATGGTGCTAGTTCGGGCAGGTCAGGAGCATAACTTTATCAATACCGGTCGTGACGAAATGAAGATACTTACTCTATATTCCCCGCCTCACCACGAAAACGGTACCATCCATAGAACAAAGGCTGAAGCAGAAGTTGAGGGCTAGGGTGGTTGCACGACAATACGACATCAAGGCCAGCAAAGAAGTTGAAAATACGATGCATGAGCACAAGCAGACCGGCAAGTTTAAAAATCATCAGCAAGCCATAGCTGTAGGGCTGAGCAAAGCACGACAGAAGGGTGAAAAAGTACCTAATAAGAAAGGAGGTTAACTATGTGCAAAAATAGTGACGGTAGCCACAGTATAACTATTACTCCGGCGGATATGCCGGACAGAAACGGGCCTTTGCTCGTAGAGAGGAGTATTTATTGTGGATAATGCCGATAACCTTGCAGAACAGCAGGACGAAAAATATGAGCAGCTAAGGGCTGAGGGTAAAAGTAAGCTGGAAGCAGCTGCTGAGGCTGCACCACCTGAGACTACCGAAGATCATGCCAAAGCCGCCCAAGCGGAAGAATAGCCCATCTGTTGACCAAGCTTTTCAGTTTAAGTGCAAATTAGTTGCGGGCTCACTGAGCAAATGCAACTATAGATTTATTGCAGATTTAATCTCTTCTAGCCGGTCTTTCTGGTATAGCGCATCATATAGCAACTGGTACGAAACAAGTGGCTTGCTAGCCTGCCCGGGCATTTTCTTCGCCTCCCAAGCCGCCTTTCCGAGTCTGACCAGTACATCTGGGATTGCTTCTTCGGGGATGGTCTTATTATAAGCTCCACGATAGTTAGTGAGCACTGCTCTGATAGCGCCAGGCAGATGTTTTTCGTCCGGGCTACCGTCGATAAGTCTGCATGGTAGCTTCCAGGTTGCTGGCTTTAGCGGGTTTCCAACATAACCGAAACAACGAGCTGGGACCCTGTGTTTGGGGTGTAAGAGCTCGGTATCTCCAATGGCCGTGGTACCCTCTTGTTTTGCCTGCATCCGTGTTGGTGCAGTATCGACTTCGGTTATTGCCACAAGCTGTTCGGTTGGCCGGTGGATGCCATCTACGCTGACCCAATACAGATTTGGCGTGGAAGTATCGGTCGTCAGACATAGCCGCAACCTCTCGACGAGGCCACCGTTTCGTATATCTGCGGCGAAGAATAGGTCGCCATCACTAACGGCAATTGTTGTGACGCGTTGCTCTTGGGCATAACGGTATGCCTGTTCAAGCGCTCGACTTAGTGACTGCTTCTCCCACGAAAGGGAACCCGGTCGCTTTACTTCGACGACAAGTTTCTTGATTCCCTGATGAGTGAGAACCATATCTGCGTACCCAAGCTGGTTGTTTATATTGCCGAGTGGCCAGTCCAGCGCGAGGCTGAAAAAGCCCTTCAGGATGTCTTCTGCAATCTTCTCAGGTGCTGATCCGTAGCGGGCCTGTTGCAGCATATATTCTGCGCGTTGTTCTTGGAATGATTGCCAACGCTGTTCGAGATCGGTAATGAACCTGGTATAGCCCGAAAGATTACGCACGGTCATGATGTTTACATAGTATCAGATGAGCATACTGGTTCAATAAACCAAAAATCCAGTAGTACGAATGCTTACAGGGCCTAATCTCAACTTAGAACTGTAATTAGTTTTGGCTTGGCCTAATAATCTTGAATTATTAATGAAAAGTCCAAGACTTGGAAATGTCAATTTTATCTGTGTCTAACTGAAAAGTTATTCCCTTATGATCACTGGCTTCTGCCGGACTCTCAATAACCTGGTAGTCAACAATAGCTGGTGCTATAGATTCACTTACCCAAAATTGGTCTATGCGCATACCGCCATCACCAGAAGCGGTCGGCGCTAAGTATTTCTCATCTTTAGTTTTTTCGTACATATAGCTGGCCACATCAAACAACTTAGCTTGGGTTAACTTCCAGCTCGGTCGCCTATCGGTCAGCATGCCTTCCTGTCTGTTAGGGTCGCTGAGTTTGTTGCGCATTGAGTAGTGATAGGGCTTCATTTGGTTAAAATCTGGTTCGGGATTATTTGGCGGCTGATAATTCATATCGCCGCCTATGACTGCGAAGGGCCCATTGCTATAAGCCCTATTCGCAATAAGGGCTGCTTCTTTTATGGCGTAGTCCGAACTAAAGAAGTTCAAGTGTACAGACGCTACTGTCAGTAAACTTGGCAAACCTATGTCAAAACCGGCTATTCCAAAACCGTGAACAGTCTGGTCGGCGTAGTCCGTATTCTATCTTTGCCACTTGCCAACGGTTTCGGGCCTATATAACAATCCTGGTAAATTGCCAGAGTGGGACGGAGGTAGAGGCATAGAGTCCATGTCTAGATCATTCATTGCTCTTGCTAGGGCCTTATGGCCGAATCTGTTCCAGTCTTCAGCTTCTTGGATAAGTACAAAATCCGGTTTGCCGAGCCCAGTGATTCTTTGACGTAGCTGTGGCCAGCGGTCTTCGGCCTCGCCTGTGTCACTACGAAGACCGCCAAACAATAGGTTCTGAGAAACAAACGTTAAAAGCATATCGCTAAGTATAGCAAGTCAAAGGCGTGTATACTTAACTGAATCCACTGGGCAATATGTGCTCTATATGTTCTTAGCTTATCTTGCCTGTCGTAAAACTAACGGAGTCTAGCCGCAACTGCGTAATGCATGAAGTACTTATCGAGGTTTTGCTTAGCGGCCTCTGAGGCGTTTTTGTCAGTAACGATAGTCAGGTACTCTTCCTTGGCGCGTAATACCTCCTTCAGTTTTGGAGATTTATGGTCACTCAGGGCAAGTGCCGTCGCATCAAAAAGATCAATTGCTCTGGCTATGGCTGCATCTCTATCGACGGAATCCTGGCTCTTAAATGATCTGCCCACTTCGCTGTAAATATTGCCCATTTGATTGAAGATGTCTAACTTTGCCCAGCTAGATTGGTCGATGGCGTACATCAGCTTACTACCTTCTGTTTGATGAGCTGCTTGATCTTTAGGCGGGTTGCCTCATCTTCGACACCTCGTGACATATTCTGCTGGCGTGGCCTGATATTGATCATTGAATCGAACTCAACGAAATCCTCCGTGTCGAATTTGTCTGGATACAGATTAACCCCCCACAAATTGTTTTGTTTGGACCCATCCTCAAGCAGTATTTGTTCTGCATCGGCATGCATTTCGGCATCAACAACCAAGATATCCCTCTCAAGATCAACAACTGCCTTGACAAAGTTTCCGTACATGGCTTCAGACATCTTCTTCAATTCTGCTACGTGTATCTTCCCGTCAATCCGTTTCATTTGGTAGTATTGTAAAGGCAACGAGATCTATACTCAAACAAAAATGCCATAAAACTGATATTGCTACGGATAATAATAGGACGGTTTGGCTCAAAATGGGCGCCGGTATTATGGCCAAAATGGCTTATTTTTGCTCTCGGCATCGTCTGTTCATACCTGATTTTGCCCATCGTTTTCTACAAAGCTTATCATTAGTGCATGCCGTGGTGAGGGTATCTTTTGTCTAACTTGTCTCTATCAACTATGTTTAACAAGCTGAGCGTACTTTTGTCGGCGGATAATTTTAAGACGATACATTTCCTTCTTTCTTTGGGTATTCTTGTTGTCTGGCCTATTAACTCGTACGGCTCTGCTGCGTAGAGCGCTTGTTCAGAATCAAGCAGCCACATGCCTTTGACTTGAACTGTAAGATCAGCTTGCTGAAGCGTCTCGAGCATGGCTGGTATGCGCCCGGCTTTCCGCCAGGATTTCAATCCGTATTCCCTCTCGTTTTGCTGCTGATAATCGTGAATGAATTTCTTAAATTCTTCAGTGCCTTCTGGTAGCTCCTGGCCCTCTTCTGTGACTATGACTAGTTTTCTATGCGACGCCTTAACTTCGTGTTTTTTGGAGCCTTTCCCTCTTCCGGATAGCTCTTTGTCGAGAGAAGGGTCTCCTGCTTCTATTTTGCTTCTGAGGGCATGGACGCCAGCCATGCCGTATCTTGGCGACGCAGCTCTTAGTATATGGGCGGCGTATACGGCTAATTCTTCTACTCGTTCTCTTGGTATAGAAGGAGTCGGCATTAGACCGTGTTCCTTTAATGCGTTGCTCAAAGTGGAGCTATTGGATGTTAGCGCTCGAGTTAGCACCTCAACCTTCTCTTTTAACATCTTTCTCTGTGTGGGCGGCCACAAAGGTAAATTATCTGGCTTGGAGAGTATGTCGATGGCAGCCTCGGGTTTACGTAAATCCAGCCCTGCCATCATTAATTGCACAAGGCCGCCTAGGTCATTGGTGCGTTTATCTCCGGGTTTGCCTTCAGGTTTATGATAGGCGCTCATTAATGCATCTTGGGCAATACAAGAGTCGAATTCTCCGTCTTTCAGGCCATTGTGCATGCTGGATACTAAGCTGTCAGACTCGTTTAGGGCGTAGTCCAAAGCACAGACGTACTGGAGCGCGAATAATTGCTTGTCGGAAGAGTCGGTTGATTGTTGTAGCACTGCCTGGTTGACATTAAGTAACTTGAGCAACTCGTATCGCATCGACGGGTTGTTCCGCGCTATGGTATTAAGTTTTCGATTAACGCTATTAGCTAGCTCTATTAGAGGGCCTAGTATTTCAACCCTACTAAGTACGTCTAACTTGACATACTCGCCAATAGGGTTATTTGCTTTTTTGAAAGGAATCAGTATGGACTCAACTTGGGCTTCCTGACTAGCTATGTCACTCGTGCCTGAATTTAAAATTAAGCTGACAGCGCCTAAGACTAGTTCTTCTGCCTTTCTCTCTTGAGTTTTGGGTATGGAAATCCTATGTGAAGACGTTCTGGTGCGGCCGCCTATATCGGTATATCTGGCCTTGACTATGTTATGTCGAGAAACTTCAATCTCTTTTTCGTGGTGAAGCTCAGAGAAATGCCCCGTAGCCTCTTCACCTAAGAGATCAGAAACTTGTTCCAGCTCCGGCGACAAATCGCATATTATAAGCTGTTTAGGGTCGGTTTCACCTTCTGGCGTATCTTGCTCATGCCTCATTGGAAATACTCTAATTACATATCTTAGCATAAAAGGCAAATTAGTCTAATCCGGTAATACAGATTTAGGTATCGGGCTTACCGTGTTTGACGATAGGTCTCTAAACAATATCACCAGCACCAGCACCAGCACATAGTACCTACATATAGCTTGAACCAGATTAACACATAATAAGAGGCGCCTATCCCCTCAGTGCAAGGAAGTAGAGGCTGAGTGGTCATGGCAGGCTATACTTATATTGATGTCGATAATCCTTGCTGGTCTTTATGATGATGGCGCTGGTGTTGTTATGGTTGCCGACAAAGGAAGGACAGGCATAAATCCTGACGGCACAGAGGTAACTTTTGAATTAAAAGACGTTAGTAAAATCAAAAAGATAAATGACAATTTGTATGTTCTACTTGCAGGTGATACGGCAATAACTATTCCTTTCTATGACTACTTAAAAGAAATAAAACCAAATACAACCTTAGATAGGGTTAAGGAATTAGCAACCGAAAAATATCTATCGCTCAAAAAGACGGATTTGGAAGAAAGAGTATTAAATCATTTTGGATATAAAACACTAGATGATTTCAAAAAGGATAAGACGGCAACTGAAAAATTTATAAGTCAGTTGAACTGGCGCATAATGACTCATGCAACAGACTTTGACTGCATTATTGTCGCAAAAGAAAAAGGCTCATACTCCATAAACGTCTTAAGTGATTTTCATAGCGGTACATTTAAAAAGCAAGACATGGGGCACTTTGCCGGGGGCTACGGTAAGGTAAGCCAGCAGATAATGCCGGTGTTAAGAGATACACTTCGGCAAGATATGACTAAACAGCAAGTAGAAAAGATTTTAGTAGAAGCTATGAAGCACGGTAGGAGCCTAAGCCCAAAGTATATAGGCAAGACCCCTGACGTCAAAACCTTACCAGATTGATCTAATTAAGATATGTCTAAGAAACTCTTCAAAAAACTAATTAAACGGGATTCAACGCCAGTTCTAGCAGAACAGGACCCGCAGCTACATCCCGAAAGTTATAACGGAAAACGAACTCGTCAACGTAAGACTGCAAGTACTTCGGGGAAACAGCGTGGTAAGTCCCGTCAATAGACCGCTTTAGTTGTCCCCAAAAGCCCTCTATCGTGTTTGTATGAGTAGTGCCACGAACATACTCTAGTGTTGAGTGATTGACAGTAGTGTGGTCATAACCCCGCTTAGCCAAAGACCTATATGTAGTCTAGTCCAGTTTTAACTTTGTGTTACAAGCAGTTCTATCTGAGAAGAGTCCAGTCTTAAATTTTTGCTAACAGATTATTCTTTTATCGTTGCAATTTGGATGATAATAAAGTAAATTTAGCGTATAGTTAGATTAGTAAATTAGATTAGTAAAAATGAAAAGTACAAAACACTTAAAGGCAAAAATTTCTTCATTAATTATTTGTTTATTTTGCGCTAGCTTTATTATTGCCCCGAATGTTTTCGCCGCATCTTTTACCTGGACCGATGTCACATCAAGTGGTTCCATGCACAATCTTTCTTGGAATTCTATTACGTCGAGCTCCACGGGCCAGTATTTAGCAGCAGTTGCTTATGATGGTGACATTTATACAGCTAATGAAATAGTTCCGGCCGCAAATAACGTAAGCACCATTAGTACTACAAAATCTATTTCACCACCAAATACTGGCTATGGCACTCCAAAAAGAATTGACCCTGCTATTATTCCCCTAGTTAGCTTAGGGATTGTGTCAATTAGCATTGGTTTTAACCTTATATATAAAAGGATCAAGGTAAGTAATAAGTCGGTTTAATCACTCCACCGTTAATTCCCCCAAGCGGAAGCTCGTGGGATGGAGTACCTCTTCGTGGCTTCAACCACACAAGCAATAGCTGCAACTGGATAGTCATCGGCGAGGGTGAGTAGCAAGAGGGCGATGTCAGTGCGGCTGTTAGGAACAGTGACGTATGTTTGTTCCAGCCCTTGACTGGTCAATAATTGACCCGTCAAGCTTAAGCTTGGCAGTATCGAAACCAAGCCAATAGGTATTCGTAACCGTAGTTTTTTGAGACATAATAAATACTCCTTCGGCCCGTAATAGGCCGGATTAGATGGTAGTAAAAACGGGCATGGCAGCTAATTAGCTCCCCAAGAATGTGCTTCAGTGGTACAATAATCTCGTTCGTTATTGACGGAATACGAAGCCCTTGAGCTTCATTTCAATTCGCACTAGTTCAGCGCTAGAACAGAGATGAACCGAGGGTTTTCCGTACCCATAACCTTTTCATAGATTGACTCCACTGACTGGGAGGGAGCTACACTCTGTCAAAGAAGAAAACAGTAGAAACTGTCTCCTAAGGGGTGAAAAGGTAGACTCCCATGCCAAGCCTTATTGTACCGCTCTACTAGCTAGAGGGTACAGATAGAGGATATACGAGAGATAAAATTTATTGATCAAACAAAAACTATAAGAATTGATTCAAAATACCCTGTAATCTTGAACATGGCTCCGGCTGACGGTCTAGAGCCCCCAGCGCTTAACGTAAGCTGCTTAAGCTTCGCTTGCGGCAGTTTGCTTGAGTCTGGCTAGTACTGTATTCGTGGTCTCAAGAACCTCTTTTTCGGTTGCTTCAGATATGACTGCCAATTCATTTACATCAAAGTCATAGCGTTTGCCCAGCAATGCTTGTGAGGCGCTATCTCTTCCCGTAGCGTTGCTAATCACTAGGCCGTTGAGCTGACTGCTGTCTGCGTTCAGAAGCTGTTTGATGTCTTCTCGTGCTATGGACTTGCCTTTTTCAACGAGTTTTTGCGCGCTTGCGTAGTCAACACTATATTGCAGGGAAACATTATTAAATCGCTCGTTACCGTTTTTGTCACGAATGGTCTCGATTGCTCTGGTACGGACTATGCCCGAGTCTGTGTCTGAGGGGGCCTGCACATCAATCAATACTTCGATACGATTTACGGAAGCTTGGTTTGATATGAACCCGGCACAGATGCCAGTGTTCTGGCTATCGGGATGAAGAGTGAAAACTTCGGCCCAAGTCTCCATCTTTTTATCAAGCAGCGCACTCATGACAATGAGCTCGTCTGCAATTTGTTTTGTTGAGTCATTAAAAGACGAGGTCACAGCGTTAGTATAACAAAGAAAAATCCAGTAGCGTGAATGCTCCTGGATCTTTACTCGACTTTGTACTATACCTAGTCTGGCTCCCAAACTGGATTCGAACTAAACTCATTTACCGCCTAAATTTTAGGCTCGCCTTACTTTATCTTAGTCCTGTAGATTGTCAAATTATTTTACATTTACTGTTGTAATACAGCAGTTAGTGGTATAATGTGAGTATGAGTAATTCAACCGGATCGGCTATAAGATTAACCCGTACACCAGAAGTAGCAAGAGCTTTGGCTTTAGCCAAGAGGCGCTACCCTACTCTTAGTGATCCGGAAATTTTAAAAGTTGGTTTAGCGAATTTGACTGCAAGTATGAATGAAGATAATGATTTAGCTGAAATTCGTGCAATGACGACTCATGCGTTTAGTATTGGCGGCTATCTTGATGACCCCGGCGAAGATATTTATCACTTGGGGATGGGCAAGAAAGTAAGTTTCTAAAGTGCCTAGTATTAAGTGGAACATCTATATTGCTGAAGTAGGTTTTATAGAAAATAACACTTCAAAACTTCGCCCTATGATTGTTATTAGTGAACAGGTTGGCGAGCACAATATTGTACTAGCCGCACCAATATATTCAAAAAAACCTGATCACGAGCTTAAAGGTGACATTGCTATCGCAGATAATTATAAAGATTTAGGTCTCGCCAGGCCGTCGACAATTAGATTGCATCGCATTGCACCACTTATCACATCTGACTTAAAAGAACTCTTGGGCCGTGCTCCGGCCGACATACAACAAGCCGTAATAGTCGAATTGAAGAAGCTACTTGATTTATAAGGTGTATAAAAGCATGAACACTAGCAAAGTTATTAATGTGGATGAAAACAGTGCAGTATTTTTGCTCGACCTGGAGGGACGTATTAAACTTACCAAAAATTTTGCACAAATCAAAAGGTTGCCTATCATGTCAAAAAACTTGCTGTTCACTTTCTGGCGAATAGCTTAATGCTAACCATCAACCCCAAAAATGATGTAATAGTACCTAGCAAATGTGGCTTGAAGTTTTTGGGGCATAGCATAAATAAAGACATTGTGGCGGTCGATAAACACACTACTAAAAGTGTTCTTGATAAACTCGATTGGCACAATGCTGCCAGTTATTAAGCTCTGTCTTTAACCGAGAAGGACAAAGCAAGGCTTGACTGGATTTTATTAGAGAAATATGTTGACGTATAATAAAATCGGAGGCTACCGGCAATTTGCTCTGAGACCAAGAAGTTAATTGGAGGACCGGTCATGGAACTCGGTCAGCCTTTTTCACTGCTTGGTCTGGCTCCGCCTGCCTTCACTGCTTCGAATGCACTACCAAAAGGTTATTGGTTTGTATCAAGAAATTGACACTACTGTCTTAGGCCGTAATAGCCTCAGGGCCAAAAATGTTTTCACTCACTAAGTATTGCTCAGCTGCTTCAATACGGATTAAATCGAGCTTTGTCAAACTCGTTTCTCCTTCAATGTCTATAGATATATGGCCGCCAGCGAAACCACCATCAGCTTTGCCGCAATATACACCGTCTCCGGAGACGTATGTTCTTGGGTCGGCGCATGTCTTTCTGAACACGTCAATTAGCCCAAAATCAAAATATTCATTGTCTGCCAGTCGTAGATAGGTATCTCTATCATCATGTAGTTCAGGGCGTAAATCGCTAATATCACGCTCAAAAGTCTTCACTACCTTAACACCGTCATGGTCATCCTCTACCGTACCCCAACTTACTGACCACATCGGATAGTCTCTAGCTAGCTTCTTTAGATCTTCTGTACTCGGTGTAACACTTTCTGCCATCGCATAAGAACCTATTCTTGCGATCTCTAGTGCCTCTGATACCTCGCCCCTTAGCGTCTCTACCTCGCCTCTTAGTGCTTCATTGTCTCTTAATAATTCCCTTTTAGAAGCCATGTCTACCTCAAATTAAATAATCATCATTGATAATATGCAAATGTTGTCATCCTGTCAAGCATAAGCATTGTGGCTCCCCAAACTGGATTCGAACCAGGTAGTTCTATCACCTAATTTTAGGCTCGCTTTACTTTAGCTTACCCCTGTAAATTGTCAAATTTTCGCATATATTTTAAGTGTAAAATGTGATACAATAAAACTATGAGCAACAGGAAAGTTATTAATGTAGATGAAAACAGTAAAGAGTTTCAATTTGAATTGGAACGACGCATTAAACTTGCCAAAAATCCTAAAAACCGTATACCACTCAGCCAAGCCAAGCAAGATATTCTAAAGAAGTATCAGGAACTTGCTGGTGCAAAAGTATAGCGTCAACCTTACAGAAGACGCCGAGAATGATATTGCCGAACTGATGGCGTTTTATGAGGAACTGGTGGACGCTGAGTCGGCCACGAAGTTTTTTGATGAAGCGATGGCAACTGTAGCAAACCTGGAGAACTTACCACGGGCCAATGCCGTGTTCAAAGACGATCCAGATGTGCGCAAAGTGCAAATGGATCATCATAAAGTCGCTATCATTTACCTTGTGGATGATGATCGTTTTGAGGTGATTGCTGTTCGTGCTTATCATCAAATGCAAAACCCGTCTTTGTATCAACAATCAATACGGGAGCGTATACGTAAGTTGCGCGGGTAAGCGCGCTAGTTATCTACAGGATATACTGTAGATATGCCCGCCGAGGATAAAGTCAAGCTCTATCGTTCCCTCTTTCGTGGTCGCGAAGATATCTATGCAAGACGTTGGGAAAAATCTGGTAAATCTGGTTATTCGCCAGCATATGATTTTAGCTGGGATGAGTTTAATGCTCACCGAGCCCAAGGCGGTAACCTAAAAAACTTTGAGAACAAGACACCACTTCCCCTGACCGATAGTGTTATCCATCAGCATCTGCTCGGACAAATTGTTGCTGGCATCTACCCTATCCTTGAAGATAGCACTTCTTTCTTTCTGGCTGCAGATTTTGATCAGGCAAACTGGCTCGGGGATTGCAAAAATTATCAAGAAGAAATGAGGCGTTTAGGCCTTGCGGCTTACATTGAACGGTCGAGATCTGGCAATGGCGGGCATGTCTGGGTTTTCTTTGAGGAAGCATACCCATGTCACAAAAGTCGAGCAATCGGGCTAGAAGTTGCTCGCAAAGTACTCAATCTTTCGGCATTCGATAAAGAAGCCAGCTTTGATCGGCTCTTCCCAAGTCAAGACGTAATTACCAAAAACGGACTTGGCAACCTTATTGCTTTGCCCTTTCAAGGTGCATCAGTCAAAGACGGCAACACAATTTTCATAGATCAAAACACCAACGAACCGTTTGATGATCAGTACGAGGTGCTCAAAAGCATTCAGCAACACTCATTATTGGAACTTGAAGCTGCTTACCAACAAGTTACAGGCGAGGACGACACCTCATCTCAGGCTAAAAGCAAGAAACTGAAGATAACGGTTGGCCAAAATATTACTCTCCAAAAGAACCAATTGAGTGGTGTATTGGTTGGCTTTCTCAAGGAGCAGCTCAACTTCATGAATACCGAGTATCTAACGAAGAAACGTCTCGGCATGTCACTGTATCAGGTACAGAAGTATTTTCGGCTGATCGACGAGTCTCCTAAAACAGTTTCATTACCACGTGGCTTTCTGTCGAAACTGCTGCGGTTCTTGTACGAAAACGACATCAAATACGAAATCGTCTATGTCACACCAAAACTCCCAGACGCAAAATTTAAAAGCGCGGTCAAGTTAAGAGATGTGCAGCCCGATATGGTTGAGGCGGCTATTCATGAAAAGCAAGGCGTGATTGTGGCACCACCAGGCAGTGGTAAAACCATGATGGGGTTGGAGTTGATCGCTCGTCATCAGAAGCCGGCGCTGGTACTGGTGCATCGTAAACAGCTACTTGATCAATGGGTGGAGCGTATTCAGCAAAATCTCAACATACCAAAAGCTCATATTGGCCAGTTTTCATCAACCAAGAAGTCTGTCGGCAAACAAATCACAGTGGGATTACTGCAAAGTTTTGGGCGTTCCAATGATCTTGGTGAGCTTAGAGATCAGTTCGGGACCATCATTGTTGACGAGTGCCACCATATACCAGCTAAAACTTTCAGGCAGGTTATCGCTCAGCTTAACCCAGAGTTCCTCTATGGCTTAACGGCAACACCAAAACGTCAACATAACGACGAGCAACTTATCTACATCTATATCGGTGAGATTGTGGCCGATATGTCAGACTACATGGCCGACAAGCCAAAGGCTACAAAACACTTTGATACGGTTATCCGCGAGACGGGACTAGCCGTTCCCTTTAACTGGAAAACCGATCACTTTGACCTCATAGCTAAAATCATTAGCTATGATACGGCCCGCAATCAGCAGGTTGTAGCAGATATTTTGGAGCAAGTGTCGTTGAAGACGAAAACACTGGTGCTGAGTGAGCGTAAAGAGCATCTCAAAGTACTCGAATTATATCTTAAAGGTCAATGCGAAACCCTGTTATTTACTGGTGATGATTCCGCTGCCAGTCGTACAGTGAAAATGAAGCAGATCAAAGACGGTCACTTCCAAGTGTTGCTGGCAACTGGTCAGCTGTTCGGAGAAGGCATGCACATAGAGGATATTGAAGCGCTAATCCTTGCCTTCCCATTTGCCTTCGAAGGTAAACTGACCCAATATGTTGGCCGTTTGATGCACAGCTCGAGCCCCAAAGTGCTTATCGATTACCACGACAAGCACATTGCTTTCCTGGATCGACAATTTAAACGGCGTGAACGGATATACAGAAGGTTTTAAGGAGATTTAGTGTATGCTGAAACAATACTTGGCGAACATGACCAAAGAAGAACTGATTGAGGAAATACGCCAGCTGAGCCGACGCTTTAAGCAGGTCGATGAATATTACCAGGGACGCTTCGAGCCTCACAAAACAGAGGATGTATTAGCAGCCTATAAAAGGCGTGTTAAGCACGTTTTTTTCACACGAGCCAACTATCCTGGACCCTTACGTCTGGGCGTGGCAAGGAAAGCTGTACAAGATTTTGCAAAGGTACAGGCTAATGTAACCCACCAAATTGATCTCGAGCTGTTCTATGTTGAACAAGGTGTCAAATTCACCAATTCATTTGGTGATATTGACGAGCGGTTTTATATGAGCATGGAGAGTATGTTCGAGCGAGCCTTGAAAAATATTAAGAAACACCTTGAAAATATGTTTATGGACAGAGGGCAAAAAATAATTCGTGACACAAGCGGTATAGGTTGGGGCTTTGCCGACAACATCGAAGATCTTTACGGTCAGTATTTTCAAGACTAGCCGGTCATGGATCCTGGTCAGGTTTTACGCTGCTTGGTTGCTATAGAGGGGCTGGTCAGTTTCGGAACCGTGTTACAGGGATAAGTTGGAACCGTTCACACTATTTGACCGTTCCAACATTTTTAGTCAAGACGGGGGCTGGATTCGAACTGCTAACAGGGGTGAAATTTTAAGAAGAAGACCTCAAAAATAGAGAAAGACCGGTCTAGGAACCCGGTCTACCTCTGTTAGTGCTTGGTCTGGCTCCCCAAACTGGATTCGAACCAAACTCAACTACCACCTAAGTTTTAGGCTCATTACACCTTAGCTCACGTGCTGGATTTATCAAAATCTTTTATTGGCTTTATGCTACTTTGTAAAGAAGTGCTCTCGTAACGACGATTCGTCAACATAACGACAGGCTTGTCTAAATATGGCGTTAGCCGTGCCCTTGTCAAGCTCTTTATACCCGAATCACGAATTAGCGTCATAGGGTAAAGCACGCTAGAATTTCTCTGTTAATTGCAACAAAAACAGGAG
>DAHUZY010000015.1 GCA_027314885.1 Candidatus Saccharimonadota bacterium | reverse complement strand
TTCATAGTGAGAATTACGGTAACACTATTAGTATCTAACCGGTACTATTTCGGTAACATTACTTTTTATCTAATGCGGCGCGTTGCATTTTGTGTTCTTATCTGATATTATCGATATAATGATCACAACTGAAAAGAAGACCGCAGCCATTGCGGCTGTTCAAGCAGACAAGAATGACACCGGTAGTCCGAGTGTTCAAGTTGCGATACTGACGGAGAGAATTAAGGAGTTAACGGAACATCTCAAGGTTAATAAGCATGACTTTATGGCTCGTCGCGGTTTGCTGCAAATGGTTGGTAAGCGCCGCCGTTTGTTGCGCTATATAGCTAAGGAGGATAGCCAGGCGTATCTCGCACTTATTCAGAAACTTGGCATTCGCCGTTAGTGCCCAGACTCTAAGTTTTGAAGCTTAATCAAAACTCCAAGCTTGTGCACATTAATAAGTAAAGATTTTTAAGAGTAGTCTGCCTTGCCAGAGCTGCAGATATATAGCTACCAATAAATGCACAAGAGACTATATATTTGAACTCTGCTAAGGAGCTCTCTTAAGCGAAAGGAATAATAGGAAACATATGGGAGAAACAATTAATCCGAACGGCACGCCGATCATCCGTGTAGAAACAGAATTTTGCGGTCAGAAACTAAGCCTCGAAGTTAACCGAGTTGGTTTTCGTACCAGTGCCTCAGTTATAGCGCGATACGGCGAGACAGTTATACTCGGCACGGCGATGGTCAGTCCGAAAAGGCTGCAAGGCTTTGACTACTTTCCTCTGAGCATTGACTATGAGGAAAGATTTTATGCAGCCGGCAAAATCAGCGGTTCGCGCTTTATTAAACGTGAGGGCCGTCCTTCTGACGAGGCTATTTTAATCGGGCGCTTAATTGATCGACCGATCCGACCGCTCTGGCCAAAAGGCTATCGTCACGAGGTGCAGGGTGTTGCTACCGTCTTAAGTATGGATCCCTCATTCCGGCCAGACATGATTGCTATGATTGCCATGAGCGCAGCCTTCTGCCTGACCGGTGCACCTTTCGACGGACCGGTAGCGGGTCTGAGGGTTGGCTACGATGATAAGGGCAAGTTGGCTGCCTTTCTGCCGGCTGAGCAGCTCGCTGCCGGTGGTCTCGATTTAGTTGTTGCCGGCACCAAAGATGCAATTATGATGGTTGAAGCAGGTGCCCGTGAAGTCAGCGAGTCTGAGATAGCAGAAGCTCTCACTTTTGCCCACGCACAGATGCAGCCAGCTATAAGCTTGCAGGAGCAACTTATAGATAAGGTAGGTATTACCAAACAGGAGTTTGAGCTAGACCTACCTGATCAAGCCATTCAAGAGAAGGTTAATGCTTGGGTTGAAGGCAAGCTCGGTGAAGACCTGCGGCTGCCATACCCAGAACGAAATGTGCTTGTACAAAACTTACGGGACGAAATGCATGCTTTTTTCAAGGAAGAAATTGGCGAGGAGGCATATGAGCCGCTCTGGCAGGACTATGATGATTCCTTTACAGTCGCGCTGCATGCCGATGTCCGTAAGGGCATTGTTGAAGAAGGAGTGCGACCTGATGGACGTAAGTTCAATGAAGTACGTCCACTTAGCTCGGAGATTGCCATATTACCGCGAGCACACGGCTCCAGTTTATTTACTCGCGGCGTTACCCAAGCGATGAATATTGTGACGCTGGCGCCACTGAGCTACGTCCAGCTCATTGATAGCATGGAGCATTCAGGCGAAAAGCGATACATGCATCACTATAATGCGCCAGGTTATACAGTGGGTGAGATTAAGCGTCTCGGCAGCCCAGGTCGGAGAGAGATCGGCCACTCTTACTTGGCAGAGCGGGCACTTTTACCGGTTATACCAGACGAAACCGCCTTCCCATATACTATTCGTTCAGTGACTGAGATTATGTCACAGAACGGTTCAACCAGCATGGCAGCAACTTGTTCAAGTTGTTTGGCGCTATTGGATGCCGGCGTACCTCTCAGTGCTCCAGTCAGCGGTGTAGCCATGGGTCTCATAATGGACGGTAAACGCCCCATCATCTTAACGGATATTGCTGATGCTGAGGATTTTGCAGGAGATATGGACTTTAAGGTTGCCGGTACGGCGAAGGGTATTACTGCGCTGCAGATGGATATGAAGGTGCATGGCTTACCTGTTGAGGTCTTACAACAAGCTCTCGATGCTGCGAATGACGGCCGAGCCTTGATCTTAAAACACATGCAGACCACTATTAGTGAACCCCGCACGCAGATGAGTCCCTATGCTCCACGTGTCGAGTCGATACATATTAAGCCGGATAAAATCAGGGAAGTCATAGGCAAAGGCGGCGAGACCATTCAGAAGATTGTAGCTGAAACTGGTGCGGATATTGACATCAAGGATGACGGTAGAGTTATGATAGCCAGCCCTGATCATGCGAGCATCACTGCCGCTAAGCAGTGGATTGAGAGCATTGTAGCCGAACCCGAGGTTGGCAAAATCTATCACGATGTTCCGGTTGTAAGTGTCTTGGATTTTGGTGCTTTTGTGCAGATCATGCCTGGGAAAGACGGCCTCGTACATGTTAGCGAGCTATCCGAGGAACGGGTTAATAAGCCGAGTGATGTGGTGAAAGAAGGCGACAAAGTGACTGTTAAGTTAGTTGCAATTGATGACCGTGGTCGACTGCAGCTCAGCATGAAGGCTGCCAAGCGGGAGCTAAAGGAAAAATAGCTATAATCATGAGATTATTTCCCCAAACAATCCATAGATGGCATCATACTCGTCTTGGGTATGGTGTGTTTCTACTGGCTGAGGTCGGGATTGTTTATGGGCTTACAAGCTTAGCTATCGTGCAAGGTAACTTTTTGTGGTACCTGCTTATCCTCATCTTTCTTATTGGCATTCTCCAAAATCTATATCGTCTAATTGAGGCATTTATCCGTGGCAAGTAAACGTACCCAACTTGATGAGCTTCAGGTGAGAATACTTAAAGACGGGGTGACTCCAGAATTGGCTAGTGCGGCAACGCAATTAGTGTTCGGTGACGGTAATGCAGATGCTGAAATTGTGTTCATTGGCGAAGCGCCAGGCAAGAACGAAGATCAAGAGGGCAAGCCGTTCGTTGGTGCCGCGGGCAAGTTTCTTAACGAGATGCTCGATATGATAGGCATGAAACGAGCGGATGTGTATATTACTAACATTGTTAAGTACCGTCCCCCAAATAACCGTGATCCCTATCCGGAGGAGAAGGATGCGTTCTTACCATATCTGCAGGAACAGCTGGCTATCATTAAGCCGCTCCTAATAGTTACGCTTGGTCGGCACAGCCTCAACTGCTTTCTGCCAGATTTACAGATATCCCAGGTGCACGGACAGCCTAAACGTTATCAGGGACAAATCTATTTACCGCTGTTTCATCCTGCTGCCGCACTCTATAACGGCAACATGCGTGAGACACTTATTGATGACTTCACCACCATACCTATTATCATGAAAAAAATTGCAGCTTCTGCTGCAGTTCCTTCATTAATCACTGACAAGTAAGAAAGGAATAATATGCCAGTTAGCTCGAATAATAACCAGGACAACCGTAAGGGTAAAAGTACGCAGGCCAAGACCCAAGGCAACAACCTGAGCGGTAGCCTTAACACACAAAGGGGGCAAGCTGTTCGTGCGCAGCGCCGTTCTCAAGCGGATGCTCAGCGTATCGCCGATCAGTATGTTCCGGCTGAATCTGTAGCCGTCAGCAAGCCGCGCCAGGTGCGGGCAAATCTACTTGATGATCAACCCCGCCTCAAGATAATTGGACTTGGAGGCATGGACGGAGGCGGCTCTAAGAACATGATCGTGGTCGAATACCAACAGGATGCAATTGTGCTGGATTGCGGTAATGATCTTGGCATTGACCTGCCTGGTATCAACTATGGCATTGCCGACACTACATACCTAGAGGAGATCAAGCCGAAACTGCGGGCGTATGTGATTACCCACGGACACCTCGATCACATCGGCGGTTTACCACATATAGTGCCTAAATTTCCTGCTCCCATTTACGGCAGCCGCTTCAGCATTGGCCGAGTAGAAGAGATATTTGAGAACTTTGGCCTACCGATGCCCGAAGGCTTTGAGCTTAAAACAGTGACCATGAACGAAGGCACTCATGAGCGCCTGAAAATAGGGGCGTTTTATATAGAGCTGGTGCGCATTACCCACTCTATTCCAGGCAGTACCTGTATTGTCGTAGATACGCCTGTAGGCAGGATCATTAACACTGGTGATTTTCGCCTTGATCCTAATCCGCTGAACCATGAACGTAGTGATATAGAGCGCTTAACTGAACTTGGCAAGGAGGGTGTGCTGGCGCTACTAAGCGAGTCAACGACACCGGAACGGCCTGGGCGTACCCCAAGCGAGTCCACAATTGAACAGAGCTTCAAAGATATTATGGATAACGCCCCGGGCCGTATCTTCATTGGGCTCTTTTCAACCAACATGAACCGGGTTCAGATGATCATTAATGCAGCTGTGCATCACAACAAGAAGGTCGCTATGGACGGACGCAGCATGGTGAGTACCCTTGAAATGGCAGTTCGGCACGGCTTTGTGCGGATTCCGAAAGGGACATTTGTACCGATCGCTTCAGCTGCAACCATGAAGGACAACGAACTGGTGGTGGTATGTACCGGCTCACAAGGTGAGCCAAGCTCGGCACTGCAGCGTATGAGCAATGGCGAGCACCGTCACGTCAAACTTAAGGAGCAAGATACGGTCATACTGTCCAGCACCCCGATACCATATTCGGGCAATGATGGTGCGATTCGTACGATGGTTGATGATCTCTTCAAAAAAGGTGTCCATGTATTTCGTCATGAAACCCGGGAGATAGATGGGGTTGGTCCGTTGCACGTTTCAGGACATGCTTCCCGAGAAGAATATGCCGAGATGATCGCAATGCTTAAGCCGAAGTTCTTTATCCCCATTTATGGTGACTTTACGGCTAAACGGTACCATATAGAGCTGGCTGTTGAGCAGGGTATACCTCGGGCTCATACCATTAATGCCGAAAACGGCGACATCATTACGCTGACACCAGATAAGATGGAGGCGGCGGGAGAAGTGCCACACGGTACCATACTGGTTGATCAGACTGGGGCTATTGTCAGCAACGTTGTAGTAAAAGACCGGCTGTTACTGAGCGAAGAAGGTCTGGTCGCAATTGTATTGACTGTCGATAAGAAAACGGGCTCTCTCTTAACCAGCCCAGATATCATTAGCCGCGGTTTCATATACATGCGTGAGAATGAGGAAATCATGAATGGGTTACGCTCAGAGATGAAACGAGCGGTCGCACAGCGATTTAAACGAGTTGACCTCGATCGCTTCAAAGCTGAATTAAAGGATCACGTCACACACTATTTATTTGAACATACTCAACGCAGCCCGATTGTAATACCGGTCATCAATATAATTAGCGTGAGCGGTAAAACTGGTTCGGCCGATGCTAAAAAGCCGGGTGCAAAAGGGGCGGAACCAGTCAAAACGCCTGAGCAGATAGCCGCCGAGCAGCAGAAGCGCTTTCAAGAAATGCGTGCTCGTTTACTGACACAGGATCCCCGCATTGATTAACCTTTGAAAAAGATACATAAAGTTGCGGTTTGTGGTATTTTATGCTACAGTACTTTTTAGGGTGTTCGCCTTTTATCTGATAAGTTGCTACAATACCCCTACATACGAGCAAGCCTATGGCAAAGAAGAAAAAAACTAAAAAAAGCAAAGCCGCATCAAAACCGGCACAGCGTTCGCCATTTTGGTCAGCAGCCGCCGCTGTTGTATTGATGCTATTAGCTTTCCTGATTCTCATTGGTGGGTTTAACACTGGCGGAAAGGCACCAGTCGATCTTTTTAAAGGGGTTTATTGGGCGCTCGGTTGGGCAGCTTACTTTACGCCAGTAGCGCTTGTGTATTGGGGCGTATATAAGTTTATGAGCGAAGATCGACACATCCCCCTGCCACAGCTGATGAGCATGACGGCCGTGCTTATCTTTATGAGTACGTGGTTTGGCAGCGTGTTTGCGCACAAAGTAGCTGACGGTGCATGGGTCAGCGGGCACGGTGGCACTATTGGTAACGGAGTGGCTGGTGTAGTGCTGGCGGTAGTAGATAAAATACCGGCATCCATCTTGTTATTTGTATTTACCCTTCTGGCTGCATCGCTTGCATTCGGTATAGATCTGAAGTTGATATTAAAACTCGGCAAGCTATTACGTCGTCCCGAGAAAGATGATGAATCTGAGCTGGAGGCGCTTAAACATAAAGCAGAGCAGGCTAACTTTAAGCTCAACGAAGGTGTTCCAGTAGTGCATCATAGTGCAAATGAACCCGGTCCTCGCCTCAGCACTATGAAAAACACCGTCCAAAAGTTAAGTGGCAATGAGAATCATGAAGCGCTAACAACTGCTAGTGATCCGGATTGGCAGTTCCCCAGCATTGATTTGCTTAATCAAAAGCAGGACAAGGCTGATGCCGGCGATGTTAATGCTAATGCGCAGGCCATTCATGATACGTTTGAGAACTTCAACATTGATGTGACTATGGAGGGTGCGAATATTGGTCCGCGGGTAACGCAGTATACCTTAAAGCCACCAACTGGCGTCAAGCTGACCAAAATTACTGCTCTTGAGAATAATCTGGCACTAGATTTAGCTGCCCACTCAATCCGTATGGAGGCACCGATTCCCGGTAAACGAGCAGTTGGTATTGAAGTGCCAAATGTCAAAGCGGCGACAGTTCGTGTCAGCTCTCTTCTTCTATCTCAGCAGTGGCAGGAAATACAAAGTCCGCTGGCAATTGCGATAGGTAAAGACATCGCCGGTAGTGCGACTATATCCGACCTTGATGCCATGCCACACCTACTGGTAGCTGGTCAGACTGGGTCAGGTAAGTCTGTCATGATAAATACCATACTGACGAGCTTGCTGTATCGTAATTCGCCAGCCGATCTTAAGCTTATACTCGTTGACCCTAAACAGGTAGAGCTGAAACCGTATGACGAAATCCCGCACCTTCTTACGCCAGTCATTACAGAGCCAGAAAAATGTATCAGCGCCCTCAAATGGGCAGTGGCCGAAATGGAGCGGCGCTATCGGGCATTGGCCGATGTTCGTAAGCGCAACATTGGTGAGTATAACAATCTCAAAAAGGAAGAGGGTATGCCGTACATCGTCATTGTGATTGATGAATTGGCAGATCTCATGATGATGGCTGCGCGGGATGTTGAAGCCTTGATTGTCAGGATTGCCCAGAAGGCCCGGGCTGTCGGCATCCATCTGGTGCTTGCGACGCAGCGACCATCCGTAGATGTTATTACCGGTCTTATTAAAGCCAATATACCAGCTCGTATAGCTTTTACCACCGCCTCCCAGGTTGATTCGCGGACTATTATTGATCAAATAGGGGCGGAAAAACTGCTTGGACAAGGTGACATGTTGTTTTCAACGGCAGATATGCCAAAGCCGAAGCGTATTCAAGGTGCACTCATAGGTGAAGAAGAAACCGCCCGAGTGACTGATTTTATCCGGATGCAACGTCCACCACAGTATGACGACGAAGTTGTATCACAGCCAGTTCAGCTTAACGGCAAGGGTGGCGTTGTGGCTGATTATGGCAATCAGGATGCGGACGACGAGTTGTGGCGTGATGCAGTTCAGGTGGTCATTGAGAACCGTAAAGCCAGTACTAGCTTACTGCAGCGGCGACTCAGGATTGGTTATGGGCGTGCAGCCCGATTGATTGAAACAATGGAAGAGCAGGGCATAGTCGGGCAAGCTGACGGATCTCGGCCGCGAGAAGTATTGGTGCACTCAGCCGACGAGGTTTTTGGTGGTGGAGCCGATGAGCCAGTAGAGATGGATGCTGAATATGCTCCTGAGGCACCGCTTGAAGAGGGCTGATGCCAGCAGCGCGAACCACCAAGCATACGTCGCTATGTTGTCGCTATTGCGTAAATAGGGGTGCTTCGCTATAATACTGTCACTATTTAACTTCGGCCTATGGCTGCTTAACGTGCACATGGGCTTTAACCATCAAGAAGGAGAACGAGTTGCATCAGTATGAAGTAGCAGTGCTATATCACCCTGACTTGGAAGTTGACCTGACAAAGGCTGAGGACCGGGTGAAGAAGATCATTACAGATAATAAGGGTAGCATCACGGCTACAGATAACTGGGGGAAGCGCAAGCTGGCATACTCCATTAAGCGTAATGAATATGCGCTATATGTTTTTTACCGTGTAGAGTTGCCCGCAGACAAGATCAGTAAAGTGGAAGGTGCGCTAAATATTACAGACGAAGTATTGCGTTTTCTGATCACAAAGCTTGATCTTCAAGCTATAGCTAAGGCGGAAGCCTATAGGGCCAAGAAAGCCGAACAGGCTGCAAAACGAGGCGAGCAGGAAGAACAAGAAGATGAAGAAGGTTAAAATATTATTAAATACTCCCACTTTACCTCAACAAGCGCTTGACGTTGTTAGCAGCCAGAGCGTAGGGTCAATGTAAAGGGATATTGAAGAGGAGAGAGACTATGGCACGAAGCTTAAACCAAGTGACGCTCATGGGGAACTTAACCAGGGATCCAGAGCTTAGGCAAACACCAACAGGTCAAAATGTTACTAGCTTTAGTTTAGCGCTGAATCGCAGTTACAAAGATTCAAGCGGCGAATGGCAGGAAGCAACTGATTATGTAGATATTGTCTGTTGGGGCCCACTGGCTGAGCGAGTTGCCCAATATCTGACTAAGGGCCGCCGCTCTCTAGTCCAGGGTCGTTTGCAGTCTCGCTCATGGGAACAGGACGGTCAGAAAAGATCAAAAGTAGAGGTGCTTGCTAATGATGTGACATTTCTCGACGGCCGTACAGGAGACAGTAGCAATGATGCCCCTGTGGAGGATAATAGCGGCAGCACAGACAAAGCAAAGCCGAGCAAGAAGGCTACTAAAGAAGATGTAGTAATTGAAGATATCGGTGATGAACCAATTAACTTAGATGACATACCATTTTAAGGAGGACTATGGCAAAGATATTTAAACCAAGAACAGATGTTCCGTATTTTGACTACAAAGACTTTAAAACTCTGCAGCGCTATGTTAATGTCTACGGACAAATAGAGAGCCGCAAGAAGACGGGCCTAAGCGAAAGTCAGCAAAGGCATCTAGCCCGAGCAATTAAGCAGGCACGACACATTGCGCTCTTACCGTTTGTAGCCAATAACTAAGCTAGGGGAACCGAGTATTATGGCGTTGAGTATTACTGATCTAAAGAAAGGTACGCTCTTCCAATGGGAAGGGCAGCCATATAGAGTGGTCACCTATGGCCAGAAGGTTATGGGTCGCGGCGGATCGATTGTCAATGTACGAATTAAGAGCCTTATTGACGGCAAGGTACTGGAGAAGACTTTCAAAGGAAATGAACAGCTGGACAGCGCTGACGTATCTACCCAAGATGTGCAGTATCTCTATAAAGATGGCAACGCCTTTTTCTTTATGAACGAGACAACCTTTGATCAATTTGAAGTTTCAGCGGATATAGTGGGCGATTATGGCGGGTATCTCAAAGAAGGCGACCGGCTGCAGTTACAATTCTTTAATGACCGGCCTATTAATGTCGTCCTCGCTAAGAATGTTCCGCTCGCTGTCACCTATACTGAGACGGCAGTAAAGGGCGACACCAGCTCATCGATCACGAAGGACGCTACCTTAGAGACGGGAATTACTATTAAGGTGCCGGCTTTTATTCAGCAGGGTGATGTCGTGTCAGTAGATACATCGACAGGTTCATACCGCGAACGGGTCAAAAGCTAGGCCCTCAAGATAGGTAAGGGCGACATGGCCAGATCAAGACTTGACCAAGCGCTGGTGGCAAGGCGCCTCATCGGCTCACGTAGTCAGGCCGAGAGCTACATTAAGCTTGGGCATGTTCAGGTCAATGGGCAGGTGGTTACAAAACCGGGCAAAATGGTAGATTCTGGTGATAACATTAAGCTCACTGCAGAAGTACGTTATGTAAGCCGCGGAGCACTTAAGCTTGCTTCGGTTGCCGACAAACTCGGACTGCAGTTTTCTGATAGGATTGTCCTCGATGTCGGTAGTAGTACCGGGGGCTTTACTGATTATAGTTTGCAACATGGCGCTACCAAGGTAATTGCGGTTGATGTTGGGACGGCGCAACTTCACCCATCGTTAGTGGGTCATCAGCAGATCGAGCTGCATGAGCAAACAGATATTCGTCAACTTGATCGACTCTCTGAGGCAGTCGACATTGTACTGATTGACGTTTCCTTTATATCGATTCGGCAAGTTCTCCTTCACCTGCAGTCTCTTCTTATGCCACAGGCTATGGTGGTAGGCATGGTGAAGCCGCAATTTGAAGCTCAGTCGGGCGACCTCACCGATAGGGGGGTTATTAAGAATGATCATGTACGCCGGCAAATATTTAAAAACTTCGAGCGGTGGGTACTAAAGCATGGTTGGATCATACAAAATAAGTCTGACTCAGAAGTAACCGGTGCGCTGGGCAATAGAGAACGGTTCTATGTACTGAGAGTAGGCCGACAGTCTTAAGCAAGATGTTTACTCAAAGCCCCAATGTCTTTGAGTAGGGTGTAGGACTGTTTATTCTCAAGTAGTCCCTTGCGCTCTAGGGCTGAAAGCTCCCGACTGGTGGTTTCCCGTGTGGCGTTGACTGAGCTGGCAATGTCCTGGTGGCGGAGCGGTACCTCGATGAGTATGCCTTCATCTGTTTCTCTCCCAAAGCGTTGACTCATGGTGAGCAAGAAGGCGATAATCCTTTCTCGCACTGTCCGATACTCTAATGTCAAAATGCGGTCGCCATGCAATCGGTACATCTCCATAGTCATGTCGAGTATTGGTACGAGTGCATCAGAACTGCTTTTTATGAACTTTAAGAATGCTTCACGGCTGACTTTATAGGTCGTGGTAGGTGCCAGTGCTTGGTAAATAATGTGGCGTTCTTTGCCGGTCACCGCCCATATGAGGGGAAAGATTTCGTCTTGCTTGCGGATAATGAGTAAGTTCTCCTCATTATATTTGGTGATATCGTATGCCTTAACAAGTCCCTGGAAGATATAGAAGACGCCGTAAGGGGAGTCGCCAGGACGAATAATAAAATCGTTCTTCTTAAATACTTGCTTGACCCCTTGCAGCCTGAAAAAATCCACCAGTTCAGCCGTCTGCTTCAACGTGGCGAGCATACTTTTATTATGATAAGGATGAGAAAAATTGTCAATTTGTACTGCAAGGCCACTTTTGATGCGCTACAACCAGTAGAAGTGCCGAGGGTTTTTTCTTTAGATTGAGTAGGAGAACTAGCTGTTCAAAAAGTTGTGACGAAAATCTCATAAAAGGGGTGACTATTTTCACCACCATGCTTACGCTCATGGGCGTATGATAAATAAGCGAAATCATAGATTTGGAGGTGTCTATGGCGGATGAACAAGCAATTGTTGCACAATTAAAACGACTTGGTTTTAATCTCAACAGCTGGGGGAAGGCTGAAGTAAAAGAACTTCCGCATATCCTTTTACCGGAAGAAGAAATATACGAGCTGGTCAACGGTATATATGAGGGTGGCTTTGCGCTACTCGTCGCAACCGATGTACGTGTACTTTTGATCGATAAAAAGCCCATGAACTATCTAACCGTAGAGGATCTTCGTTTCGATATGATTAGCGAGATTGACTACAGCCACCGTTTGTTTGGGGCTCAGATCAATATCTCAACAGGCACAAAGGACCTAAATTTTCGCAGCTATAACCAGGCACGCCTGCGCAAACTCATTAACCACGTCCAGCACTGTATGGCGGATATCAAACGTCGACAAACAGAGAACCAGCTTGGGCAAAAGAATCACCTGGAACGGATTAATGACCAGCTGAAGGCATATCTAAGAGCGCAGGGTGAATACCAAGACCAGCTGAAGCAGTTTCAGTCGGCGCAGGAAGGCGGTCATGCGAATGCAGGCAATAGGCCTGTCGAGCCAAGACCTGCCCCTGAATTATCCGATTACCTATTTGCCCGCAGCCTGCTCAATCGTTATGAGGAGCATAGGAAACTGCGACCGGGCTTTTTGGAAAAGATAGCTGCGGTAGCGCGGCCGGTTATCCATGAAGCACCACTGCTTAGTAAGCAGGAATTGCATGACCTGTGGTCGGCTGGTGTCCAGGAAGTTTTCAGCAAACACCACCCCATAAAATCTGTTAGAAGTGAGATTAACTCTTTTGAGATAAACCCTGTCAGTATAATCTTCTCCCGCTTGCCGATGCTCATTCGGAGTCGTCAATTCAAGCGGCCGAATTTGCAACCTCAAGCGCCGCCCGCGTAAAGTTCATACGTTGAAGCGAAACTCGATGACGTCTTCTGGCTGAATGATGTAAGTTTTGCCCTCTGTGCGGACTTTGCCGGCATTACGGGCGGCCGCTAGAGAACCGGCAGCAATTAGGTCGTCATATTTGACGACGTCTGCAGCAATAAAGCCGCGCTCAAAGTCTGTGTGGATAGTGCCTGCAGCGGCCGGAGCAGTGGCTCCTTTTCTAATTGTCCAGGCCCGAACTTCTTTTGGGCCTGCGGTGAAGAAGCTCTGCAACCCGAGCGCATCATAGGCGGTTTGTGCTAATAGCGTGAGACCTGATTGGGCTTGACCGTATGAAGACAGTAGCTCCTGGGACTCTTGATCGTCGAGATCCTTGAGCTGATCCTCTAAGGCTGCACTGATGCAGATCGCCGGCCTGGGGGTAACAAGTGTTTTTAGTGCGTTATATTTTTCTGGCTCAGAGAGGTTTGCTTCATCGACATTAAAGACATATATGACTGGCTTTAGGGTAATGAGATGCAGGTCGGTGAGTTGCTCAGGATCAATGCTGGCTTCATCCCAAAGCGGCCGACCTTCATCGAGTACTGCCTGAGCACGCCGGTAGGCTGCAAGTGTCTGAAGCAATTTCGGATTTGCCCGTGCTTCTTTCTCAAACTTTGTGAGACGGTTAGTTATTGTTTGCAGATCTGCAAGCGTCAACTCGGTGTTGATGACTTCTATATCGAGTTTTGGATTATGCTCAGTATGAACATGTACGACATTCTGATCATCAAATGCCCGCACCACCTCAATAATAGCTTGGCAGTTACGTATATGGGCAAGAAACTGGTTACCGAGGCCCTCACCTTTGTGGGCACCAGCAACGAGTCCCGCGATATCTACAAAAGTAACTGTTGCGGGCACAATCTTGCTGCCGGGGTAGAGGGCTGCCAACTTGGCTAATTTTGGTTCGGGGACTGCGACTATGCCCGTATTCGGCTCAATTGTCGCAAAAGGATAGTTAGCTGCTAGCGCGACGTTATGCGTTAGTGCATTAAATAAGGTTGATTTGCCTACATTTGGTAAGCCAACAATACCACAACTAATACTGCTCATGCCTATTTCTAATTATCATAATTAAAAAAGTATAGAGAGGTTGACCATAAATGTCAATAATATATGTTGACAAAAAAAGCTGACAATATATATACTAATAATCATGACAACTACAATAATTACGGCTAGAGATATATTACGTGACTATAAAAGTGTATTTAATGACGTCAGAAAGACAAAACGTCCTGCTATAGTTACAACCCACAAAGAGCCTCAAGTTGCTATAGTAAGTTTAGATGACCTTGAAAGACTTCAAGGACTGCAAAATAAAGACTCCGCAAAGAATCTACTAGACTTTACTGAAAGAGCCCGTAAATTACTAGAAAACGAGAAACTACCCGAAGACTTGGCATCTAAACATGATGAGTACTTGTGGGGAAAGTAGCAATTAGAGCTTATGAAAACGGTAGTAGTTGATACTGATGCATTAATTGCCCTAGTTAACAAAGACGATGCTCTAGCATTAGATGCTATTAGAACACTTGAGGACCTCTACGCTAGTGAGGCAAAACTAGTTTACCCATCTACTACAATAGTTGAAGCTATTACGACTTTTCAAAGGAAGCTTAATAACTCTGGCTTAGCTGGTGATATAGCGCAAATGCTTAGAGACGGTCAATTTAACGTAGTGTCAGTTGACCAAAATCTCCTAGAGCAAGCGGAAACTTTATTTAAACCGAAGGGTAGTAAGCAAAACACGATGTTTGATGCTGTCGTTGCGACAGTTGCTAAAACAACAAATGCTGATGCTATATTTAGTTTTGATAAGTGGTACGAAAAAGTAGGACTAAGGCTCGCAACTAGTTTATTTAAGACTTAGGATAAACCGCTTGGAATAACCTCCAGTGTGCTTATCATCTGGTTTTGGTAGGCTAAAACTTATCTCAAAAGGTTGGTTTAAAAAATAACTATACCGATCGTTAGCATGAAACTCTACATGTGATTCCGTTATTGCGGGACTGTCAATAATTATGTGTAAACTCTCCAGATTTTTAATGTACCTAGGGGGTATGGTGGCTATACTAGGTCATGGCAATTCTACCTTCAAAGTGAATTCCGAATTGGTTTAGGACTGTCGGCCAGTTGGGAACGCATTTATCCCATTTCTCCTGTGCTTTCTGAGTAGCCAGGTACAGAACTTTAGCCAGGGCATCTATTAACAAAGCTCCTCTTATTCTTGGTGTATTTTCTTAGTACTGAGCTGTATGCCGGTATTTACCCGGATAAGAGCATGGCAAGCAGTACACCACCTTCTATATACAGTTTTTTCATGAACTTAGAGTACCAGACCATAACTTATGTGCAAACAACAGGGCTTAGATGGTCAAAAAACCTCCACGTCTTGGCCGGGTGGTCTTATTTCTTTTATATATTCTGGTAAATAACCGCGGGTTCCTTTATCTAAAGGTGGCATGTCAAAGGAGAAATTGAATTGTAGGCAAGCGAGCTCACGATGCACTCGAGACCTGGGAGCTCATGAACTACTCCCATTACTCAACATCACTGAGTGATTTAATGTGCAGGCCGTCTATTTTTACTTTTGCGAGTTCTTGGTCATTTGTCCAGAACTCAGTTGATCCAGTTTTCAGTGCTGTAGCAAGATGGATAGAGTCAATATTCTTGAGTTTAGCGCCTGCTTCAGCACACAATTCAGCGGCTTTATCAGCTATATCTTTTGAGACATCTAAGAATGTCACAAAATTGAAATTATCTACGAGCTGTTTGGCTTGTTCTCCAATCGTAGTAGACATTTGATATGGTTGATGAAGAATCTCTGTCCTTGCAACTACTGATAGATAAACCTCACCCTGAGAAGTTTCTAACCTCTTTAATAGGGCCTGTGCTGATTGTGAAAATGGACTATCATCGTCAAGTACATATATCAGGATGTTAGAATCTAGGGCGACTGTCATTGTTCTTGATTTCTTCGCTTTCTCAGAAGTTGTGCTGGATCACCATCTTTTGTCCAAACTCCACGTAATGCGCCAACGTTCTGATGCCAAATGGGTTTAGTTGAAAGGACAATATTGCCTTCTTGATTTACGGTCGGATAAAGCTTCATCCCGGGCTTAACGCCAGCTTTCAAACGAATAGCCTTAGGAATAACAATCTGATTTTTGCTTGAAACCGTAGTAGTCATAAACCTAGTTTACCCCATCTATAAATAAAGTAAAGTAGTATTTGAAAACGGTTTACCTTAAATAACTCGTATTACCGCTCGCCTCCAGCACTTTTCTGCAATTCTTTTACATAAGCAGGCAAGTAACCTCGGGTTCTTTTATCTAGTTGTGGCATATCAAAGGATAAATTGAATTGTATAGTAGCCAGCTCACGATACCACAAGAGACCGATGAATAGTCTAACAGATTACATATTAAAATTAATATTGACAGGTATGAATATATAGCATACTATGTATACATGAGTACTATTCAATACACTATTCGCAATATTCCTCCAGTAGTTGACCAAGTTATAAGAAAAAGGTCTAAGCAGACTGGTAAATCTTTTAATCAGACGGTTGTTGATATGTTATCTCTGCAATCAGTGGGAACTACTAAGCCCAAAGAAAACAATAACTTCGACTGGTTATTTGGGTCAATGAAGCTTGACGATAAATTTGATGAAGCGATTAAGGACCTATCTCAAATAGATAAAGAACTCTGGAAATGAATATACTAGTAGACACCAGCGCTTTTTCTGATTATGGTCGTGGTAACAATAAAGAATTAGAGGCTTGGTTTAAGCCTGAACATCAACTAATAATTCCTCTGATTGCCTTAGGAGAACTAAGGGCAGGCTTTGCCGCGGGTAGTAGACGTAGCGAGAATGAGAAAATACTACAGAGATTCTTAGATGCACCTAACGTGATAACTGTCGGCCTGAGTGATGAAACTACACATGAATTAGCCAATATTTATTTGCAACTTCGTAAGTCTGGTACTCCAATTGGGGCAAATGATATGTGGATAGCTTCAATTGCTAAAGAACTAGAGTTAACGGTACTTACAACTGACACAGATTTTAGCTATGTTAAAGGTCTAAAGCTAATGGTGATTGATAAGGTGAGAGATTAAGTTTGCAGGGTATATAAACTTAAAGTTTCTGTAACTTATCTATAAACTTTGACGAATTTCCACGAGTTCGTTTATCGTCAGGTTTAGGAAGAGTAGATCTTGTCTCAAAAGATTGGTTTGTTTCGTAACTATACCTATAGCTAGCATGCAACCCTACCTGTAAGTGTGTTATATAGCTTGAAACCGATAGTTGACCGCATATTTTTCTTACTGCTTCGTTGCTATTACTTTACCAACTATCTTTCTGACGGCAAAAAGCTTATCTTCAAAAGCCTTTTCTACTACTAATCTTATAAGCTCACTAGACACTTGTTCAAAGTGTAGGTTTTTAACTTGTCAATGAGCTTTACCAGGCTGTCTTAGTTTAATATCTCGTCTGATCTGTTGTTTTACGATACTCTTCATTGGTTCCTTGATATATTTCTTCGGGCATGAGACTGCCCCCACGATCTTACTCGACATTACCGAGGTTTGTACGGTAGAACCAGACTTTTGCGACATCGAGTAATATGAAATACACTAAAGTCATGACAGCCACCAAGCCGAACTGCAGCAGAGAAAGATGGACAAAGGAGAATAGGCTGCTGACGGGCGTAATGTAGATGGCACACAGTACAATAGCAGCGACTATGCCGAAGGCCCATTTGAGTGTTCGGGACAAAGGAATGGCATGCCAAAAATGTGTTTTATTGCGCACTGAGAATATGACTATGAAGTTCGTCAGTGTCATGAAGAGGAAGAGGCTAGTCTGTGTAACGCCGAGGGGTTCAGTTTTAACGAGTGCAAAGAAGATGAGATAGAACATTGCTGTGTACATTCCGAGAAACATCGATACGAAGAACAAGACCCGGGTATTATAAAGGCTAGGTGAGGCTAACTCGTTGGTATCTACGTTGTCCGTGGCAATAGCTATCAAGGGCACTGAGCTGATAAGGTTGCTAAACAATAGTTGGATGGTTAGTAGGGGCAAACTGGATGAGAGAAGATATAGTGTGCCAAGCGCAAAGAAGGCTCCAAAGTTGGACGTCATAGCATAACGAATGTATTTATTGATATTGGAGAAGATTCCCCGACCGAATTTGACGCCGTTAATAATGACGTTCAGATCGCTATGCAGCAGTAGGATATCTGCGCTTTCTTGAGCTACGTCCGTGGCATTACTGACTGCAATGGCTACGTCGGCCAATTTGAGAGCGGGTGCGTCGTTGATGCCGTCACCTTGGTAGCCAACCACATTGCCCTTAAGCTTGAGTAATTTAATGATCCGGTATTTTTGCTCAGGATTTAGACGGGCAAATGCATTAGCGTGGTCAAGCAGTTCAGCAAGCTCTATGTCAGACAGCCTATCGAGTTCGGCGCCGGTGTGCACCTGCTCGGCTGCTTCTATTAAACCTACTTGAGAAGCGACATACCCAGTGACCTCCCGGCTGTCGCCTGAGAGTATTTTAATATTGACTCCCAGTTTTTCAGCGAGTGATATGGCATGTGCGGCAGAAGGCCTGAGCGGGTCAATTAAAGATACGTAGCCGACGAAGTTTAAGTCGTCTTCATGCGCAAGGATATCAAAGTCGCCGTCAATATGAATTTTTTTATAGGCAATGCCGAGATGGCGTAGACCGAGTTTACCTTCACTTTTGACAGATTTGAGAATTTCCTCGCGGTTCTTGTCTTTGGTGAGCTCAAGCAGTGTCTCAACTGAGCCAACCTCTATAAGGTAAGTATTCTTTCCGTCACTAGTGAGTACTCTCCGGCGCCGGGCTGAGGGGTCAAAAGGCAACTCTTTAATGCGTTTATAGTATTTTACTTCGTCCTTCAAGGTATCAGGGACGTAGGTGAGAAAAGCCTTATCAAAGGAGCTTTGGAACTTCTTTCGCTTCTCGTCCAAGGCTTCAAGACTCGCAATTGCCAGGCGCTGGAACAGCTTCGGGTCGTCAGCCGTAAGTTTTTCAATGGTCTGTTTGTTCTCTGTGAGCGTACCAGTTTTATCGCTGCAGAGGACTGTAATGTTGCCAATGTCCTCGACGGCAGTCAGCGTTTTAGTAATTACGTGTTGACGGGCAAGATTGAGCGCACCCTTAGACAGTGTGACCGTTACTATGACCGGCATGGCTTCAGGTACCACGGCAATTGATAGAGCAATAATAAATATGAGCAAGTCACCGATATGAGCATCTGCATGGTTATGCACCAAAGCCAGCTTGAGGAGGAACAGGATAATGAGTGTAATAGATGTAATCTTGACCAGGAAATTGCTAAAGGCAGACAACGATCGCTCAAACTGGGTGACACGCTTTGTCGTGCTAGAGAGATGAGCAACCTTGCCAAGTTCGCTACTAAGGGCCGTCGCATACACGATGGCTTTTGCTTCGCCATGTTCGACCACGCTACCGGCATATACTAAACAGGCGGCAGGAGTGAGGCGCTTGGTGACGGGCGCCGACTCACCAGTGAGAGGCGATTCGTCAACTGTGAGGTCATTAACTTCCAGTAAGTGAGCGTCGGCCGGCACAATGTCTCCCTCGCGCAAAATGACAACATCGCCGGGCACAATTTGTTTCTCAGAGATTAAGGTTGCTCGATTGTCCCGGCAGACAAGAACTTCTTTATTTACCAGCTTTTGCAGTGCCTCCACGGCTTTCTGTGAACGTAGTGCTTGATAGAAACTGATGCCGGCATTAATAGCTAAGATGACTGCAATGATAATGCCATCCCGGTAGTCCCTGAGTAGAAACGACAAGACACTGGCAAGCAGGAGCAGGTAAATAAGAGAGCTCTTAAACTGCTTTATGAGCAGCTGCAGAGACGTGTTATGGGTGGGTGAAAGCAATATGTTTTTCCCGTAGATACTTAAGCGGCGGCTGGCCTCGGTGCTGCTTAACCCCTCTGCCGACGACTCGAGTGCTTCTATGAGCTTATCGCTTTTAAGTTTTTTGAGGGAGTCGGTGTTGCTATCAGTAGCTTTCATGAGAGTCTTCCTGCTGATTATTGCCTGACGAGGCAATAAGTTTTCTGAGCATTGCAATAATCTCTTCATGCGAGGGCACATCGCGTGTATCGTAGTAGTGATCTGTATTGATGTAGTCATCAACAACGCTGAGGCAGTAGATATCGTCTCCGGTCACGTGCATGCGGTCTATGGCCTTTACGCCCGCAATTGGAATCGCAAAGATGAGGTGTTTTGTTCTCACAGTCTTCAAATAAGAGAGAGCAAGGTCAAGCTCAAACGCACTGGGTAAACCGTCGGACACAATAATGACATTTTTGTTTTTTAGCAGCTCCTTACTTATGACGCTGCCTTTTTTCGTCATACGGTTTAACTCATGCATAATGCTTAATTTTTCTTGCTCGATCAGACCATGATACTCAGTGACATATTCATCTATCTCGCCAGAGGAGAGCTGGCTATTGTACGCAAATTCGCCGCTAGAAGTGATGCCGGCAAAGGCATCAGATTCCCTCGGCAAAGTAATTTCCTCACCGAGCAGCAGCATTAATAGGCAGTCCAGTTCCTGAGAAATCTGGGTCCCTACTATAACACCGCCATCAGTCAGTGCCATTACGACACAGGGAGACCCTTTATATTTTGGTACGATTTTGGCTGCCAGCATCTGACCAGCCTGCATTCTGGATGCAAAGTACATTAACTTTAAGTGTAACCTATATTTGCATACTTTTCTAAAATGATTATGTTTGATGAGCGGCACTATGCCGTAGGCGAGCCCAGTGCCGCAGGTGTGAGCCATCAATAAGGAGGCAGTTATTGCTAGCTGCCAGCATGCGCGCACTTGCTGAAAAACGACCATTGGTGATGACCATTGCTCGGTCGCAGTTATAATGTGCCAGGGCTGCTACCACTTGGCTGACCGCAGCCATCCCTATGAGCTGCTTATGGCGTTTCACTTGAATGCCCCAACGCACCTTTCCTCTTTCGGCAATAATATCGATACCGAGATCATAGCGTTCTGTAAGCTTAATATGATGAAACCCTCGATTTTTAAGAAGATTGGCTATCACTCGTTCAAAGGCTACACCGTCCATTGTGTCTGCTGTCGGCAAAGCAGGTTTTCGCTTTGTTTTGACACGTTTCCGTTTCTGGTGCCACGCGCGCCAAGAGGCGGACAAAATTACGAGGCAGACAATGTTAGCAATGAACAATAAAGCGGTGGTGAGATTAATAATACGCCAGAGCCGACCTGCATATATCATTGCAGCGAAAATAACAGTAAGACTAAATACGAGATGCTCATGGGTAATTTTTCGAGAGTTGCGATGCGGGTTTATAGACATAACAATGCCTTATGTATGGATTTTTGTCGCTAGATCGCCCTTATTCACATAGTAGCCTAAAAGCGTGAAGCCGCCTAGACCATAATAATTATGCAGACTCAGACAGACCGTGAACACCGGCGTATAGATATTCCGGGAAGCGGCCCGATCTGCCTATACGTATTTTTATGCTAAAGTAACATTATCTTTAACCCCATTGAGGAGAGTATAGATGTCACAGGAAGCATATAACCAAGGTGCAGAT
>DAHUZY010000014.1:6942-21223 GCA_027314885.1 Candidatus Saccharimonadota bacterium | reverse complement strand
GCTTTGCTTAGATCAGTGGTGAAATCGCTATAGAAATTGCGTTCCGTGTACAGTTTTGACGTCAACAAATCGTGTGGGTCGACTTTTCGGGTTAGCCTAAACATTGTCCACCGCCACGTTGTCTAGAGCCTTAAGCCGATCATGAAGCGCTATAATGTCAGGGAGCTTGGTGTGCCATCTAAGGTACACTTGGCCCACCAAAGCTGGAACAGAGGGCGGTGCTGGAGCTTCGCCTGCAGGATTTAGCAGTTTCGCTCAAAATAGGTTCTAGCCTTGTCGTACAAGGGCACCAGGGGATGTAGCTCAGCTGGCTAGAGCGCGATATTCGCATTGCCGAGGTCAGGGGTTCAACTCCCCTCGTCTCCACCACAGAAACGTAATGAAAAGAGTGAAAATTATGAGTGAATCGTTAGACAGTGAACAGAGATCAAGTTTCAGCCCCGAGGAAGCATACCGGCGTTTAAGTGACGGGTGGCCTGTTCAAGTACTTGATGTGCGTTCTCTTGAAGAACGAGACGGAGGTTGGATTGCTGGCGACAGATCAATACCCTTAGGCGAGCTCAGTGAGCGGATGAATGAAGTTCAACAAGATGCGGCAGTACTTGTGTATTGCCAGAGCGGGAACCGATCAGCGTTTGCTGCCCAAGCGCTTTTAGCAGGGGGCTATGAGGCGTATAACCTGACAGGGGGTATAGCTGCCTGGCGGGCGGCTGGGCTTCCGATAAAAACCAGTACCTGAGGGCCCACAAGAAATACCCAGCGAGTTACTGTTCGTGTGACTTATGTAGGTATAACCTGCACCCGATTATAAAAAGTAAGGTAGAAATAAGTAGTGGTGTGATGACCGGACCAACCCACGGCACTGGTATGAGAAAGAAGATGTCTTTGGTTAGCAAGCTAGCCGGCCAATTGTCCAACAACTTCAAGTATATATAGTATGTAATGTCCCAGACGGCAAAGCTGACCAGGAAGGCGCCAAGGCGCTGACGCCAATTACGGCCAGCAATATATGAGACCGAGAATAGCATAATGATGGTAGCTGCTTCGCGAAACATCTCTACAGTGTCTATTTTCGCATTGTGTAATAGAGAATGCACGGGTGCAATGAAGGTAATAAACCCAAAGTTAAGCAGCACCTTGTAGTGAGCTGTATAGGTGCCGTGGAAGTGCATAATAATGCGCAAGTAGTAGACTACAACAGCTTCAATCAGCCCGAATGCCGCACCGAAGATGCAGAGGGCAAGCAATTTTAGGGCTTGTTGTTTATGTTTTGTGCTCATGTACCCGCTTTTTTAAACCGAGTGTTGTCTCCGCCCAAGGAATAATAACTTCAGGTACGGTCTGATTGTCAACGACAGTGAAGAGCATTCCATGGTCTTGAATGAGGTGTGCGAGAGCTTCTATGTCCCGGATGTCTTTTTGTATGAGAGGAATCCTTGCGGAAATTACCTGAGCTGAATTGCCGCGATCACTCATCCTTGTGGTAAGCAGGGACAGACTGGCTGTGGTTATAGTGAGGCCAACAAAAATGACATCAGGAAGTTTCACTAACTTTGGCAAGAGCGCTGGCCAAGCATTCACCACAAGGTGTTTGGTGATTGGCTGCAGTTCCCTCTTTGGATATCCATACCAATGACCTTGGAATATGTCGGTGAGAATGAATTCCTGATTTTGTTCCATGGCTTTAAATTCCTCCAAGGAGACAAAGGTTCTATCAACAGCAGCTTCTTTGGTTCTGGGACGACGAGTGGTGACAAGCCTAACCGAGCTCACCTTGTCCGGATAGAGACGTTGCAGCTGTTCAGCAAGGTATGTTTTCCCTACTCCTGATGGTCCACTGACAACTATAAGTTTCGGCAAGGGTTTACCCTAACTCAATATCATGAAAACTATTAAAATCTATATCGCGTCGTACCGAAGAAAAATCCAGAGCACGCCTGGAGGTGCTGTCTCTTGTCAGGAGCTGCGCATCATTAAGTTGCTTTAGCCATGGCTTAACCCCGGACCTTAAAGGCTCATCGAGGTGGCCATCTAAGATATCTTCAATAGGAGTAAAATGTAGACTACTTATTTCCTCTGTTTCCCTCCACGAGCTTAAAAGTGCAGCTTTAGCTTCGTCGGGTAAAAACACTACAAACGAGACGCCGCATACATAAAAATCGTGCCCGAGCATGTCTTCGCCTTGATGCCATTGGTTGATTACCCAGTGGCTATTTTCTGCGGTTTCTAGACCAAGTTGAGCGGGATCATCAACGCCAAGTTCTTCCCGGATACCTCTATGGAATGTTTCAAGCGGTTGCTCAATAATTTTTGGTTCAATATTACCGTTACTTATTCTGCCGGTCTCGCTTAAGGGGCCGAGGGCGCCGGCGGTGGCGTTTTTCTCGCTGACGTTGTGAGACAGCAGCATAATATTGTTTTCACTATCCACAAATGCCGCAATTGATCCGATAGTGTTCCAGCTGTTGAGCTGTAGCTCCCAGAGCGTGTTTTCATCCAGCGCAGGGAGCAGCTTCCCGCTGTGAGGCATAAGCCCGGTCGGAATTTGTAATTCTAGCGGCGTGCGCGTGCGTTGTTCCGGTGAAAGTCGCATAATAATCCTTTATAAAGTCCACTTTAGTAAGCTTTGCTGAAGAATTGCTATAATTTTTCTTTTCTTCTATTTTATAATATAAAACATGAAGCAAACTATCTCATCCGCATCTATGCCGACTCATGTTGGTCTTATCCTCGATGGTAATCGACGATGGGCGCTGCAGCATGGTTATCCAACAGCTGAAGGCCACCGCAAAGGCTACCTTACGCTTAAAAACATCACCAAATCGGCTGTACGTAATGGTGTGAGATATGTGTCGGCCTATGTCTTCTCCAGCGAGAATTGGCAACGTGACCGGCAAGAGATCCATGACATTATGAAGCTGCTCTCTTGGGCGCTCAAGCACGAGATTAAGGAGCTTGATAAGGAAAATATTCGTTTTCAGGTGATCGGCTCGAAACTGAAACTTGGTGCTGCCCTGCTTCGGGCTATTCACCAGGCTGAAGAACAAACGAAGAACAATACTCGTGGTACGCTGCTCATTTGCCTCGACTACAGTGGCCAGCAAGAGATAGTAGACGCCACTAAACGGATTGCCGAACTTGGCGTCAACCCTGAAAATATTACCCCTGAGCTGCTCAGTAAATTCCTCTACGCGCCCGATGTACCCCCACCCGACCTTATTATCCGCACCTCCGGCGAACAGCGCCTCAGTAACTTTATGACTTGGGAATCGGCCTATAGTGAACTTATGTTCAACAAAAAGCTCTGGCCGGATTTTACTGAGAAAGATTTTGAAGCGGCGCTCAAACGGTATGGTAGGCTGCAGCGCCGGTTCGGTAAGTAATTAATTTTCTTATTGTTGGCTGTCAAAGACTGCGGTAGTGAGGGCGGCGAAAATTTGGCTCCCGTGCTGCAGCTGCCACACGCTCGCGTAAGCAGCGATCTTTGTCTGCCAGCTCGGGGTGTCTCCGAAAAGCTCGGTAGAGCTAATGTGACCGTGATGGGCAACAATAATGGCTGATTGGTACTTCACAATAATGGCGGCGCTATAAACATTACTAAACTCGTGAAGAGCCTCAATAAAGTGCAGTATGTCAAGCTGCCGCGTAAAGGCGGTTTTAAAGTGTGCATTGATGACCATTTTCTGCAATTGCTCGAAGCTTATAACCAACGTGGCCTCAGGTCTTTTGAGAAGCGGCAACGGGCTATGCAGGAAGTAATCCACACTGTCCTCAGTGAATATGATAGGCTGGGTGATCCCCTCCGCAACGAAGCGTTCCAGGAGTACTGCTGTTTCGGCGTTACGGCCAAAGTCACCAGCGAACAGCGTTCCATCTGCCCACGTGTGGAGCTCTATCAGTTCAGAAAGTGCACTTCTTGCAAAGCCCCCGCTTGGATTGCTCGGTGCATATTCCCCGGCGTTGAGCACTGCTCCAATTGTTTTCTTCAGACTGTCGGGAAGCAATACCCGGCAGGTGCCGATTCCGGCACGCTTTGCTTGGGTATAACTCTCGGCAACAAGCGCAACGTTCATAGCATTGCCTCCGACGATGAGGAGCTTTCCCGCATTGGCGGTTTGCTGAGGACGGCTCCAAAGCAGGTCGCTAAAGAGGGCTGTCTGCAGGCTCTGACGCTGCCAATATCTGAGCGGTGATTCGTTCATAGTTGTAATCTATACTCTCCCTCAATGTACTCTAGACGGTAGATGGCATTTTTGCGTTCTAGGACGATCGGCCAATGCATGTTCGTGGCAGTGTCCAATAGCTGTCGGTTGGGGTTAAAGGCTATCGGTTGCTCGACATCTTTTAAAAGTCCGATATCCCCTTCACTGTCGCCGACAGCAATACTGCCTTGTTTTGAAACCCCGTGCTTTGTAATCAATGTCTCCAGGTGTGTCGCTTTTGTACCGACAAATGTGGTTTGTCCGGTAAAAATACCCTGGTTGCTTGCGTATGTGGTTGCAGCTGAGTCGTCAAACCCATAGTAGTGTGCCAGTTTGTTAATAATGTAGAGAGGCGAGCCAGAGATTGCGAACAAGACGTACCCTCGTGACTTCAGTGAACGCATGAGGTCGCGGGTGTAGGTGTAGACCTGGTCCTTATATTCCTCAAACACGATGTCTGCGGCGCGTTCAAAGTCTGCAACTCTCAGGCCGGTCAGTGTCTTTTGAAATACGTTTACCATGGTCTGCTCGTAGCTTCTAAATGAGTCTTCATTGCTGCGCTTTTTCCAGGCCATTCGGGCTTCGCGGACAGTTTTAAATTCATTGGCTTCAATAACTCCTGCTTTTGCGAGCGCATCACCAATTGCGTGGTACAGTTGCCAGCGAATCACCGTGCCATCAATATCGAAGACTGCAAAGGGTCGATCGGACGTTAACGAGCTAACCATGTTGCAACCCTATCTGCAAATTCAGCTTCATGGTTATGAAATCCATGATCGGCTCCGGCAACCAACTCAAATGACCAGGTAGCTTTTTTGTGGGAGCCATAGGATTGAATCAGGCCGCAGGCCCCGGCCGGCCCATCGGCGGTCTCTAGATACTCGTCTTGATCACCGAATATAACGAGTGTGGGTTTATCTATCTGTCTGACTTCCTCAAACAGCGGCTTTTTGCCTAAACGAACTACCCGAGTTTCATAATACGGGAAGGTATTATAGGCGCCATCCGGATCAAGCAGGTCAACGGTAGATTGTGCGCTGAAAGGGTGCATGCCACTTATAGCGGGCATAACCTTTTGAGGCTTACCGCGCTCAATCCATTGCCGGGCGTCTGTCAATGCCTGCCAGAATTTTGTCTTGCCGAGCCTCATGAAATGCAGTCCGACATCATCAGCCGCCCCGACGAGGACATACTTACTGAACGGATTTTGTGTGGCACGTGCCTGATAGGCACATATCTTGTTGGCACCAGAACTGTGGCCGAGCAGATAGAGCGTCTCATAGCCCAGCTCCTTTAAAAATGAGCTGGCACCGTCAATATCCATCACGCAGTCGGCGATCTTTTCGTAATAGGTACCTCCCTGATAGTGCCGTGAGTCTTTCGCTAACGTCTCGTCGTCAATACGTAATGATTTGCTGCCATGAGCACCACGGTTATTAAAGGCGAGTAAAGCAATTCCTTTGCGGGTGAGGCTGCTGCCGAGCGCATTAAGACGGGAGGGGTTATAGAATATGCCGTTATCTCCCATGCCGTGCAGCCAGACTGCAGCAGCCTTGCTCCTCTGTGGAGGCTCATAAAGCAGTCCAGGCAATAGCAGTTTGTCCGTCGTTTTTACACTCACTAAACCCAATTTGGTCATAAGTCCAGTGTAACAGATATGGGACAGTGATCGGACCCCATAATATTAGGGTGTATTTTGGCTGCGTTAACTTTGCCTTTCAGCGCACTGGAGACTAGAAAATAGTCAATCCGCCAACCGACATTTCGTTCTCTGGAGCGAGCAAAATGACTCCACCACGTGTAGAAGCCCTTGCCGTGGACAAACAGGCGAAAGGTGTCAATAAAACCGGCGTCAATAAAAGCCTGAAATCCGCTCCGCTCCTCATCGGTAAAACCTTTTTTCCCACGGTTGGGCCCGGGATTCGCGAGATCATCCTCAGTGTGTGCCACATTGAGATCACCACATATGACTACCGGTTTGTCTTTCTCAAGCTGCTTTATGTAGGCCAAGAAGGCAGGATCCCAATGCTTGTGTCTCAACGGGATACGGCTGAGATCGTCTTTGGCGTTCGGAGTGTAGACGGTCACCAGCCAGAATGATTGATACTCTGCGGCAATGATGCGCCCTTCTTCATTAGGGTCACCATACATATCACCGGGTACTTTGTATTTTTTGATAAGTTCTTTCGGGAAGCCGTACGTCACCCTATCCGGGGTCTTCTTGGAGAGGATAGCTGTACCGCTATAGCCCGGCTTTTCGGCAGGATACCAGTAGGCTGTATAGCCGTCAATTATGGCATCGACTTGCTCCGGTTTGGCCTTTATTTCCTGCAGGCAGATTATATCTGCGTGAGCCGCCTTAATAAATGGCTGCCAAAGCCCCTTTTTATTAACAGCCCGAATGCCATTGACATTCCAGGAATATAGCTTTATCACTGCATCTTCAGTATAGCTTTCTCCATGACAATTTGCTAGACTGAGTATCTAGATGAATTCCGCGAAATACAGCCGTATTCTTTTAAAACTCTCAGGCGAACAACTAGCCGGTAAATACGAATTCGGAGTTGATCCAGACATTGCTTCGTTTCTTGCTCATGAGGTAAAAAAAGTCGTAGATAGTGGCTGCCAAGTGGTCATGGTGGTTGGCGGCGGCAATATGGTGCGCGGCGCCAAACTGGCTGGCCATGGTATCCGTCGGGTAACAGCCGATCAAATGGGCATGCTCAGCGGATTGATGAACAGCATGGCGCTTACCGATATCTTTGAAGCTAATGGTATTAAGACCCGCTGTTTGAGTAATATTTTTGCACAACAAGTTGCCGAGTCCTACTCTTACCGCTTAGCTGAAAAGCACTTGCAGCAAGGACGGGTGGTTATTGTTGCAGGCGGCACTGCTCGGCCCTACGTGACTCATGACACTGCGGCAGTTAGTTTTGCTCTGGAATTGGACTGTGAGCCAGTAGTGAAAGCATCGAAAGTCGAGGGAGTCTACGATAAGGACCCGACTAACCATCCCGATGCGGTGAAGCTCGATACTGTCTCATATCAGGAAGCGCTCGAGGATAACTCAATTATGGTTATGGACAAAGCGGCTATCGGGTTAGCCATGGAACAGAATAAGCCAATTGTAGTGTGCAACTGTATGCAGGCAGATAACCTTTTGCGTCTAGTGACCGGTGAGGCCGTCGGTACCCTGATTTCTTAAAGCTGTAAGCTCGTTTCGTCTAGTCTCACATGGTCACCCGGCCGAACCTTGCCTTCTAAAATAAGTTTTGCCACCGTGTCTTCAACGGTGCGTTGCAACATCCGGCGCATAGGCCTTGCTCCAAGGCGCGGGTCGTTGCCAGCGGCAACAATCTTATTAATAGCCTCAGGAGTTAACTCGACAGAGATATTTTGTTGCGCAAGGGTTCTATTGACGTCTTTCAACATCAGGCTGACTACTTGGGCGAGCTCGTCCGGGTTGAGCGGCCTAAACAGGACGAGTTCATCGAAACGGTTGATAAGTTCTGGTTTAAACTGCCCGCTCGCTATCAACTCGTCACTGAAGGCTTTCGCAAAATCTGCCAGATCCTGACCCTGGCTGATACGGTCGCGGATGGTTTCTGCGCCTGCATTGGATGTGGCTATGATGACGCAGTCTTTAAACGATGCTGGCCGGCCGGTTGTGTCTGTCAGCTGACCTTCATCGAGCATTTGCAGCAGCAGGTTCAATATATCTGGGTGAGCCTTCTCGACTTCATCAAGGAGTACGACGCTGAACGGTTGCTGCCTGACTTTCAGCAACAGGCTGCTGTGTTCCCCGCTACCGCTGTCGAGTAGTCGTTGGACATCATCGGGGCGTTGATACTCGGTCATATCGAGCCTGATCATATTATTTTCATCCCGGAAATATGTTGCGGCAATGGCCTTGGCGAGCTCTGTTTTGCCAACTCCGGTTGGGCCAAGAAAAAGGAAGCTGCCAATTGGGCGGCGGGGGTTGGTGACACCGGCCCTGGCTCTGCGTAAAGAATTAGCAACTACACTAACGGCATGACTTTGGTTAATCATACGCTCGTGTATATGGTCTTCCAGGTGCAGCAACTCGTCGACTTCAACTGGCGCCGCTACTGAAGCCTTTACACCGTACATTTGCTCGACTGCATGCTGTACGCTCAACCGGCTGATAATACCCTGCTCGGCATGATTAACTGCTTGCTCGAGCAGCTTAATTGCCCGACCGGGATAAGCTTCATCCTGGTTGTAGCGTCCACTTAAGCGATATGCCTCCCGGAGCGCTTCATAAGGGATAAGTACGTTGAAGCGGTACTCTAGGCGGCTCGCATTATCTTCGAGAATACGCATAATGTCGTTTTCCGGCATCTCTGCCAGCATGACCGGCGTGAGCATGCCCGCAAGACCTGCGTTGGTGGTCTTGAGATTTTGGAAGTCCTGGGGGGTAAGCGCCAAGATGAGCGGTACTGCCCGAGCCTCGATAATAGAGAATAATATTTGTGAAGCATTGACGGACCCCGCGTCTTCTGTCAGAAACAACTGAGCATTATCCAGGAACAGGATTATATGTCCAGCGCGCCCGGCCTCGTTAACCAGGCTGATCATGAGCTGCTCCAGCTGTCCTCGGCCACTGGCAACGGCGGTAATGTCTGTCGCGTTCAGGCTAATAATTTGATGGTAGCGCAGACTTGGTGGACTGATGCCGTTGATCATGGCTTGAGCCAGCGCATAGATGTGCGAAGTCTTGCCAACTCCTGTTGGGCCAACGAGTGCAATGGCTGTGGCGTGATTGGCAAATGCCGTCTCAATCGCTTGTACGCCCTGAGATTTTGTTAACCAGGTGAATGTCCCTCCCCGACCGCTGACAGAAAGGCTCACATTACGGCCGAGTTTATCCAGGAGGGGCGTGAAGCCAAAGGCCCAGTCCCGCCCGATGCCGCCCGTCTTGGTGCTCATGTGTGTTGTTTCGCCAAGATTGCGCCCGAGCCAGTCGGCAATAGATTTGAAATCCTCGGCGTGACCTCGCTGCTTTGCGAGGAGTTGCTGCATATTAGAATCAGTCATGAACAGGCCAGCGATCACAAAGCCGACTTCAATGGTATCGGTGTGGTGCTCTTCTGCCAAACTGCTTGCGAGCGTCAGTGCCTCAATCAGTATTGACGGATCGGTGCTTAGGCTGGCAGTCACGAGTTCGTCTGCGAGTAACAAGTGATTGGTGAAGAAAATTGCTTGCCAATGATCTTTCAGTGCCTGCCAGACACTTTGCGGGTTTAGCGGCATTTTAGGTGACAACTTGGTGAGGAGGGCAATGTTAAGCCGCTCAGTTAAGCTTGCCCCGGTCGAAGGCAGCACCGAGAGGTATTGTTTCCACCAAATAGCGGGCAGGTAACAAATGAGCGCGAGTGCTGCTAAAATACCGGCGATCTGCTTCATGTGCACGAGCGTGATGAGAGCGATTGCAGCGATAACGCAGATCGTACCCAGGCTCACTAAGCCAATAAAGCCACTATGTCCGATCAGTTTGCTATAGCGAGCTGATCGGTAGCGCGACGATGAAAAATCTATCGGTGAATTATTCATAATACAAATCCGGCAATGATGAAGCCCGGTATTGCGAACGGCAATAGCGGCCAGACAATTATTTCCACCAAACTGAATAGTGCAACGAGAGCGAGTGAGATTAGCCCGGCAATGAGTACGATCAGACGAACAACGAACCCGACTGCTCGGCTGAAGGCGTTATCCGCTGCTGCTTTCAGGCGGTCTTCCAGGCTTCTGCCCGGGAAAGTAATAATGCGCTTCCAGGGAGCAAACAATGTTCTCAGTAATTGAAACATCGAGAAGTTACCTGCCACCATCTTTGTGCGGACAGAGAAACTGCGCATAATTTGTTGCCAGCCGCGACCATACCACCAAACAACAAATGAGATAAACATAAGGCTTATTGTAGTAAAAAGTAGGCTATCTGACTACTCCTCTGTGTTTGCATCTCAGAGTTAGGGCAAAATGGAAAATGGCAAAAGCTTGGACTCTGGCTCTCGGATATGTAGCAATCAATTTGTTAAGACTGCCTGCATCCTTATTGAGGTCTTAGCAATCTTTATCTTTTATAACAGAGACTACCCTGCTTGTTTTCTGGATCAGAAATGCATATTCGTTAAATAAATTATCAAACGGTGACTTCTCTATTGGATACGTGCCTGTAACTATCTTGGCGGAGGGAGGGGGATTCGAACCCCCGAGGGCGTTAACCCAACACGCTTTCCAAGCGTGCGCCATAGGCCACTAGGCGACCCCTCCAGGATTTATTACTAGGCCAGTATAGCAAATAGCCATGTCGGAAGCAGCCTAAAGGATATTAAAAAACTCCTTGCTTATTTTGCAAATATGGGGGTACACTAAAAATTGAGAATGGCATTAATCGAATTACAAGACGTCAGTAAACTGTACGGCTTCGGCGATGCAACTACCCTAGCGCTCGACGAAGTCACTTTAACTATTGAAAAAGGCGAATTCATAGCTGTTATGGGTCCCAGTGGCTCTGGCAAGAGTACGCTTCTGAACATGATTGGTCTGCTTGATCGTCCCAGTCACGGCCAGTATCACTTAGAGGGTAAGCCGGTCGCCCGGCTGAAGCCGAATGTTGCCGCTAAAATCAGGCGGGATAAAATTGGCTTTATTTTTCAGTCATATAACTTGCTTCCCCGGTTGACTGCACTGGAGAACGTCGCCCTGCCCCTTGGGTATAAAGGCGTATCCCTTACTAAGCGATTGAAGATGGCCAGTCAAATGCTGGACCGCGTTGGAGTCCAAAATCGCGAGTACTATCTGCCGAGCCAGCTCAGTGGCGGCCAAGCTCAGTGTGTAACAATCGCCCGGGCGCTCGTGAATAACCCTCGCCTTATTATTGCCGACGAACCGACAGGGAATCTGGATAGTAACAGCTCCCGGTTGGTCATGGAGCTGCTCAGTGATATCCACAAAATGGGCAATACGATCATATTTGTGACACATAATCCTGAACTGACACGTTTTGCCACCCGTGTTATTTATATGCATGACGGAAGCATTATTCATGACGAGAAGACTGCGGTTGGTCGAGTTGCGTCAACTGCCCGCAAGGTGCTCTATACTGTACCTGCTACCAGCGAGGAGGATGATCTTGCCGGTGTATCAGTGCTTATGAAGGCGCTGCCGGATAAACCGTCTGCTCCGCCGGATACCGCTGCTAAACCAAAGACGCGGCGTGGCCGAACTGCCCGTCGTAAACGCGGAGGTAAATCATGATTTTCTCACGTGGACACCTAAAAGCCGGTTTTGACTCTGTGCGCAATGCCAAGCTGCGCAGCTTCTGGACAATGCTCGGAATTATTATTGGGGTAGCAGCAGTTATTACTGTTATTGGAATCGGTGACGGGGTAAAGCAACAGGTTGCCGGCCAAATTCACCACCTCGGTAATAACTTTATTACGATTAGACCTGAGAGCTTGCAAACAGGCTCAAATGTGGGCAATCAGGCAGGCCTATTCTCTGGCCTCAGTGTCAGTGGCCCAATGACCGTCAACGACATTGCAACCGTTGCAACTACTCATGGAGTGTCTCAGAGCGCGCCGCTTACTCTTACGCCCGGTACCGTTCGTGGCCCTGATGGTGTGTACACACACGGCAGTGTTATTGGCACGACTCCCGATCTCCCAAGTCTCATCAACCAATCACTAGCAAATGGCAACTTCTTTAGCAGTCAGAACTACGGCGACAATGTGGCGGTACTGGGACAGAATACTGCGCAAAAGCTCTTCAAGAATACGTTACCGCTTGGGCATAGTTTCACCTTTCATGGCCAAACATTCATTGTTGTCGGTATTTTTAATCAGTTTACAACCACGCCACTAAGCGGACAGGTGGATTTTAACAATGCGATCTTTATCCCGAATAGCGTGGCAGAGAACCTTACGCATAATACAGCACCGACATACGAAATGTTTGTCCGTACTGCTCTTCCCAGTCAAACTGCGGCGGTTTCGAGCCAGATCCGGCAGCGACTCAACGCCGAGCACGGCGGACAAAGTGGTATAGCGGTGCTGGTCGGTAACCAAAATATTGTCGCTAATGACAATATCTTGTCTTTGCTCACCACATTAGTGGCAGGTGTAGCTGCCATTTCCCTGCTGGTCGGTGGTATTGGCATTATGAATGTAATGATGGTATCTGTTGCCGAGCGAACACATGAAATTGGCATCAGGAAAGCAGTCGGAGCGACAGAAATGCAGATACTCGGTCAATTCATGCTCGAGGCGACTATGCTCAGTCTCAGCGGCGGTGTGCTGGGTATTATATTAGCTTACATTATTGATGGAGTGCTGCACGTAACGACTAACCTGCAGCCAGTAATTAGCTGGAAAGTTGTTGTCGGTGTTGCCCTCGTTACTTTCTTGATTGGTCTGATCTTCGGTACTATACCAGCCCTCAAAGCTGCCCGCCGCAACCCGATTGATGCGCTGCGAACCGAGTAGTTTATATTACAGGTGTCGCCCGTAGTAATACCAAAAATGCTTGAGGATAAAGGCGGCAATAATAAGGAACCAGAGGATGAGAAAGTCAAGATGATGCCGCCGTACGAAACGGTAGACCCCCTGAAACGATGCTGGCAGCCTGATATGGCGCTGATCAATGTTAAAGAGTGTGACATACCAAAACGTGGTAATAGTAGCAACCCACACAGTCATACAGTACGGACAGAGCGCGTTAATATGGTATACGCTCTCATAAAAGAGCCAGAGGCAGAATCCGGTTGCCAATAATGCGCCAACGTTCAGAAGTCGCCAGAACCAACGTTTGAAACGGGCGCCGGCGAGCATGGCTAAACCAATGACAGCCAGGGCTCCAAATCCGCCCATTCCCAGGAATGGATTAGGAATGCCCAATGCGCTGGCCTCTTTGCTCTGCATGACGCTTCCGCAGCTAATGATGGGGTTAAGGTCGCAGGACGGTATATAGTGCGGATTCTGTAACAGCTTCATATCTTCATACATAATGATGACTGCACAGATATAGCCAATAATACCTGCGGCCAGCAGAATGTATGGTAGTACCCGCGGTAACTTTTTGCTCTCGGCTTTCGCTTTCATAGACAGTTTAATTTAAGTATAGCGAAAGGACTGTTCATATACCACCCTTATTCCGCACACGTGCCGGTGCTGACGGGACGCTGATTATTTTTCTCATGATTAAGTTCATTGATCACCTTACCCATGCTGAGCGCGTAGCCGACATGGTTATAGGTTGTCGACTCGGCGAAGACTATCCCAATGACATCGCTGTTCTCGGCGACCAACGGTCCACCCGAGTTGCCCGGTATAACGGTTCCCTTTATCTCATAGACTGATCGCATGGTCAAACCGTTTCCATAGATATTGTGGCCACTCGCTTCGAATTCATCCATAATGGCTGCAGGTACGGCGTTAAATGGGCCGCCACCTGGATAACCGACCACGGCGGCAGGTGTACCAGACGGCTGGTTAGCCTTTTCGAGGGTGAGCGGCTTGCCAGCCAAATTATTTACCCTGAGCAGCGCAAAGTCTAAGTTCGGGTCGAACCAGACAACCCGTGCGTAGTGGGTGCCGTTACTGTCTTCAACAACCGGTTGGGTTATACCGGCAACCACATGCGCGTTGGTTGCGACCAAACCGGGGGCAACCACGAAGCCCGATCCGGATACGATGCCACCGCAGCCTTGTCCTTGAATGCGTACCACTGATGCCTTGTCGGCGTTGACTGCAGCACTGAGTTCACCAAGAGACGGCAGATTTATATTACCTCTCGGAATCGGCTCACCGCCAATAAAGACATTCGGAAAGCCGTTAGGATCGATGATCCTGCCCAAATCGGCAATTACGGTCGGTGCCGGTGGCAGTACGTGGTTAAGGCTGCTTATGATCTGAGAGTGATTGAGTGCCCGACTAAAGCTACTTGGAGGCAAACTATTTGCGACCGCCGTAAGCAGCCATGCAGTTATTAAGACTGAGATAATGGACAGCACTCCCCCGAAGCCGTTGTCTAGCTTATTGAGTCGTTTCCCCGCTAAA
>DAHUZY010000014.1:0-6932 GCA_027314885.1 Candidatus Saccharimonadota bacterium | reverse complement strand
AGGCTGATGCCGATCGACTCGCCAATCGCCAGGCAGCATAAAGCCACACCGAGCACTGTGATAATAGTGACCAGCGTACGAGAGAGCGGACTATGCACCAGGGTAATGGTATATGTTTCAAGCCAACGGCCGAGCAACAATCCCCCAAAGAACCCAATACTTGCCAGAAATTGCCGGACAAAACCACTTTCCCATGATCGGTAGATGACTAAAACTGCCACGAGTATAATAATTACATCGACTAACATGAAATACGGGCTCCCATATAAGCACTTTCCAGTGTAACAGATTACGACTGAGAAGTAGCTTCAAGCGGGTTAGATCCAGGCGGATAAAAGAATAAGTCATTAGTCCGTTTGGCCCACTCGCTTAACACTGGTTGTACCACGCGCCAGCTTGCGAGCACTTCCTCACTGGTTGCAAACAGTGTGTGGTCGCCGCGTACGGCATCGACCAATACTCGCTCGTAGGCATCGGGGTGTCCATGGCTCTCAAAATCATGGGCGTAAGAGAAGTCCATAGCAGTTTTATCTATTTCATTACTGAACCCGGGCCGCTTGGTCACAAGATCAAGCTCAATACCTTCATTTGGTTGAATCCGGAATCTCAGATGATTATTGCTGTTGCCCTGTGCTCCCCGGAAGCCAACTCGTACCTCCGTCTTGCGTTCATGCAGCGCTTTACCGGTCGACAGATGAATAGGGACGCCCTGCCAGCGGTCACTGTTAATGAAGGTCGTAATTTCAGCGTATGTTTCCGTAGTGGAATTCGGATTATTTACTTCTTCCCGATAGCCATTATACTGCCCGCGGCGAGTCCATTTATCCACCTGGTCGGCGGGCACGGGGACGATTTCCTGCATCACTTGTTGTTTGGCGACATGGATATACTCGCTGTCGAATTGCTTCGGCTGATCCATGGTGACGATAGCTAATACCTGTATCAAGTGGCTTTGGATAAAGTCCCGTAACGCCCCTAATGGTTCGTAAAACGTTGCCCTGCCCTCAATATCGATCTTTTCATAGGCGCTGATGCTGATGTCGGCAATGTGCCGATGGTCCCAAAGGGTCTCGAAAATGGGGTTTTGAAAACGAAATGTCAGTATGTTTTGAACAGTCTCCTTTGCCAAGTAGTGGTCGATTCGAAAGATCTGTTCTTCTCCAAAGACTTCTGCGGTAGTCTTGATGAGTTCCTTTGCAGACTCAAGATTAAAACCGAAGGGTTTCTCTACCAACAAGCGGGTCATGGCTCTCCCGTGCTGGCAGCTGGTGTTTAAGGCTTGTTCACCAAGCAGACGGATGACGGGGCTATAGACTTGTGGCGGGATGGAAAGGTAGTACAGGCGATTCATGCAAACGCCTTGTTTTTCTTCAATGTCGTCAAGCAGCTGATGCAGCTGGGCGTAGTCAGCACTACCAGTGAGGCTCATTTGCACCATACGAGTATGTGTATGCATTTTCTTGAGCGCAGCCGGATCGCAGACGTTATATGAATCCTGGTCGCAGAGCTTTGTAGTACGTAAGAGCTCTTCGGCGGTCGTTGCGCCACGTGTAACCCCAATAATCTCTGTCTTTTCATGCAGCAAACCATCTTTGATGAGATGGTAGAGTGAGGGCAGCAAGTAGCGTCTGCTTAAGTCTCCGGTAATACCGAAGATAACAATAATGGCTGGTGCGAGTTCTGGCTCCTGAGAGTTGTGCTGCATTAGCAATAAACCGTCACGCCTTTCTGGGCCTGAGCAGGACTTGACTGCGGCTTGGACCTACCCCAATTTTAGTAATTGGTACTGAGAGTTCTGTTTCGAATAACTCAATGAAAGTAAGTGCCTCGCTCGGCAGATCTTTAATGCGGCTAACTTCTGAAATGTCATGCCACCAGGTAGCGCAGCTCTTATAGTTTGGCGTACACTCCGCAAGCGCCAATGCAGAAGTCGGTGCGGTCAGACGACCCTGGCCTTTATAGGTATAGCTGGTTGCGACCTGAACAGTTTTGCCATAACGCGGTACATGGTCAAGTTTAGATAAGGCGAGCTCGTCAATGCCATTAATACGGATTGCATTGCGTAGTTCTACGAGATCAGGATAGCCAATCCGGCGCGGGCGTTGAGTGGTTGCCCCATATTCGCTATCAGCCAGACCGCGTGCTCCGCGAACGTTATCTGCCAGTTTATGGTCAGTAATCTCAGTGACAAACGGACCGCCGCCAACATGTGACTTCACCGATTTTGCTACACCCGTGACCTTGCCAAGGTGGTTGGCTGAAACGCCGAGCCCGTCGAGTAGCCCGGCAACTGTTGTGGACGATGATGTTACTGAAGGGTACATGCCATGACTGACGTCAAGCCAAAAGGCTTGAGCTCCTTCCGCAAGGATGGGTTCTCCGTCGGCAAGTTTCTGGTTAATAAGTTCAACGGTATCAGTAAGATGCGGCTTTAGAGTCTCAACGTTCTTCAGCCAATTGCTGACTTCTTCATCGATCTCGGCGAGAGTTTGTCGCTGTTCTTTGGGAATAAGGCTGTTATAGTGCACGAGACCATCATGCGCTCGTTCCCTGAGAATCTGAGGAAGCCAAGCGTTTTCCAGGCGCACTCCTTCCCGGAGATACTTGTCGGCAGCAACGTAAGCAATGCCCGAACGGGTACTGCCCTGGGCTTTCAGGCTGTTCTCTCTCAATCCGTCGAGTTTAATATGGTGCGGCAATACCAAATGGGCAGCATCGCTAATCTGCAGGTTCTCCGGGGAAACCTTATAACCGGCCGCTCTTACATCTGCCAGTTCTGCAACCAAACGCCGCGGGTCTACATAGACGCCGTTGCCAATAATGTTAAGCTTGCCCGGGCGAGTGATACCCGAAGGTACTTGGTGTAGCGCGAGCGGCTCCAGACTGTCCGGCATGACAGTGTGACCAGCATTAGAGCCGCCATTGCCGCGCGCAATAGCGGTATATTCCTCTGCGACGAGATCGACAAAACGTCCCTTGCCCTCATCCCCACGCTGTAATCCGATGACTATATCTAATGGCATACCACCCTAGAGCATACTGGCCGCGTTTAAAATACGCAAGGGCTATATCTGGTTTTGGCCATCAAAAATGGCTGAGACAGAGCTACTATTGGCGACTGCTTCTATGGCGCCTGCGAGCAGTGGTGCTACCGAGAGCACTTCAACCTTATCGGTCATTGCTTTCGTATCAACGGGGACGGTATTAGTAACTACTACTTTCTCAAAGGCAGAGTCTTCAATGCGTTGAGGAGCAGTTTCAGACAGGATGCCGTGCGTAGCAAGACCGTATACTGTCTTGGCGCCGCGCTCCTTCAGCATGTCAGCGGCAGCACAAAACGTGCCGGCAGTATCAATCATGTCATCGATAATGACGCAGATTTTACCCGTAACGTCACCAATAAGATGCTTGGCTTCCACCTCGTTTTTCTTAATTGTTGAACGACTCTTATGGATAATGGCCATTTGTGCTCCCATCGTGCTCGAATAACGCTCGGTGAGCTTCACTCGACCGGCATCCGGTGCCACAAACACAAAATCATGGCCAAAGTGCTCAGCGATGTATGCCTTAAACAGCGGCATAGCAATCAGATGATCGAACGGACCGTTAAAAAATCCTTGTGTTTGGCCGGAATGTAAATCAACACTCATAATTCTATCGGCTCCGGCGGCGCTGAGAAGATCGACGAGTAGACGGGCACCAATTGGTTCGCGCCCGGCGGCTTTGCGGTCGGCCCGGGCGTAACTGAGTAACGGGCAAACTGCGGTGATGCTGCGGGCGGATGCCCGCTTGGCGGCGTCAATCATGAGGAGTTGTTCAAATATAGCTTCATGGACGCGGTGTCCATGGGTTTGGATAATAAAGACGTCATTCCCTCTTACCGACTCATTAAAACGAACACGTATTTCCGTGTTCGCAAAGTTCTCTATGGTTACCGGGCTGAGCTTTGTGCCGAGGTGCTGGGCAATCTCTTCAGCGAGCTGCGGGTGGGTGCGTCCACTGATAAGGTGCATGCCATGCTTGATCCCGACCTGATTCATATGTTCTTTCAGTGTACATAGGCGAGCGGCCTGTTTGCAAGCATGAAAATCAATAAGATTGACAGCTTTCACAATCGAGCGTACAATTTTCTTTGAAATAACAGAAAATATTCAAAAAATTAATACTTTTTGGACATAATCTAATAACTTTTAAGGATTATTGTGGCATTCAGTACTAAAAATGCATCATACCAGCCGGTTGCCTTTTATGAAGGCCGCAGAGGCCAAGTGAAGAAGATAGTGCTCCTTTATGCTGGCGGTCTCGACACCTCAACCATGATCCCCTGGATTAAAGAAACATATAAAGCTGAAATTATTGCCTTAACATTAAATCTGGGACAATTAGCAGACGACCTGGAAGCGGTCAGACAGCGGGCGCTGGCTCTCGGTGTAGATAAAGCACTCCTGATTGATGCACGAGAAGAGTTTGCTAGAGACTTCATCGCCCCGAGTATTAAGGCAAACGGTAATTATCAGGACCACTATTACCTATCTACGCCACTGGGACGGCCACTGTTGGCCCGCTGGGCGGTACGTATCGCAGATCAAGAAGGAGCAGATGCTATCGCACACGGTGCCAGTGGCAAAGGCAATGACCAGGTCCGTATTGATGGCTCGGTGCTCGCGCTGAACCCAGATCTCAAGATCATTGCTCCGGCTAGAGAATGGCAGATGAACCATGAAGAGCAGCTTCACTACTGCAAAGCCCATGGTGTGCCGCTTGGAGAAATCAATGAACGCCAGTATGTGTATGACGACAACATGTGGGGCATTACTACAGAAGGGGGTGAAATCCAACAAGCTGAACTGATTCCCCCTCTTGCTGATATTCTTAAGCTCTGCACTGCGCCAGAACGGGCGCCTGACCGACCGGAGTACTTGACGATTACATTTGAAAAAGGTGTCCCGGTGGCGCTTGATGACACTCGCCACTCGCTGAGTGAGATCATCGAATTGCTGAATATGAGAGCTGGCCGTCACGGTATCGGCATTACATACTCTCTAGAAGACCGCATTATTGGCATTAAAACTCGGGGTGTTTACGAAGCACCGGCAGCGGCCACTATTATTACGGCTCATGCTGCGCTGGAGCGCTATGCTTCCACCAGGCAACAAAACGAGTTTAAGGCGATCGTTGACCAGAAATGGGCGTACACCTGCTATGGCGCACTTTGGTATGAGCCGCTCATGAACGACCTGAAAGCTTACGAGGATCATGCTAATGAGACTGTCTGCGGACAGGTCACATTGAAGCTCTACCGGGGCAAAGTTGAGGCGGTAGCGGTAACTATGTCGAACAGTGTTTTCATCGACAAACGGGCTACCTTTATGGAGAATGATAACCCGGTAAACGTGCGAGCTTCGGCGGGCTTTATAGAGCACTATACTCTCCAGATGACCTTAGCGCAGCGTCGCCGCCCGACCGTCTTGGTGGCAGTGGGCGGTCGCACCCAGAAGTTGAAGCTGCTGCCGCAGCTGAAAGCGCTCAATACACTCGGCTACAAATTCTATGCGACTTACAAGACACACAAGTTACTGAAATCTCACGGCATCGAGGCTACTTTAGTGTACAAGTTGAGCAGCCCTGAGCTAAAGCCCAATGTAGCCGATCTACTCAAGAGCAGCCGATTCGACCTGATAATCTCAATACCGTCTGCCGAGCTCCGTAGCTTGAAATCCAAAGAGAAAGCCGACAATATACGTCTGCACGAAGAAGCAGTGATGCGCAACACTCCCCTACTTTCCAATGCAACGATGGTGAGAGAAGCTGTCGAGCGGTTAATGAAACACAAACGGGGGACAAAATGATGGCTTCACCAGTCAAGCGGGTGCTCGTTTGCCGGCCAACTCACTTTACAGTTGACTATATTATTAACCCCCATATGCAGCCGTATAGCATTGATACCTCTAAGGCGGCGGCGCAGTGGCAAACCCTGATTGACACGCTGCAGTCACTTAACATAAAAGTTGAGATCATTGACCAGCAGGAACATGTGCCTGATATGGTATTTGCTAAAGACCAAGGCATTGTCAGGAAGGGTTCTGTTTTGCTTGCCAATTTTCGTTATCGGCAACGCCAGACTGAACGGCAATACTACCGCAAGTGGTTCCAGGCCCATAGGTTTACAGTGATTGATATGTCAAATATGTTTATTTTTGAGGGTGCAGATACGCTCTTTTTTGGAGACATGTTGTTTGTCGGGGTTGGGTACAGGGCAAGCGTTGCAAGCTGTGAGGAGCTGGCGCAGCGGCTTGGCGTTGACGTAGTACCGCTCAGGTTGGTTGATCCGTTCTTTTACCATCTGGACATGGGTTTTCTCGCAATCAACCCTGAGACTGCATTTTACTATCCTGGTGCATTCTCAACGGGCTCGCAACAGCTTGTGAAGCGGTTTGTGCCAAACCTTTATGAACTCTCTACCAAGGCTGCTCGTAGTTATGCGGCCAACTCGTTTGTCAGCGGACGGGATATTGTTATACCGACCGGTACCCCTCCAGACTTTAAGGAAAACCTCAAACAACTCAATTTACGTATTCATGAGGTAGACATTAGTGAGTTTAAAAAGGCTGGCGGGGGCATCAACTGCCTCATTAACGTACTTGAATAGCGGATGTCACTTACCATAGATGTACTCTAGTAGAGACATCCTGAGGAACAAGCCATTTTTTACTTGCTGGAAGTACTGCGCTCTCGGGTCATTGTCGACGGCAGGTGTAATCTCGTTAATCCGAGGTAAGGGATGCAAGATAGCAGCATCCTTTTTCATGTGGCTGACTTCTTTCGGTGTCAGCATCGTGCCCAACTGCGGCTGCGTGGTGTTCAGCGCAATGGCATTGGAGGCCACATGCACGGTCTGGCTGCTCGCGCCGACCGTCAATTGGATATTGACG
>DAHUZY010000013.1 GCA_027314885.1 Candidatus Saccharimonadota bacterium | reverse complement strand
TTTTGCGTTAGAAACCGACCCTCACTTAACCCTCATCTTGCGTTGGAAGAGAGTCTTGCTTGACAGTTTAGAATAACTAAGTAGTATATAGGTATATTTAAGCATAAGGGCAATAGTATGCCTCCAGAAAATACAAATCCAACAGAAGATCAAACTAATACACCAGTTAACGGACAAGACAGCGTACCGAGTGACGATCAATATAAGCGTGCAGAAGAAAATTTGCCACCATCAGAATCCGTGCAATCTAATCAGTCGGAGCCAGCCGAGTTGCCCGCATCGCCTGTTTTACCCCCAGAGCCACAGAACACTGAGCCGGCACCTGTCGCAACTACACATCCAGAGGGTGAAGTATCGTCATCAACTCCTAAGAAAAAGAATCCACTGGTATGGATCGTTGCTTTAATTATTATCGTCATTATTGTCGCTGCTGGTTTTCTGCTTATTAAGCACAATACATTTTCCAAGAAGAAAGACATCCCTCTTTTCAGCTATGCGATCATAGACAGTCCTCTGACCCCGTTTTATCCGAATGTTAATACTGACATCATGGTTCAGATTAACAGCCAGCTATTTGAAACGCTTGTCCAGTATAAAAACCAGACAAGGATCGAGCCTCTACTTGCCACAAGTTGGTACAACAAGAACAACACCACATGGGTCTTTAACATCCGCCACAATGTCAAATTTCATAACGGTCAGCCGCTGACGGCGACTGCAGTAAAAGATAGTTTAGAGTATGCTATCAAGCACCAGAATGCACAGAATCAGGGTACGGTAATGGTTGTCGCCAGCACCATGAAAGATATAAAAGTAACCGGCCCCTACCAGGTAACAATCGTAACTAATCAGCCCGATCCGACATTGCTTAACCGCTTGACCCAGTTATACATTTTTAACCCCTCTCAGAAGGTCGGTAATCCTGACGGTGGAACCGGGCCCTATGTTATAACCCCGGGAACGACACCGACAGCGAACTCTGTCTATCTGTCTGCTGTTAATAACTACTGGGGTGGTCATGTGTACACGCGCAAGTTGCATTTTGCGAATATTACCCAGAGTCAAGCGGTAAGTGCTGCTGGCAAATATAATCTGGTCGGTGAGCTGACTGCCTCAGAGTACAGTCAGATTAAGCAACAGCATCCGGGCTACACCTTGATCTCTCTGCCAACACTCGGTGTAACGTTCGTTGGTCTTAATACCTTGCAGCCAAACTCGCCGTTTGCGTCATTGCAGGCCAGACAAGCTGCGCAGTATGCGCTTAATGATTCGAAGATCATTCAAGCTGGCGGGTTGTCAGCAACCTCCGCAAATCAGCCGATCCCACCGGAAATACCTGGCCATGACCCGTCGATTACGAATGTGCCATATGACCCGGCTAAGGCAAAACAGCTTCTCGCAGGTGTCAAGAATGCAAATGTGCCGATTAAGCTTGAAGCAAATTCTCATTCAGGGGATGTCAATGAGGTTGTCAAGGAACTTAATGCGGTTGGCTTCAACGTTCAGCTTGACTATATTTCTAACCTCAATAATCTCATAAATAATGTTCTGTCCGGCCAAACGAGTATGTTTATGGCAGCATATGATACAAACATATTCGACGGCGTCGATATATTAAGCAGTATAGTAGTGCAGCCAAACTACAATAACCCTGCCTATTACAACCTCATTAACGAGGCGAGTAATACGCTTAACCCGACAAACCGGATTAATCTCATGCAAAAGGCGTCTCAGATTATTGCCAAAGACGTCCCCATTATTCCACTCTATACTGCCAACGAGCTGTTTTCTGTCAGCAATAAAAACTATCATCTCGAGTCAGACTTGCCGAGCAGCGAAGCAGGTATCACCTTCTGGAAAGCATACCAGAAATAACGAATGTGAGATGGTAGCTGCTTTAAACTACTCTTGCGTTGCCCTTGTTTCTGTATGAGTCTGCATGCTCATTCAATATAGAGTAATTTTTCTTATAGACCGGTGCTAGCGCGGTTCTTACTATGTGCTTACGTTAAGCATAGTAGGAGTTTTGGGCATGAAGTACCGCGAGCTTATTAAAAAGGTCCAGCTTTACTCAGGGTTTTCACGGTCGGAATCTAAAGACGCACTCGACTGTATGGTTGAGACACTTGCCATTCGTTTAAATGAAGGTGAACGCAAAGATTTTGCCAGTCAATTGCCCAGTGAACTGAGGGGTATGGCTTTGTCTGTATTGCCAAGCGAGGAGAACTTGCGGCCCAATATTTTGGAACAGTTTATGTATAACCAGCACGTGACTCGTACCCGGGCAATGAAGCAGATTAAAGCGGCCTGGCGCGCACTTAAAGAGGCTATCAGCTCTGGTCAGGTTGAGCATATTCGGGCCCAGCTTCCGAACAAAGTAACTCTATGGCTGCAGTAACATAAGTAAGATTATCACTCTTGACTGGAGATGCTAACTTAACATAATGCCAGGCAAGTTGCTTTCAGGGCTAAGAATAGGTGTTTAAAGTTACGTATCACTGGGGGTCTGATATATGATAGGTCCCTTGCATTTTTTCAAGCATCGCTTGCCTGCTTTTATCTATCTCTGTGAACTTCCTGATAATTCTTACACTTAGGCCTAGTCAGCATAAAGACATTGATGCTATTGTATGACGACTATGAAAAAATATGTTGTGGGTGCGGCAGTGACATTAGTGTACATCGCTTACAGTTTTGGGATACGCAACAATCACTCAAAGCCGGTGATTGCGCCGACGCTGCCCACCAAAACCAATAACCAGCAGGCGAGCACTGGCGGTGGTAGCTCAACCCAGTCAACTGGTAGCAGCACAGCAAGTAGCGGTAGCGCGAGTGCGCCAAGCAATCAAACCAAGGCAGCGGCCTATAAAGATGGATCGTATACGGGGCCGGTGGTGAATGTCTATTACGGCAATGTCCAGGTTGCAGCTACAGTGAGCGGTGGCAAAATAACTGGGGTAAAATTCTTGCAATATCCTCACGATAATCCCAATTCAACCTACATTAACAGCCAGGCAAGGCCCTATCTTAAGCAAGAAACGCTGGCAGCTCAGAGTGCGCATGTCAACATAATCACCGGTGCAACCTTTACGTCAGAGGGCTTTATTCAGTCGCTCACGAGTGCACTCAGTAAAGCGAATTAAGGCGAGAGAATATATGAAGCAAACTGAATTAATTATGGGTATGCCGATTACGATAGAGATTGTCGATTCGTCTGACCACGATTTACTGCAATCTATGTTCGACTACTTCCGTGCTGTCGACGACAGATATAGTCCCTATAAGCCAGATAGCGAACTAACAAAAATAAACGAGGGACTGGCAAGAAATAAATTGAGCAGCGAAATGACAATGATCCTTGATCTCTGCGAGCAAACGCGACAAGACACGAACGGCTATTTTAACATTCGCCACGATGGCAAGCTTGACCCCTCCGGCCTGGTTAAGGGTTGGGCCGTTAACCAGGTTGCCGACAAGCTGCTTCAGGCAGGTCATGATAACTTCTATGTTGAGGCGGGCGGCGATATTCAGGCGCATGGTCACGCTGCTGACGGGGGTCCGTGGCGCGTCGGTATCCGTAGCCCATTTAATATGCAAACTATCGTCAAGACACTTGCCATACAAGATGGGGGCGGTGTTGCGACGTCAGGAACATATATCAGAGGACAACATATCTATAACCCGGTGGAAGAAAGCACTTCTGCAAGCATACAGAGTTTGACGGTAATCGGGCCTAATATCTACGACGCCGACCGTTTTGCGACCGCTGCTTTTGCTATGGGATCGGGTGGTATTGCATTCATCCAGGCTTTGCCGGGGCTGGAAGCGTATATGATTACTGACGACAAGCAAGCAGTCTACACGCCAGGATTGGAACAGTATGTCGTCTCCGCTTAGGCTCATAGATAATTTACTTGACCGGGTTACTATGTACCGACTCCTGCTTTATTACCTGATTGGACTCATACTAGTAGCAGTTGTACTGAGTATGTTGAATGTACTTCACTTCAGCACCAGTGCGATCATTATTTCAACCCTCATTTTGGTCATCGCCTGTCAAGTCATTAATAAGATACTCGCATATATCTTTGCTGCTCCCACTAACAGAGAATCGGCGCTCATTACGGCGCTCATTTTGTCCCTCATAATTAGCCCGTTTATCGGTGGCACTCCAGAGAGTATTACCTTCTTGTTGGCAGCTTCTGGGCTGGCCATGGCCTCTAAGTACATACTTGCCATCCGCGAGAAGCATATCTTTAACCCTGCAGCGATTGCAGTTGCCCTGACTGCACTCGGTCCAGGTCAAAGCGCAAGTTGGTGGATTGGCACAAGCATCATGCTCCCCTTTGTCATACTCGGTGGCTTGCTACTGGTGCGCAAAATTCACCGAGGTAATATGGTGCTGACTTTCTTTATTGCCGCAACCGTGGCAGCAACTGTCTATACGGCTATAGGTGGTGGTAACGTCTTGTCATACCTCGGGGATATGATGACCACTTCGGGAATATTCTTTCTTGGCTTTGTGATGTTGACCGAGCCACTGACTACGCCCCCGACAACCAAGCGGCAGCTTCTCTATGCCGCCTTTGTGGGTCTGCTATTCCCGCATGAGGTGCACATAGGCAGTCTGTATTCTACCCCAGAGCTGGCCCTCATAGCCGGTAATATCTTTGCGTATTTTATCAGCCCGCGTATCAAACTCTTTCCTAGCTTTCTGCACAAGAATGTTCTGACACCAGATACCTTAGAGTTTGTTTTTGAACCTGATCTGCCACTTAAGTTTCAGCCGGGACAGTATATGGAATGGACTTTGCCTCATAAGCCGATTGACAGTCGCGGTGACCGTCGATTTTTTACGCTCGCTTCTTCTCCAACCGAGGAGCATATCCGGCTCGGTATAAAGTTCTACGATGAGAGTAGCACTTACAAGCAAGCGCTCATGCAGCTTAGTAACAATTCGCTGATTGTGGCTGATCAAATCGCTGGCGATTTCGTGCTCCCTAAAGACGAGAATAAGAAGCTTGCCTTTATTGCAGGAGGAATTGGTGTTACGCCATTTCGTAGCATGATACAGTATCTCATAGATACCAATGAGCAGCGGGACGTCGTTATGCTCTATTCTGCTCGTAATGAGGCGGATATTGCCTATAAATCTGTTTTTGAGCATGCCCGGCAGCAGCTTCATCTTCAGACGACATACATCCTTACCGGTAGACCAAACTCCACGAGCGTGGATAATAGATATGCTTTGCCCGGACGGATTAGCGGCGCCATGATCAAAAAACAGATACCCGATTGGCAAGACCGCTTGTTTTATGTATCTGGTACCCAAGTGATGGTCAAAGACGTAAAGGCGCAACTGCAACAACTTGGTCTGCCTAGACGGCAGATTAAGGTAGATTACTTCTCAGGTTACGGCGGCTCGTAACGTGCGTCAAAAAATAGAGATATTGTTAGATTTTCTAATCCTTACCTTATAGCCAACGCACTGTGAGTCCTGTCATGCAGACCCTGTGAGCATCCTCATAGCCGTATCTTCTTGAGACCGGTACCATGGAACATAGAAAGGAGGTCTTGCTTGAGAGGGATAAACGCTTAAGTAAAAGGAGGTTATTTATGCAAAGTCTAGCACAATCACGGTTTGCAAGTGTTTTAGCAGTTCTTGTGGGGGTTTGGCTGCTACTCACGCCGCTTGCAATTTCGATGACAGGCGCTGCTCTTGTCAGTATTTTGATTACTGGTGGCGTAATCGCTTTCTTGGGCTTGGTTCAGCTCGTCTGGGTTAATGCCTTGCCAAGTTGGATCATGGGTTTGGCAGCAATCTGGCTGTTCATATCCGCCTTCGCCTTTAGCGTCAGCAACGCGGGGGCCTGGAACCAGGTTATCTTTGCGATCGTCACTTTCATCCTGGCAACCTGGGATGGCGTAGAGATCGGTGAGTTTCGCCGACAGCACCACATACACTCCTGATCCCCATGGGGTGTGACTAACGGGGTTCGCTCATATATGAGCGAACCTCTTTTATGTTCGCCGATCTTCGATTGCTTCTAGCGGCGGCCAGCCAAGGCGAGCAGTTTCTTCTGCGGACTGGCGTCAACCGGTACCTTAATGGCAGGCGGGAAGACCCCCATTTTTCTGTAATCTTCTATGACTGTGCTGAATTCATCAAGAAGTCCATCGACCAGGTCGGGTTCCATCTTTGTATCAATACCAATCAGCTTGGCTATGTCGTATGCGTGGAAAGCTCGAAAGCTGATTATGTGCTGCAGATATTCGTTGGCTGGGAAGTCGCCATAAGATAAGTGAGTAATGCGTTCCAGTTCACTGAAGCTGCCAACTGCCTGATTAGCCGCTTCATTATATTTGTCGTAGGTGGCCTTCACCTCTCTTGCATCCGTTTGTAAGAGTGAGTCGTATTTGTCGCCAACTTCTTCTTTTTTCTTACCTGCCAAGATATCTGGGACCCAGGCATCATCATAGGTGTGATAGCGCACTGCATCTATGAGGTTAAGTGGTTTACCTGACGCGAACGGTGGCATAGGAAGTTCCCATTGCCCCTGGCCGATTTGATCGACCACTTTTCTCAGAGCCTGATTTGATCCTATAAATAATTCTTGAATTGTCATAGTCCTCCCTTGTTTAGTCTTGAGCAGCTATTACATAGTAAAACACTACAAGTAGAAATATGAGTAATTTTTAGGACAGTACTTAATGTGTGTGGGTGAATAAACTGTCCATCAAATGCTTTGTCTTAGTATGCATGAGGGTATTATTGTTACCCGTTAAGAAATTTGAATAAGCCGAGTTTCCTATTCGACCTTAACTGTAACTGTTTTCCGTGCAGTCGCAATATCTTTTTCTAGCTGGTCCAGATCTTCATTGCGCATGAGTGCATGTGCAACTATGTCGCCGCCATTTGTTGAGAAAAGTGCTTTGTCACCGGGGCGGGCATGCGCTGCAGCTTCTATTGTGCTCGATAGTTGTAACACCTTCTCTATGCCGTCAATGGCGGTAATGGTCCCTTCACTCTCTGCGTAAAAGTCCAGTGCTGCTGCGTGACTAATCGGGTGATCAGGCATGACTGGCTCCATTCCCATTCTAATTTTAAGATCGTTGAGAAAATGCTCGGTGCCGTAGGCTTCACGGTAGAGCATCTCACGGTAACCGCCAATTCTGGCGGCAATCTCAATGACTTTCCAGCCGTCTGCGGTGCGGTACATTTCGGTATGAGTGGTGGTTGAGCGCAGATTGAGTGCTCTGATGGCTGCCCGGGCAGTATCGTGGGCCTTCTGTACTTCCTCTTCTGATAAATATGCCGGAGCGCGTTCCTCATAGCAGTAAAAACCAGGAAGGCCGACTGAGTTTGCAGGTACTACTTTTACTGGCGGCAGGCAAAACACTCGTCCGTCGTGCATAACATAGCTATCAACTGAGAACATTTCACCTTGCATCATTTCCTCGATCAGCACAGCTGGCTTGCCGGGATAGCGATCCCTGATATAAACCTCGTGAATGACCTTAAAGGTTGCTTCAAGCTGCTCGCGCAAAGAGGTAAAATTATTGCACTGACTAACGAGAAGAGACTTGGACAGCCCGGCCGGCTTCACTATAACTGGATAAGCAAAGTCTTTTACTAAACGTTTCAAGTGTTTAAGGTCTTCCGACTCGACTCGTTGATACCTGGGCACGATACTCGGGTCATAGCTGCGCAGACGATCACGCATCTGCGGCTTTTCTGTAGACCATGTGAGTGAAGCTGGCGTCGGTGTGAAAAGGTACGGCAAATATGGGATGGCTTTACCAAATGGCTGGATCGCTTCTTCATACCGGCATGTTACTAAAAGTAGGCGATCTGTGTACGGCTTGAGGACTTTTTGCATTTCATCCGGATCAGTGAAGTCGCATACAAATTCTTTAAATAGATTGGTTTTGTCTTGAGGCCGTGTATGATGAGTGGCGTAGGTTTTATCTACGAGCACCAAACCATGTAATGGGCGTCCGACCTCATTACTCAAAAGGTTTACAGCCCGTACTAAATACGGCTCAACCACATTAATTGTTATAACTATATCTCTCTGCATTTTTACTTGCGTGAGGAAGCTTTCCCTGGTCTTTTAAGTATACTCTCAATATGCTCATTAAGGCAAAAAATTGTCAGTTGTTCACAAGCATTATTACGGTAGAATGTAATGTATGGCGAAAGCACAAACAGCACAACACGATAAGGATACTGAAAATAAAGGGTATAGGTTTTTCGGTGCAATAGGAAGTTTCTCTGTCCGTTTTAAGTGGCTCATTGTCATTGTTTGGATCGCAGGCACATTTTTGGCGGTCCACTATTTGCCATCACTTTCAAATGTGACACAGTCTAATAACACCTCTTTTCTGCCGGCCAGTGCGCCAAGTCAAAAAGCGATTAATCTTTCCAAAAGGTTAGGCAAAAACTCAAGTGCCCCAACAGTGGCGGTGATTGCGGCAACGACAAACGGCGCACAGCTGACTGCTAGCAATGAGCAATATGTTGCAAGCTTACAGACAAATTTGAGCAAAGTATCGGGTGTGCAAGGTATTCGCTCTGGAGGGATATCCCCAGACAGCCAGGCACAAGAATTTGACGTCATTGTTTCAACGAGCGCCAACACGGATCCTACTCGTATTGTTAACAGTATACGTGCAGAGATGAGCAAGACCCCTGTACCGTCTAATATGGAAGTTCATCTGGCGGGCCAACTTGCGGACGAGGTCGATAACAGCAAGAAAGCAGGCGCCCAAAATTCACAGATCCAGCTTGGTGCCGTTATCTTTATTATCATACTGCTTCTGCTTATCTTTAGGGCCCCTTTGGCCCCGATAATTACACTGCTACCGCCATTATTCGTTGTTACGCTCGCCGGGCCTGTGATTGCCGAAACTGCTAAACATGGGCTGAAGGTCTCGTCTCTCGCGCAGCTACTGCTGACTGTCTTAGTGATTGGCGCAGGCACAGATTATGGGCTCTTCCTTATTTTCCGGGTGCGTGAGGAAATCCAGCGCGGAAAGGCACCCAAAGAGGCCATAGTAAAAGGTTTGAGTCGGGTTGGCGAAAGTATTACATTCTCGGCAGCGACGGTCATTGTTGCTTTGCTTTCACTATTATTAGCAACATTCCAGCTCTACTCTAATCTAGGCATACCGCTCGCGATCGGCATTGCGCTGATGCTACTCGCGGGGTTGACTTTACTGCCAGCACTACTGGCTATCTTCGGCAGGGCTGTGTTCTGGCCTTCAAAGCGCACAAGAGATGCGAGTCCGTCTGGCTTCTGGGGGCGAGTATCTGCATCGGTAGTACAGCGACCAGTACCGGTGCTGATCGTCGGCATTCTTATATTCGGTACTCTTGCCGCATTTGTGACTCAGTACAAATCAGCTGGCTTTGGTGGAACGGTGGCTGCGCCGGCGGGTAGTGATGCGGCGAAAGGCGATGCCTTAATCAGCAAGTATTTTCCCCATAGTAGCGAGGTCCCGACAGGTATTATATTTGTCCTCCCGCAATCCGTTTGGCAGAACCCTGCGCCACTTGCAACCATACAGTCTGAGCTGCATGATTCCTCTGAATTTAAGAATGTAATTGGTCCACTCGACCCGAACGGCGTGCAGCTAACGCCGAAAGATATTACCGCCATGTATGCACACTACGGGGCTCCGGTAGGCGTCACGAGCAGCACTGAGCCGCCTGGGGTTTTTGCAACTCATCCAGAGCTGGCACGATCGCCGCTTCTGTTGCGGCGATATGTCGCTTATCAGATTCTCGCTAATTTGATAAGCAAAGATGGCCATACAGTAGAGTTTGCAGTGGGTCTGACGGCTGGTAGCCCGGGGTCAACAGAAGCGCTCAACGCAACCCCGAGTATTCGTGCCCGGGTGCAGCAGATAGCAGATTCTGTGCATGCATCTGACAATGGTGTTATTGGTGAGTCGACGGCGCTCTATGATATTAGCAATATATCGAGTAATGACTTGAAGCGAGTGGTGCCCGTTGCCATTATTGTAATTGGAATATTGCTTGCGATCTTACTCCGCAGTATAGTGGCGCCGATTTACCTCATCCTATCGGTTGCACTCTCATATCTGGCTTCACTTGGATTGTCGGTGATTATCTTTATGAAATTTGGGCACAATGGCGGTCTCACTTTCATATTGCCGTTTTTGATGTTTATATTCCTGCTTGCGCTTGGAGAGGACTATAACATATTGGTAATGACCCGTATTCGTGAAGAAGCACATAGCTTGAAACTACGTAAGGCGGTATCGAAGGCGCTGACGACAACCGGGACAACTGTCACATCAGCCGGACTGGTTTTGGCTGGTACGTTTGCCGTCTTCGCATTTATTGGTGGTCACGGCAATAGTGAAGTACAAGATATAGGGTTTGGGCTGGCACTCGGGATTTTATTAGATACCTTCCTTGTCCGCACCCTTCTCGTACCATCAATCGTAGTGTTACTCGGCCGCTGGAACTGGTGGCCAACGAAGCACGGTGAACTGGCAGACGCCTCGAAAGAATAATAGTCTTACGGCAAGTACTTTCTATAGTAATAGAAGCCCGGGGGTAAGCTAATGAGTAGATTTAATGATCTATAGACTACAGTGACAGACAGGGCTAGGCTCGGGGCTATGCCGAGAGTGATAAATGTGCCAGCCATGCCTAACTCGAATGCGCCGATACTGAATAAGACGCCCCCAAAGATGCTGACAATATTAGCAATTAGATAGGCGATGATAATAATGCCGGGATTTACTATTTCACCAAACCCTAAGAATATGACGAAAACAGTAAGTAGCTCAATTGTGACGTAGAGTAAGGACCAGGCGAATGGAGCGCGCATTTGCTTTTTCTTCTGCAGCATGGAGCGGTACCCTTCGTAGAAGTTATGCAAAAAACGCATTATGGCTCTCTCGCCATGAAAACGGGGGTAGAGGCGTGTAATGTTGCGAATGAGCTTGCGAGCGAGTGTTCTGAGGATTGACTCGTGATCAATAAGCCAAAAGAGCGCCACCGCTACCCCGAGGATTATAGCGGTCGAGATTAAGCTTTCACTCACAATCGAGCCCCGGGGCTGGCGGCTGGTTATTATGAGGAGCAAGCCAATCGGCATCATGATGAGTAGCGACAAGGCGTTTAAGGCTAGGCGCATTATTTGCGACAGAACAGCTTCTCCCCTATTCACTTCTGGCGATAAAACCTGAGAGAGATACCCTGCTCCCGCTGCACCGATTGAGGGAACCATAAAATTGACATAGTTAGTCGCGAGCGCTCCCTCGAACAGCTTCCGTAGAGATATTTGCTTAAGACTGAATACATTCAAAATAGCCCGATAGAAAAATGCATTCATGAGGTAGCTCAAGAACTGAATAATGACTACCAAAATGACTACATACCAGCGAAATTGCCCCAAGAGATGCAAGCAGTCCTTTAGTACATTTTTATTAAGGATGATTACAAGAAATAATGCAACTAGGCCTAGAAGCGTGAATATATTTTTGCTGGTGAAACCAGGCAGATGAATTCTCATTGGCATACCTCTTATCCGGCTTAATGAAAGCATACTGAGAGTTATATGTACACGCTTTATGTCACAGTTGTACCGCAAACCATACATTATTGGAAACAAGATTATTCCATGATAGAATACGAATAATGTCAAAACTCCCGGCACTGGGAGTCCAATATTAAGACAGCATAAAGCGATTGCTGGATTTAGAAGAGAAAGTCAGCAAGTAACTCGTTAGTATGTGAGCCGCCCAATCTATATATGCGGCAAAATTCAAGAGATTGGAATATATGACTTCAGCAAACTTTTCTTCACACCTGAACGATGCCGTAATTGGCATTCAGGCTAAGGGACGGCTTGCTGCTGGCAGTATGGAGTGGCTTAATGAGCGCTGTGGCACTGATTTTCCCGTCAGCGAAAAGCCGTTTGGAGATAATCCACGTCGTGAATTCACAGATCAATCAACGGGTATTACCGTTCGTGGCTTCTCGAATGCTGACCTCTGCCCTATTGCGGCCAACCCAAGACTTCGTAAGCTGGCAGAGCTTGTTGTCGTTGGTGGTGACAAATTTTACGAGTCGATTGCTGAAACCAAGGCGCCGGAAGATATTGAGCGCCCGCCTGCATTAAAGTTGAGCATCCATCAACTGGCATACTTGGGATTTGCACCGTGCACACTGATGATTGGCAAACCGACGACTGATCAAGATCGCGAAGTACATACTGTCGTGACCAGCTACCCAAAACTAGCTGACCGATACTTCTATATGTTGACACCTCCCGTACGTGAAGAGCTTCATTTTCCAGAGGATAGTCTTGATCCCGCAAGCCGGCCTGAGATCGTATATGTACATGGAGGAACAGAGATGGTGGCTCGATGTGCTTTCAATGGTGGTGCTGACGCCATCATTGATGTAGTCGATAGTGGCCGATCTATGCAAGAAAACGGTTATATGCCGAAAGACGAAATTATTCACTTCGGGGCTATGTTGGTCGCAGGAACAACGGTAGCATATGAGATTGACATACCAGATAACATGCATACGGCATCACCTGTACAGCCAACGAGTTTGTTGCATGAATTAACGCTGTAAAATCTCATTCTATGCATTGAGTGTCACAACTGCCGACTTTGACTCTTAGATCACAGTGGCTGGGTCAAGTAGTACTCCGTTTTTAGATACAGACGGTTCGGTACAGAGGTTGCGGTTCCAACAGCATGGCCTTCGCTTCCCGCTTTTCAGTTTTGAGCAGCCTACTTCAATTCGCTTCTGGCGAGTCTCAGATTTGCCGGTTGAGCGTATCCATCGTACCCATTCCCATCGCGCCATTGGTGTAATCTGCTGCCATAGAGCCTGTGCTTCAGGGTGAGTGTCAAGTGCTTCTTTCAGATCTGAAGGTATCTCTGGTTCAGGCCATTCTTTAAGGGGCGTGATGTCAAGCGTCACGGTATCTCCAGCACGAACATGGGAGGCACGGCTAAGAGGCTCGTCAATTTTAAACCAATGGCTAAGCTTCCCGTCCGGCTCGAGAGGGGTTTGAAATTGATAACCGTTTATTTTCCCTTCAACCATTGCCTGGCCGCGCGACGGCAGCTTTATGCTTGCGCTCACGGGCAATCTCACAATAGTCCACGAACCAATATTAAATACTTTTGCCTTAAAATGTATCTTCATCCTATATTGCCCTTACATAGCTACTTATATCTTAACTCTCTAGCGGGTATTGGTAAATGAAGGTGGAGCGAGACTAAGGTTGTGCCGTCGTGCTTGGGATATTTGCATGTTCGCTGCAGATACTTCTCGCATACCCGGAGCGTAGGCTGTAGCAGTTAAACTGGTTATTGCTGCTATTTACTAATAGTCTGATATCGTATTGCTGTTTGCCTATTTCTGTTTGGTCCGCAGTCGTTTGACTGGCGGCCTTCAGGAGTAAATTGTTATAGTGCACATGATTAAAAAAATTTACTGCAAGTCCAGTTATGAGCGAGCAGAGGATAATTAAGCTGACCAATATTAAATTGCCACCCCTTAGCTTTGTGTCCCTGCTGGGTAGGTTGTTGTTGTCGAACTTGATGGTTTCTGGCTCCATAACTCATCCTTACTGCAAATGGTAATCAAGCGTACTCATAATTATGACACTTTTTTCTGATGACATGCTACAGAATTTATCCCTACACAGTATAGTCTGTTTATAAGCATACTGAGTGCTTTAATATTTCTGGTACTTATAGCTTCTGTAAAGTCTTATGCCGCTGACAACGAAGGGTGCGGTAATGCTCCTGGCAATAGGCCGAAAATATCGCCTGGTCGTGGATAGATTTTGATTGATTCCTATCACACTAAATATGTTTCATTTTTTACTGAGACCAGGCTATTTAATAGTTACACTTTGCAAAAATAGTGTGACATATGTGACATATATAAAGGGGGTCATTATGTCAATAGTGAGGAGAAAGAATATATATAATGCCAGGCCATCTTCCAGCCGAAATAAGGGTATGAATTGGCGTGTTCCCTTCACGCGTACTCTTCTTGGGATTGGGCTGTTCGGGATCCTTGTTCTTGTTTTTGTTGGCATTGGTTTTGTGAAGTCCAATGGCACCTCAATCCCGTCATTACGATCATCCCATTTTGATGCGGCGGTGTCTTCTTCAACAACTGGGTTAGCCTCCACCATACCGGTATCCAATTCTCAAAGTACTCATGCCACTATTGACGTGAACGGTCAGAGTGTGCAGCTTAACGGGCCCGTGAATTATAGCCATACTTTTATAGCTGGTGGGGGCGCGAGCGTGAAGGTTTCTGTCGATGATCATCAATCCGTGACAGGTACCGCAGTTAATCAGACTCGGACTTCTATATCAGTTAATGCTAACAATCAATAAAGAGTTATATGGTTAGAGCACATTTGATCAAAATACCCGGTGTCGGCCTTATTTTCATCGGACTGGCAACAAAAAACATGGGGTTATGTGAATGTCCAGTATTTCGCCACCCCGGCAAAATATAGATGGGTGATGCTGAAACTAAACACTCCATACTGGGGAATGCTTCAAATAATAAAAAAGAAGCTACTTTCGGTGGTGCGGTAGTTGTAGGTAGCAATTAGGATAAGGACCTGCTGCATGCCGGGCTATAATATTAGCTCCGCAATCTGAACTGCGTTTAGAGCAGCACCTTTACGAAGGTTATCACCGGCTAGGTAAAAAGACAGACCATGTGCGCCAAATACCCCAGATTGTCTTATCCGTCCCACGAGCGTTATATCTCCGCCTTCGGCTTTGAGCGGCGTGGGAATATCAATAAGACTAACCTCTAGGACGTCCCGTAATATTGCTTCGGCAGCCTCAGGGTCGATAGTTTTCCTAAACTCGGCCTCAATAGACAGGGAGTGACCAATGTAGACGGGCACACTGCAGCAGGTAGCAGAAACTGCCAAGTCGGCAATCTTTAAAATCTTTTTGCTCTCATGTATTAACTTGAGCTCTTCGTCGGTATTTCTCCCGACGAGCTTACCGCGTAGGGGTACAATATTATTGGCTATCGGTTCTGGGAATACCTGGGGCTTTAGATCTGACTGACCTGCAGGTTGTCTAAAACTTTGGCGCGTTTGTATTTCTAGCTCCTCGATACCGGCCTTTCCTGCACCGGAAGCAGCCTGAAAAGTGGTTGCTATCATAGACTTTAGACCTGCTCTTTCGTGCAGTGGATAGAGAACGGGCATGGCCAACATTGTTGAACAGTTGGGGTTGGCAATTATTCCCTTAGGTATATCATGGAGCGCTTCGTTATTAACCCCCGCCACGACTAGTGGAACTTTTGGGTCATGACGCCATGCTGAAGAATTATCTATGACTATAGCCCCTGATTTAACCATGTGCGGGGCAAGATGTTTCGAGGCGTCACTGCCGGCAGACATAAGTACTATGTCTAAATTTGTAAAGTCTGAGTGAGCGCTGTCCTCTACTTCTATCTGTTGACCCTGCCAGGTTACCTGCCTGCCTGCTGACTGCTCGGTAGCGAAGATGCGTAACTCCCCGATAGGAAAATTCCGTTCGGCAAGAACATTCAACATCTCCTGGCCGACGATACCGGCGCCAACAACTGCTACATTTACTTCTTTCATAGGTACGACTATTTAAAACTATTTCTTTTGAAGTGGCAAGAGCAATGCCAATTAATACTATGGGCAAAGTTTATATTTCTAACGTGTCTCGGTATGCTGTAACTTTTGGTTGAACGCTATGGCGTATGACAAAGATCCTACAGCAACCAGCCAGCAGGACGCCATGATCATTGAACTGAAGTTGTGATTATAGCTAAAGATACTGCTATTTCCATGATAGCCTGGCTTGAGTACATAACACAAGCGCTTCCGGGTTATACTAAAGGCTATGCATTGGCAAGAAACTGTGCTCGCACTTGGACAGGTTGTTTTCATCGTCGCTCTGTTGCCCTCAGTTTTTAGTGATGATAAACCCGAAATATGGACCTCAATTATTACAGGGACGGTGGCGCTCAGTATCGCAATCACTTATGTTACTATGCACATTCCAATCGCGGCCGTCTCAGCATTCTTTAATTTTGTCTTTTGGTCAATTCTTGCGATTCAGAAATACAGGAAACCTAAAAAAGTATCGATTAAACGCCGCAAAGCTTCACGGCGATGACCACGATTTGCTTGATAAGTTTTTGCTTAGCAGACTATGCGAGCGCTTTGTCCCAGGGTATAATGCTGTAGAGGATAAACATAAAGAAAAAATTGCTTAGTATGAAAATTTCACAAATCGTTCTCGGAATAATTGTCATAGGGTTCCTCTTCTTTATTGGCAGCCGCGTTGCGCACTCAACGCATCACGGTGCTACTCAAGTTAAGGGCCCTAAGACATCGTCCCTAAATTCTGCCTCCCAAACAGCGGCAGCACAGACAACATCAAATCCGCTAAGCCTGTACCCAAAAGCCTCTTTAAGTTGTAGTACTGAAGTATCACTCGTCCAGGCAACCGTTGACTATGTCGTAACTGGTATGGGCTGTAGTGCACCGAGTATTTCAGGTAATGCAACTTTCCTAAGATGTAATGGCACCATTATGCAGCACGCTGTTGACGTGACGCTTGAATGCCGCCGCTCGCGCCACTACGCTGCTATAGACCAGCTTGAGTGTTTAGGCACTACCAATTCGGCAACTAACCCGACAAACCTTACTTTAAACTATACGTGCGCGCTGCCTACCCTTTCCGGTAATAAGAACCTATATACATGTAGCGGCGCTATATCCGGTTATAAATCTTTGGCGATTAACTTGCCCATGACTACAACCTGCTCGGGCGTATAGTGCGGGTTGGGCCTTACTTTGCCACTATGCCTATGTAAAAAGAGCCCACCAACACGAGAAGTACGAATAGGGTGACATATGTCATAGGGAGATCATGCTGGCGGAGGAAAAGCATTATTGATGTGGCGACTCTTATAGCAGGCGTGAGTATGAGCAGCAGGACACCGAGTTCTATATAGCCAATGCCTCTTCCTTGCTGGAGAGCAATTTTGAGGGCGTTAAGGCTATGGGGGAAAGAGTAAGAGGCACTCGTGAAGGCGTGGTATGAGCTATTTAAAGAGTGGTTATATTGCGTGAAGAATAAGATTATGCCAATAAGGATGATTACTGAACTTACAGCAACCCCAAGCTGCAAAACTGAGCTGATGACGAGCTCCATGGACTGAGAGGATTTTTGCCTCTTCACGATAACCCCCTTTGCAGCATTTCAACGGCGACAATAACTAAGACCACCACAAAAAGCACTTGTACATAGCGTGACGCCACCCGATTGAGAAGACGTGAGCCCACCATAGCTCCGAGGAGTACACCGATAGCGGTGGGAGCGGCGATTACGGGATTAATCTGGCCGCGGGCGAAGTAGGCGCTGGCACTGGCTGCAGCGGTTACTCCAATCATAAAGTCGCTGGTGGCCGCCGAAGCCTTGATGGGCATATGCATAGCCATATCCATGGCAGGTACTTTCAGTGCTCCTGAGCCGACGCCGAGTAGCGCGGATATTATGCCGGCGATATACATCAGGCCGAGACCCAATTTGGTGCCTGCAAGTTTGTAGGATATTTCTCGATGTTCGCTTTGGTCGTAGTATGAGCTATGTAAGTGAAAGTAGTTGGCTATGCGGTCATTAGAGGTGGTCAGCAGCGCTTCCTGGTGACGTTTACGGAACATAGCGAATGCTGAATATGCAAGAACCAAGGCAAACAGCACAAACAACGCGTTACCTGAAATAAGGGTAGTAATATATGCCCCTGTTAATGCGCCGATCGTAGTTGCGATTTCAAGAAACATGCCCGCCCGTAAATTGGTGAGCCTTTCGCGCACATAGGTGACGGCTGCACCGGATGAGGTCGCAATGACAGAGAGAATAGAGGCTCCGATGGCGAGACGAATGTCGACATGATATAGCAGCGTCAAGACCGGCACAATAATGATGCCTCCTCCGAGTCCGACTAGTGACCCGAGTAGCCCGGCAGCTACTGCAATGAGCCCGAGCGACATGACAAAATCTAAAGGAGACATATGAATATTTTACGGTCAGTTAGCGTTCAGGACAAAATATTATAGTTATTAACTAGACTGAGGCCTCAATTTCTTGATACACGAGATAACCTTAAACGTTTTAGTAAGATATGTAACAACGCTTTGCCATCAATAGGTTTAGTATAAGCGTTGTTGTATCTAAAGTAAGATACCGACATTGGCTTAACAAATAGTTAATACAAAGGTAAATTTAATACAAAGGTAAATATTGAATATAAAATCAAAGCTATTTTTATTTTACATACTCTCAATCGTTTTATATGCTATATTTTCTCTTTTACCGACCCCAAGTCCCGCGACATTGCATGCGTATGGGCTGAGTGCAACTGGTGTCAGGCTTATTATTCTTAGTATCATAGCCATCTTATCCGTAGTTTGGTTCTTGGGACTTAATAGTTTCGCGCAGCTTTATCGTTACTGCCATCTCATACATTCCGAAAAAGACGGGCGTCAAATGGAGAGAATAACCCAAGGAATGTTTTTTATAGCTATTTGGCTTCCGGTTTCTTCGGTGGTGCCGGCAATTACACGGTATATTGTCGATGAGGGCATGACACCAATCCCCTGGATCACAATTATGGAACATTACATCAATCTCTTCTTGCCACTTATTGGTTTTGTCCTCATTGGCTTCGGGGCCTGGGGTCTAACGAAAACGTTTCGTATCCGTACTTCCTACGCGGCACTCAATGTGATGGGGATTATCACGATTTACGTCAGTCTTATATATTATCACTTGATAGTTTCAGCTCGTGAACGAATGGTAATATACCACTTATCTATTTGGTTGCTCTTGCTAACCTTTATAGCGCCATATGTTTTTATGTGGGGTACCGGTCTCACGGCGGTCTATATACTGTATCTCTATCAATTAAAAGTGAAAGGGATTGTATATCGTAAAGCATTACAGCTTTTGACGCTTGGCTTAGGGTGGCTCGTCATAATGAGCATTGTCTTCCAATTTCTTACCACACTTTCGTTTCGCCTAAGAGGACTATCTATCTACTGGATTCTTTTTATTATTTATTCTGCACTTCTAGTACTCTCGGCCGGCTTCGTATTAATAGCGCTCGGAACAAGAAAGCTGCGCAAAATAGAAGAGGTTTAGTTTCTGGAGTAAAAAATAACCCAAAAAGACCAGGCCGGAGACGTATAATAGAACTATGAAAGATGCACCGAATCTTAATTTGCCCGATCAGGACGGTAAAGTTCATTCGCTCTCAGACTACCGCGATCATTGGCTGGTGCTGTATTTTTACCCCAAGGACGATACCCCCGGCTGTACTACTGAAGCATGCAACTTTAGAGATGCACGGGAGGATATAGAGCAACTTGCAGCAGTTGTCGGGGTAAGTACTGACTCAATCCAGTCGCATAAGAAGTTTAGCGACAAGTATCACCTTAACTTCACACTTCTTAGTGACGTTGATCATACGGTAACTGCAGCTTACGATTCCTGGAAACCCAAAAAATTTATGGGTAAGGAGTTCCTCGGTACTAATCGCAATACTTTTCTTATAAATCCGGAAGGCAGGATAGTGAAAGAGTATCTTGGTGTAGACCCAAAGACACATGCAGAGCAAATCATCAACGACCTGAAGTCCTTTCAGGCTTTACGTTAAATAAGTTTTCGACACCTTTACTTATAGAGTCGGCTCGTACAGATCAGATATAAAAGGCTAGTTAGATTTGTGCGTTAACTTGCCTTGATCTTCAGGAGTCAGTTTCATACCCAGGATGAGTTTCCAAGTATGCTCCTTATACATTTTGCGTATTTTCTTGAAGCCTAATTCTTCAGCCAGGCTTGGGCGCTTGTATTCTAAGGCGGCAATTACATACCCGAAACCGGAAAGCAGTATCATTAACTCATTTGCGGGCCGTACGTAGCTGCGCTGCAAACCGAAGTAATTGGGCGAAAAAAGACCGACGAGGGCGATAAGAATTGACAATACGCCGATAATGGCAAACCATGTCCTGTACTTAGGCTTTCGGAAATAGCTGGCGATTGCAAAATGCATCAACACAAAAGATAAAACGAGACTAATTACTGCATACAAACCGTTTGGGAATAGAAATGTCAGCAATGTAAAGGAATGAGGCACAGCAAGTCCGAGTATACTAAAAACAGCAACGACAAGTCCTAGATAATATACGGTTCTGTACATCTTATGCATTCCTCTTACTTACCTTACTTATTATACATGATAATTTACTGAATTGCAATATACAGGTAAAATATCATATATTAATTGCCGTAACTGATATCTATTAGATCAAGTAATTCCTTAAAGTTACTGAAGAAAAGTGAATAAAGCCTTGCATTTAAGTATTTTTGTGGCCGTTTTCACTTGCTTCTTCTGCTTGGTGGCCTATTTCTCTTCCTGGTAGATGTATTTACCACCTCTCATCCAGGACGCAATAGCTGCTATCAAGCAAGCTACAATTGCAAAAGTAAGAACTATGACCAGGCCGTGTTTAAACGGATGGCCGATGATGGTAGGAAAATACTCTTTGGACGTGAGGTGGGCAGCCACGTTAGGCTTGAGCTTATTTAATACAGAGGGGCCGAGTAATGTTTTGAGCGGGTTGTAGCCCAAGAAGGCGGCAAACAAATAACTAACAGCCGGCAAATGCGATAAGTGAGTCGCAACTGCCGTAGAAACACCATGTGAGGTCAGTGCTTGGTATATGCTCCCCGGAACGCTCGCTGTCAGTCCTATGATCATCAGGCTAAAGAAAACACCGATGGAAAGTGGCATACCGACGTTTAAAAAAGTAGCTCTCATACCGGAAGCGACACCACGAAATCTAGAAGGAACTGAATTCATAATGCCTGCTGTATTTGGCGATGAGAACATGCCAAACGATAAACCATTAAACAAGAGAACAACGGCAAAGGCCCAGTATGGGAAGTTAATCGGCAGTAACATCATCAGGCCAAAACTGATGGCGGCTAAGATCATGCCAGCGGTAGCAAATGGCCGGGCACCGTATTTATCCGAGAGAAAGCCCGATAGTGGTCCTGCAATTAAGAAGCCTGCAGTAGTCGGCAGCATATATATGCCGGCCCACAGCGGTGTTTGGGCAAACGTATAGCCGTGCAGAGGCAGCCAGATTCCTTGTAGCCACATTATCAGCATGAATTGCAGGCCTCCCCTCCCTACTGCTGCCAGTAGCCCGGCAATATTGCCAGCCGTAAACGCCCGGATGCCAAACAGGTGCAGGTTAAACATAGGCTCTTTTACCCTGCGCTCTATGATCACGAATATAGCGAGAGCAACTATGCCCCCTGCAATGAGGCCGAGTACCAGCGGGTTGCCCCAGCCCATAGGCGATGTACCATATGGCTTGATGCCGTATGTAATACCGGTTAAAAGCATGGCAAGACCGGCTGCAAAAGCGACATTGCCTAACCAGTCAATCTTAGCCGGGTGAAAAATATCTATTTCCTTCAGCGCCAGATAGGACCAGGTAATGCCGATAATACCTATCGGAACGTTGAACAGAAATACCCATCGCCAGGAGAATTGTGCCAAAAAGCCGCCGACAAGTATGCCAATAAATGAACCGGCCATGGCGGCAATCTGGTTCACGCCGAGCGCCATGCCCCGCTGATTCTCCGGGAAGGCATCGGTTAAGATTGCAGCAGAATTGGCCATCAATAAAGCGCCGCCCACTGCTTGTACCATGCGAAAGATGATAAGCTCCAGCGCACCAGCTGCACCGTGACTCCAAGTCAGTGCTGCGCACAGGGCGCCGACAGTGAAGAT
>DAHUZY010000012.1 GCA_027314885.1 Candidatus Saccharimonadota bacterium | reverse complement strand
CGCCTTGAACAACATGATGCCAATGAGCAATCGGCAACCCGAGACGCTCTGCCATAGCACCATGAAACTGGTTGTCTTTTATGAGGCCGAGGTTCGCTTGGTGAAGCGCATCATCAATAAAATCCCGGTCCCTCTCAGGATCACCGCCTGCTTGACGATACGTCCAATCAAAGCCCTGGCCGATGAGGACCCCAAAACAATCAAAGATAATTGCTCTTATCACCTCTCTATTGTCGCACATGTAGATACCTATAGATTAACGTTACGCACCAACGTCTGGTAATTGGGTACTTGCGCCTCAAATAAGCTGAGCGTCAGCGGCAAATCACCGTTATATGTCTTTGTGACACCCGAACAACTGGTTGCCCAAAAGCGCAGCAAGTCCTTATTGTTTTCAATCAGCTCAAATACATATCGGGCGCCAAGCGGACAATAACCCTGCTCGTTACTGAGTGCCTTTGCGGTGTTGCCGTTCGTATAACCAGCCAGGGAGAGGGCACGCAGAAACGCCGAATAAGCTCCATTTGAATTCACAAACTGCTGCTGCACCACCACTTTACCTTCATATCCCTGCAGCTGGTCAAAAGTTACCGTATTGGCATTGGCGGTTATCTGCACCTGCTGGTGATCAATGTTCGCATTAATGGGGCCGTCGATCGTCAAGCGTACTTCAGAATTAGTCGTAGCATAATCATAAAGCGGCTTATTGGTCAGCGGTACTGTTCCCTTGCCAGGTTTGTGCACCACGAGCAATACCAAAATTAGGATAAGGACAAAAGTAATCAATATGCCGACGTAATAGCGATACATAAGCCAGTCTTCTTCATAAGTATAATACCATTGCTTTGTTATTTTTGCAATCTACTTGTGTAGGTCGCGTTTCCTTGGCTTATTAAGGGCAGTATAATAGAGACGATGCGTTTGACGTATGAAACAGGTACAGGAACCTTGATTCAATTTATTGCACTCGGCTTGCTTAACATTGTTACCGGTCTTAATTCAGTCATCACTATCTGCACCCACAACAGTAGCAGTTGTGTGAGCAACATGCTCGCCTCAATCTTCTATTACTTTTTGGTTATCGGTTGGTTTGCTATCATCCTTACTCTCGGTATCACGGCCCAGAACTCACGCAGTAGACGTCTCGCTCAATTGCTCATTTTAGCTGAACTGGCTGTTTTCTGTGTTGCTGCCTTTAATATCCACCTTGATCTGGCATATCATAATGGGCTTATTGATGTACTAACAAGTCTGGTCGACATTTTCTTCTCCCTTTGGATCATTAGTCTGGCCTATCGTCTTATTAAAACGAGGGGTAAGCGAGTTATCCGACGGCCACGGCGCGGCAGAAACTTGTCATAGCTGGCCCCAATTATCTCCAATGGTTATATCTACGTCCAGTCGAACCGGCAATGCATACACATTTTCCATGGTCTTTTTTAAAAGTTCGCTGACCTGTCTCACATCTCCCTCTAGGCACTCGAGTAATATTGAGTCGTGAATTTGAAGTAACATATGTGCATCGTCAAAGGAGGTAGCGAGTTCTTGAGCTACCTGGGTCATAGCCATTTTCATGAGATCCGCCTCAGTTCCTTGGATCGGCATGTTAATAGCTGCTCGTTCAGCTGCCTGCCTAACTACAAAATTGCTCGAATGAATATCCGGCATTGGCCGGCGGCGACCGAACAGCGTCTCAACGAAACCGTCTCTTCTGGCTCTTTCCTTTATATGCTCCATGTAAGCAAAAAGTGGTCGGCGCACTGTCTTATATCTTTCGATGAATGAGACTGCTTGTTCACGACTCATCCCGGTTGCGATCGATAAACCATGAGGACTCATGCCGTATAGTATCCCGAAGTTAATAACTTTGGCAGCCCGCCGCATCTGCTTGGTGACATCTTCCGGCTCTCGCTCATAAACCAGTGCAGCGGTCATGGCATGAATATCTGCTCCCCGATTGAACATCTCAATCAGTTCAGTATCTTTAGCCAATACCGCAGCCAGCCGCAGTTCAAACTGAGAATAGTCAGCACTAATAAATTGCTTACCCGGTCCGGATACAAAAGCCGTGCGGATACGGCGGCCGAGATCGGTTCTGGTCGGAATATTCTGCAGGTTTGGATCCGTGCTACTTAATCGTCCGGTCTGAGCAATAGTAAGGTTAAAAGTAGTATGCAGCCGGGACTGCCCATCAACCATTGATGGCAACGTATCGATATATGTATTTTTCAGTTTTGCCACCTCCCGGTATTGGCTAATTAAATCAATAATGGGGTGAATGCCCCGCAATTTATCGAGCTCACTGGCAGCAGTACTATACCCGTTCTTCCCTCTTTTAATACCCTGGGTCGGCAGTTCAAGTTTTGTAAACAATATTTCAGCCAGCTGGGTTGGGGAACTGATGTTAAACTCTTGATCGGCATGGCCGTAAATTTGTTGTTCATAATCTGATATAAGGTCATCGACCTCTCCAGAAAACGCTTTGAGATAATTGGTATCCAACTCGATCCCTCTATATTCCATGTCAGCCAGTACCGGTATCACTGGCCATTCTATCTTTTTTGCCAATTCTGTCAGTTTTGGCATATCTTTCATCCGAGATGTCTGTTGTTCATGGAGTGCTTTGAGCACCGCCATGATTTCACCGGCTCGGTCGATTATCTGGCTCGGGTCAAGATCCTCAAATGGCGAGACGTCATATTTTACATCGTTGGCAGCAAGTTCACTGAGAGTCTGCTCTCGGCGTAGAGAATCGAGCAAGAAAGCACCAATTAATACATCATGGCCAACCGCCGGAAGCTTATCATAACCTAATGCCCTGAGTATTTTCAGGCTGTATTTAACATCGTAGCCAACAACAGACGTATTCAGCGGTAGCTTAGCGGGCAACCCGTTGCCAATTTTATTCAGATCAAGACTATAAACATCTTTTGCGTCAGGGCTAATGAGAAGAACCTGGGGGTCACGGCCATGTTTCCCGGCTGCCCGGGAGTAGACATAGAGTACATCATGAGTCGGGAGAGTAAGGGCATTGAGCTTCTTTGGGCTATCAATAACCGTGTTCTGCACAGCCGCTGCTACCCGGTTCTTGGTCGCTCCGTTATGGTTATTTATTGCAACCTGCATAACTTCAGGCAGCCTTTGAGCGAGCGAGCGGAATTCCAGCTGCTCAAGTAACTGCAGCACTTTTTTGGGTTGTACTTTGCTACCATCTATCGCCTCAATGTCCAGCTTGAGTGGTGCATCAGTCCAGATGCGAGCAAGCTCCTTGCTGACGTATGCCAGCTCGCGCCCAGCCTCAAGTTTCTTCTTGGTTGAGTCTTTAATAAGGTCTATGTTCTCGTACACTCCATCGAGCGTTTTGTATTGTTTCAGAAGTTCAATCGCACCCTTTTCTCCGATACCGGGTACTCCCGGAATGTTGTCTGACGAATCCCCCTTGATGGCTTTAAGGTCAAGAAATTGACCAACCTGAATACCATATTTTGCCTCAAATGTTTTTGTTGAATAAAGTTCAATGTTCGATAGCCCGGTTTTGAGTGCATAAACATGCACATCGCCATTTACGAGCTGCAGCATGTCAAGATCAGAAGTAATAAGCAGGGTCTCAAAGCCTTCCTTTCTCGCTTGGACGGCTAATGTCCCCATGATGTCGTCTGCTTCATAATCATCAAGTTCGTAAAGCGGCCACCCGAAGGCATCCAACAATTCATGGAGTAAAGGAATTTGTTCATAAAAATCGGGGGGGGCTGGTTTGCGGCCCGCCTTGTATTCCGGATACATTTTCAGGCGTTTACGTATATTCGTTTTGGGCTTGTCCCACGCAACAGCGACATAGTCGGGCTTCAGGCGGCGGATAACTTCGAGTGCCATAGTGGCGAAACCAAATACACCCCCTGTCGGTGTACCATCTTTAGTAGCGAGATTAGGCATAGCGTAATAGCCACGGTAAAAGACACTTTTACCGTCTATAACAACAAATCTCTTCCCTTTAATATGGTCTCGTGCTGTCACTACCCAGTAGTATACGCCATCCTTAAACTCGCCAACTGTTTAGTAATTAACCAGTTAGTCCTGTTCCGGAAAGTTTTCTTTCAGCAGACGAGCATATTGTTCTATGGCTTCTCGGGTTTAGTGTGCGTAAAAACATAAGTCGTAATTCCCATATCCAGGTTCGAGTCTTTTCCAAAATCTTCTACAATTACCTCGATTCCTTCCAAGTTAAGATCACGAAGAATGTGATGTTCGAGGGCCCCTTCACCAACAAGCCTGAGACTGTAATAGTAATTTTTAACGAGGGGAGCTAATACCTTATCATGCATACACTTTAATGAAGATTGGCAAGGCACATTAGTCTCATTATACAGTTCTTAATTTGCGTGAGGAGCAACATGCCTCATCGTGTGTATTTCTGTATGCGCTCTTGGTTTTCGCGCGGTTTGTCGTTCTTTGCAAACATTTCTATGAACAGTACGCGGTCACCATTACGCACGTAGACTACCCTCAAATTGTTACTATTGAGGTCTTGTGAGTCCATACGTACTTTTACCACTTCATGATCGGCGCCAAGCTTTGTTAGCACTGCACCTTTTTTTGTAGCAAAAAATGCTTGACGAATGGACGCTGCATCAAGACCATTACCACCCTTATACAGTGTAGTTATGGCGTTTTGCAAAGTCGCTAAATCTTCAGAAAGCCTTCTCCACTTTTTGCTCAGTTTTTTGAGCTCTTTCTGAAACTCGGGCACTTGATCAAAGTTCATCCTCAAGCTCTTTCACGGAGGTATCAGCAGTGCGGTATTTAGAGAGCTGGTAGTTAATGTCATCACCATCTGCCGTTGCTAGCCATGGCATATCTCGATGGGAGAGACTGGATAGTTCAGTAGCCGACTTGTCACTTAGTCTGGCAAGAACCTCGTCGATATGTCGCAATTCATCTGCCTCCACGTGCCGGAGCTCAGGTTTAACAACGGGTAAATACTTCTTCTGCAGATGGTTAAAGTACTTTGTCGGTACGATTTCAAGATCTCCCTTTCTCTCCATTTCGTTAACAACCGCCTTGAATATTTGAGTTGGCGTAGGGCCGTGATGGTTTTTCATATAGGTAAGACCGGTTATGGACTTGCCGCATTTTTCGTAATAGTCAAAATCTATAAAATATAGTAGCTTGTAGAGCACTGTCTCCCCAACATTTGGTTTGGCTCCTACTTTATCCAGTATATATAGAAGTACCTCCCGTAAGGTATCGACTTTCCCCGTAACTGTTTCGCGAGGAGTGATGTCGTCGGCTTCATTGGAAAACTCGACGTTGGTTACGACCTGTGGGCTCTGATCAAGTGCTATGCCTTTAATTAATTGTGTTTCAGTTACCTCAAACAATTTACCGATTTGAGCTAATTGCTCAAGTGTCGGCGACTTTTTGCCCGTCTCGAGATTGGCGTAGGTTGCCCGAGCCATGCTTAGGTTGTCAGCAACCTCCTGTTGCGACATGCCGGAGTCCATCCTTAGTCGAGTTAATGTAGATGCAAACACAGCTGACCTTCCTTTCCATGTTTTCATTTTTGTATTATAGTTAACGCCACGATTTTAGTCAATAACATCACAAAATAATTGTCAAACACCTTACATTTTGTTAGCATTAAGTCGAAAGAGTGTCCTCTCGGTGAGATGGGAAAGACAAAATACCATAAAAGACGAGGCGACAAGTTGCTCGCGCCACAGAGGGTTGTTCATTAAAGGACAAGAAGGGGATGCTGGCCTATGACAACACAACAAATCTATGATGGGATTTTAGCGTACGTGGGTCAGTGCCTAAATTCCCGCTGTTCCATGCCTAAGTAATGTCAGAAAATATTATTTATTGCTCATTAATAGAGGAGAATGGCCTAAAAGCCGACATGTTTTTGCCACTAACTCATTTTCAGTAATAATAATGTCCATGGCAACATCATGCCCCTCAATAGGTACTCGCTTCACCTGGTCAGATGCGAAGCAAACACCTATCTTTTGCGCCTGGGGCTGATCAGCCAGCAAGCGGTCGTAGTATCCTCCGCCATAGCCAATGCGGTTCAGCGCTCTGTCGAAGCCCAGCATCGGCACAATAATAACGTCGAAAGTAATTCGCTTCTCAACCACGTGTTCCTTCTGACAGTTTACTATGCGCCACTTGCCGGAAATTTTTCTCGACGTATAGAGTTGAAGCTGCGGCTGGGCAGACTGTAAGCTCCCTATAAATCCCGAGATATCAACTTCCCCAAGCCTATCAATTGACTCAAAAAAGTGCACACTTTTCAGGTGAGACCAGTCAAGCTGTTGCAGGCGGTCGCATATACCCCTGCTTAAATCCAGCCGTTTATCGTCAGGGCGTTTCAGGCGTGAGCTTTTCAACCGTTCCCTGATGCTGTCTTTATCCATAACGCCTACAGACCGAATGCTCGCTTCACTGCCACTTCGAGCGCGGTCTGGTCTTTGTAGTTATTAATGAGCAATATGTCACTTTTATCTTTCACCGCCGACATATCGAGCGTAGTTTCACTAGCTCCTGGGGCCCGATTCATTTCCTTTTTTTCATCATCAAGAAACTGCTCATAGGTTTTACTATCTTCCCCGGCTCGATTGCGGCTCGCTGCATTCTTTTGAATTCGTTCATAGCGCAATTGCGGGTCAGCATCGACCCAAAGCACTTTGCCGCCCAGTTCGTGTACCCTGTCTGCCTCCCCTGGGTTACGAAGGCTGGAAATCACTAGTCCTGTCCGATGAACTCCCTTTTCCCTATAAATATTCAGCGCCTTATCCACGAGCACACCCAGGCCTTGGCTATCACGCCACTCGCTGCTGAGTGCCCTCAGGTGGGTACGATCAACCGGTTCATTGCGCCGTTTTAATTCATCGCGCAGCATATCGGTAACTGAGATAAATAAGTAGCCCCAGTGATCACTGAGCAGCTGGCCGACAGTATCTTTGCCACTGCCGTTTGTACCAGCTACACCAATAATTTCTAGTAGCTCCGACATACTTATTTAATGTAATCGTGCAGTTTTTTTGCGTCACGGTGTTTGCGGAGTTTAGCGAGGGCTTTCGCCTCAATTTGGCGAATGCGTTCTCGGGTTACGCTAAACTCCTGGCCAACTTCCTCGAGAGTGTGGCTTTTGCCATCTTCCAGGCCGAATCGAAGTTTTAAGATCTTTTGCTCCCGTTCTGTGAGTGCACTGAGCATATCTTTCACCTGCTCTTTCAGCAGTTGTCCGGTTGCAGATTCCTCAGGACTGACCGTATCCTCATCCTCAATAAAGTCAGCCAGGACACTATCTTCCTCATCATCACGGATTGAAGCATCAAGCGAAGATATATCCTGCTTGATCTTCATAATGTGTTCGACTTTGTCGACATCAATCTCCATTTCTTTGGCAATTTCCTCATTGGTCGGTTCACGGTTGAGTTCCTGCGTCAGACGGCGCTGGGTACGAAGCAGCTTATTAATAGTCTCTACCATGTGCACTGGAATACGAATAGTGCGGGCCTGGTCGGCAATAGCCCGGGTAATAGCTTGACGAATCCACCAGGTTGCATAGGTAGAGAACTTAAAACCTTTATCCGGATCGAATTTCTCAACTGCCCGCAGTAGACCTGTATTCCCCTCTTGAATAAGATCAAGTAAGTCCAGACCGCGGCCAACGTAACGCTTAGCAATAGAAACAACCAGGCGCATATTGGCTTCGGCCATTTTATCCTTAGCGTCCTTCTCGCCGGCAACGACCTGTTTGGCAAGTGCCAGCTCTTCTTCAGCACTCAGAAGCGGAATCTTGCCGATTTCTCGAAGATAAAGACGAACCGAGTCGTCGGCAACATCATCATCCAGATAAACAGTGGTATCAGGAGTGGTGGTCTCATCCTCAGCCTCTTCTTCCCACTCATCAGTAAAGTTCTCCGGGTTTGGTTCTGTAGAAGTAATTTCAATGTTGGCGTCGGCCAGCTCAGTATAAAGTGCATCCAGCACTTCCGCATTTTCGGCTGTTTCAGGGATGACATTTAGTATGTCGCGCTGCCCGATGTGCCCGTCTTTTTTCGCCTGGGCAAACAACCGGCTCTTGTGCTGTTCGGCCGTCAAAGTCTCTTCAGTTGTTTTGCCCTTCTTCGCGTTATTCTCCTCAGATTTAGCCATGCATAGTTCCTTTCACCTTATTAAGTAGTTCGTTGTATTGCTTATCCTGCTCTCTCAAATCATTCAATATGTGCTCGTCAGTTACTTCTCGTTGTTTCTGAGACAGATTTTGTTTCTGTGTCTTAATGTATTTGGTAATCAATTCTGCCTGCAGGCGAGTGGCTTCGTCATGAAGCTCATTAAGCTCTAGGTCCTGATACAGTTCTTCGTATAGTAATGATTCTATTTTAACATAATCACCTATATTTTGCACGCCCTGAAGTTGTGTGGCTTTCGCATCGGGATGTTGCTTAAGAAAACTGAGTAGTTCACGGGCCTGATCGACATAAAGCATATCGACCGTAACCAGATCAAGCAGCTCGCGTAAGGTTGGACGCATAAGTGTCAGTGCCAGAAACCTATCCTGAAGCTTTTGGCGAGCAACGACATTCCTATCAAGATCAACCACCGGCCTTTTCGGTAGGTGGCGTTGAGGCGAAGAAGACCCGCTATTCTTGTGGTACTTCTGGTCAAGTGCACCCCGACTTACTTGCAACCTTTCGGCTATTTGCCCAAGGTAATGGTCCTGCTCCACCGGATCTGCAAGGTTACGTATAATCGGGAGCAGTCTGTCACTAAAAGCGCGCTTGCCGGGTCCAGAATTTAGATCAAGCTCTTGCTCGTACCGAGCTATCAACCAATCAAGTGCATATTTATGGTTCATAACCGCGTCAGCCCACTGCTTCTGACTCTGCCTGATAAGCTCATCGGGATCCTTAGCTGCCGGTAAAGTAATGATACTTAAGGAGACATTGATCCTGCTGGCCAATGGTATAGCGCGCTCGGTAGCGTCGAGCCCTGCCCGATCGGCGTCAAAACAGAGACGTATGTCACCACTCAACCTGCTAAGGTTTTTTAGGTGCGGCTCGGTTAATGCGGTGCCTGCCGTCGCTACTACCTGGGCGACACCAGCCTGATGGCTGCTAATTACATCCAGGTTCCCCTCCACTATAACGACGTACTTCTGTTTTCGAATTGCTTCTTTAGCTAGATGCAAACCATAAATATGCCGGCTTTTGTCGTAGAGCACCGTCTGCGGAGTATTAATGTATTTTGGTGCCCGACCTTCGTGGCTGCTTTCGAGCAATCGGGCAGTGAAACCAATCACTCGTCCTTGAGGATCTTGCAAAGGGATCATCAAACGGCCTCGAAACATATCCTGGCGTCCGCCACGATAAGCCTGGGAGCTTAGGCCTGCCTGCTGTAGTTCCTGCTCACTATACCCACGTTTAAGTGCGAAGTTATGGAGTGCCGTACCGGTATCCGGCGCATAGCCCAGGCGCCAGGTTATAAGAGTTTCTTTGCTAAATAGTCGGGCTGTGCGAACGTATTCGAGTGCTTTTTGCTGTTTAGAAAGCTGCACCTGGTAAAACTTGGCGCTGAGATCGAGCAGACCATATAAGCGCTCCTTATCAGGCCCCTTTTTACCTTGTGAGGAGCGATACTGCTCAAGATCAACACCTGCTTTTCTGGCCAAAAGTTCAAGTGCTCCCTTAAAGTCCAGGCCCTCCATCTCCATGACAAAATCAAACAAGCTACCACCCTTCCCTGAGCTGAAATCTTTCCAGATCTGCTTCTCTGGACTCACCACAAAACTCGGAGTCTTCTCGCTAGTAAATGGGCTTAAGCCTTTCCAACTACGTCCCATATGCTTTAAGGGGACGTATTCTCCGATAACGTCTTCTATAGCTAACCTGGCCATAATTTCTTCCCGGGCATCCATATCAATAGCTTATAGCGAATATGCCCCGTTGACTAGCATAAGGGTCTTCTTGCTTACCAATGAGTTACTTAACTTCACATCGCTGCTTATGGTTTAATGAAGGCTATGCCTCCATCGCCAACACATATTGCCCAAGATCGAGCGGTACATATACCCGGCCATATACAGCAGGAAATGACCCAGCAGCTTCAACAAACTATGCCCGCACACTTGCAGTACTACCAAAAGAGCGGCGGCTATGTGCCACCGCACGTACAACAAGAAATTGCGCAACACATGCAGCAAACTATGCCCGCACATTTAAAGCAATACATTAACCCCTACATGCAGCAAGAAGTGATGACCCAGCAGCTTCACCCCCGTGCCCCTGTTGCGCAAACCTCATATAGTCCTCCCGAATCCACTCATATGATCACACCCAACCCAGCCCAGGAACCAGAGCCGCCCCACTATACAGGTCCTGTGACTGCGCCAAAGCAAAGTACCTTTTCTGAACCGCCTAAGGTGAATGCTCAAGCAGACACAGAAACAAATACCCCATATAACTTTATTACTGATCAGGCCAAGCCGGCGAGACAGCCACTGTTTGCCTTTTTTAGCGGCGCCTCGTTCCAAAAACAATTAGCCATATTGGGGGGAGGCTTCATGGCCTGCCTTATACTCATTTTGTTACTCAGAGGACTATTTAGCACCGGCTTTAACCTACCGCCGTTTATAGCCGTACTCCAAGACCAACAGGAATTGCTCCATATAATGGCTGATATTAGTCAGACACCCCAGGAACAAGCTGCTCTTCCGTCAACATTCCAAAACTTCATGGCAACTGCTCAGGCAACCATTACCAGCTCTCAGAGCCAGCTGCTCATCTACTTAGCAAACAATAAGCAAGTGGTCAGCCCTGTCCTCATGAATGCAAAAGAAAGTCTGGCTACAGATAACGCCCTCAAGACTGCCTCCTTCGGCAATGTGTTCGGCACTGAGTTCTACACAATTATGAGCAAAGAGCTCCTCGTCTACCATAATGATATCCGCTTTGCCTATGCGCACACAGCGGGCCCGAAAGGCCATATTCAACTACAAGCAGAGTACAGTCAGATACCGCTTCTAATGAAAGAGCTTACTCAAGCTAACGCGAGCATTTAGCTGCTTGTCACAAGTTGGTAGCTATGCCTGATAAGTGCTTGCACCTCTGGCCAATCGAGCTGTCCGGATAATACCAGCGTATTCCACTGTTTCGGGTTAAGGCGCTTGGCTGGCATAATCTCTTCATATTTTCCCCTGAGTACCTGCGCAAGCTGGGGGTCACAGCGCAAACTGAGACGCAGAGGCTGCTTATGCTCATCAATCAGCGCAACCATCGTTTCTGTTGGTTTTGTCGGGTCCGTACTGAACACCGCAACTTCTTCGCCAAACGGGTGCGTCAATTGGACACCCGGAAGGTTTAAAATATATGCTTCAACGGTGTTTTGATCCATTAGTGAACCATTCCAAATAATACTGCAGCTCAGCTATCGAAGCCTGTATATCGTCAAAGGCACGATGAAGATTCTTCTTCTCAAACTCAACCCCGTATTTGCCCTGCATAAATACTTTCCAGGCGCTGACGTCCAGCATGCGGTAATGCAGCTTGAGATCAAACTCCGGCCAATAGCGTGCGATAAATTTACGGTCATTATGAATACTGTTGCCGGCCAATATTGCCGGGTCATCACCGCTGTGTTCCCGCAAAAGTTCCACGAGCTCTTGCTCGACTTGCTTGGAAGGTTTAGCGCTATCTAGTTTGCTCAAGAAGTCATCGCGATTTTTTGTATAGTCCAGCCACCAGGTGTTTTTTTGAATACGTTCAATAACCTGCTGGCGAGGCTGCTTAACCAAGGCCTCGTAGCTGGCAAGGGTCTTAAAGTCAAAGTCTGTAATCTCTGCAGCCACCTCTAGTATGAGGTCCTGTTCAGGATCGAGTCCAGTCAGCTCCAAGTCCAGCCATACTAATTTCTTTGGAATTTTGCTCACTTCAGCCATATTCGGGCCTATTATATCTAAGTCCTGGCGAAGAACATAGTACAATGGGACCTCGTTTTGGACTGCGGCTCATACTTAATTGCTGCAGCACAGCAAATCGTGAAACATAGCGCAACCTATCTTAGCCACACAATACACCTATATCATTAGTCAGTGTAGTCCTGCTATTCGGCTCGTGGTTGACGCCGTCGAGACTATAATAGCTGCTAGCTAGTCTTTGTCTTCTGCTGCACGCGCTGCGCTCAAGGCATCACTGTACCACTTGAGCTCCTCGAGGGTCGCCTTCAGCGCTGCCTGCGGTCCACGCGGGTCATTCTGTAGCTCTTCACTCAGCTTACCCGTTTCATCTATTATTTCTCCTGCCCTACCGATAATGAACGTGGCGCTCGGAGTAGTAAATGACCTAAGGCCGGGCAGCACCCCCCTGAGGTGTGCAACCGCCTGTGCCCCACCTGTAGAACCATGTGCCACCAGAGCCACTGGCTTCTTAGCAAACTGGAAATCTATGTAATCAAGTGCGTTTTTAAGCACCGCTGAGTATGAACGGTTATATTCGGGTGTAACCAACACAAATGCATCCGCACCCGCTAACGCGTCAAGAAATTTCTGGACTGATGGGCTGGGTTTACGGTCAGGGTTAAATTGGGGCGATATCGGTTCATCCAAAAGTGGCAGGTCATAGTCAATAAGGTCTAGAATCGTTGCTTTAGTATCCGGCAGTGTCTGGGCTTCATCAGCCACCCATTTAGCTACTCGGTCACTGACGCGGTTTGGCCGTGTTGAACCAACAATAATCCGTAGATTCATACTTCTCTCCTTTATGATATACTTTTTATAGTATTAATCTTTGTAGTATAGAGTTAATGCTATACTTTGTAAAGTATGTATCAGAAGATTGCGCGTACCAAACTCGAGCCTGAAGGCGGCTGCATTGCTAGCGCCATGGAAATCATTGGTAAAAAATGGACAGCCCTTATTCTCCGTGACCTATTCGATGGCCCTAAGAGATTCTGTGAACTTGAGCGATCCATAACCTTAATTAACCCCCGCACGCTGTCCAAGCGCCTTGATGATCTTGAGCGTGACGGTATCATTATGAAAAAGAGTTTTGCCGAAGCACCACCGCGTACTGAGTACAGCTTAACCAAAAAAGGGAGCGATCTGTTACCGATCCTTAAACAAATGGCCATTTGGGGCACCAAGCACCACCATATTGTCCCCGTCCGTTAGCGGCGCCTTTTTCTTTGAAATTGAGAGCAAGCGAGTTAATGCAGTAATGGTTGCCTGTCGGTGAAGAGCCGTCCTTAAAGAGATGCCCGAGATGACTCCCGCAGTTCGCACAAACTACTTCAGTCCGCGTCATGCCTAGACTATTATCGGGGAAAAGGCGCACCGCATCACCTTGAACGACATCAGCAAAACTCGGCCATCCCTTTAAAGAAGTAACACTCGACTCATACTTACTCTTACTCGCAAACAACGCTGCCCCACATGCTGCGCAGATAAAATTGCCGGCATCATCTCTATGTAACAGCTCCCCGCTAAACGGCGCCTCTGTTCCCTTCTCTCTCAGTATGTGATATTGCGCTGATGTGAGCCGCTTTCTCCACTCATCTTCACTTAACTGCATAACCATTCTCCTCGCTCACATGCTATCAGGCGCAGGCACGCCCAATAGCTTCATCCCCGACTTAAGTGTATCGGCGTAGTGTAAAACAAGCGCAAGACGTATGTTCTCGCGCGCATCCCCAAGCACCCTATTATGCTCATAGAAGTGGTTGAACGTTTGAGCCAATTCATAGAGATAGGTGCAGATATGGTGTGGCATGAGCTCGTCTGTGGCCCGCTCTACTGTCTCGGCGTACTCGCCCATCTTTCTGACGAGTGATCGTTCGTCTGACTCCAATTTATCTACTATGTCCAGAGCTTTGGCCGTGTGTTTTGCGCGGCGCACAATTGAGCGGGCCCTCGCGTGAGCGTACTGAATGTACGGACCGCTGTTACCCTCAATGGCTACGGCCTGATCAGGATCATAGATAATATCGCCACCCAGACGGCTCTTTAAAAATGCATACTTTACCGCCCCGAGTACTGTCTCTGGACTATTTGTACCGGTGAGTGCCCGGTTCGCCCGGTCAGCTGCCTCCAAAATATCATCGGCCTGCAAAATGTTTCCGTGACGACTGCTCATCTTGGTGCCTCCAGGCAATTTGACCGTACCGTGTGTTAAGTGTCTGCTGCGGCGAACCACATCTGGATAGAAATGATCGAGAACGCCAAGGACTACCCTCATATATTCAACGATGTCATTGGCAGTAATGATGACACTCTCATCAAAATGATAATCTCGCCACTTGAGCGCCGCCAAGCCCAGCTCTTTGGCTTCGTAAGTAGGCAGGCCCGCGGATGTTAAAAAGACTCGTGCATGCAGATCTTCACCAATACTGCCGTCAGCTATGACTGCACCCTCGGAATGCGTCAATACTCCGTCATCCAGACCTTTCTCGACAAGTTCCACCCCAGCACCAGTAACCTCACTTTCTGCTATATAGCGCTCAAACGGTATAATAGCCAGCTTCTCGTACATACCTTTAAAGCCCTCGTAGCTCCAGTCTCGGCAAGTCCAATATACTTTTGCAAACGACGACTGCGTATCGTTCTGGGCATGGAGATCATAGACTCGTTTATTAAGAGCAGCGATCTCGCTTTTTGCCTGACCATCATCTTCATAGGCTTTATTCCCTTCAATATAGCAGCGGCTCAGCCATTCTAGTCGTTTATCGCCCGTTACCCCTTCCAGCTTGTCAGGATATTCACCACCGAGCTCTCGCAATACCGCCCACATGGTCTTGCCGACATGCAAGCCAACGTCACCGCCATAGTTTAAGCGATGTACTTCGGCGCCAGCAGCTTCTAAGAGACGCGCTATGCTGTCTCCCACAATTGTTGTATACAGATGCCCGGCATGCAGCACCTTAAAAGGATTAGGGTCAGAGTACTCCGCCACGACTTTCTGGCCCTGCCGCATTTTGGCAGGTGTACGAATACAGTCGGCTAAAAGTGAGCGGTCGTGCAACCGTAGGTTTATAAAGCCTGGCCCTGCCACTTCTACACTCTCTGCAGTTTCCTTAAGCCTTTCCCTGAGGCTCGCGGCGATCCGCTCCGCAACCTCCCGCGGAGATTGCCCAGTGCTTCCGGCTAGCATCAAGGCGACGTTCGTGCTGTAATCGCCAAACCTTTCATCGGGACGGCCCAGTTCTATTGGCGCCGAATGAGAAAACAGCTGCACACAAGCCGCGTTAATCTCCTGCTCTAATTCTTGCTTCATACTCTTAGTGTAACAGATGAGCTCAGGCCAGTTCCCTCTGCTAGGCCAAGCATCAAATTCATGTTTTGCACGGCTTGGCTGGCCGCACCCTTCATCAGATTATCCAATGTGGCAACTACTACGAGCTGGCCCGCTTCATCTACTTCAAAACCGCCGATGTCACAAAAGTTAGTACCAGTGGTTGTCCGTATATCTGGAATATTGTCCCTCACTCGCACAAACGCTGCGTCCTTATACCAAGCCTGGTAATACTGTTTCCAGTCACCCCCAATGTCCACTCCCGGTTTAAGTAATAAGTGGGCGGTGCACATTATACCCTCAACAGCATCAAAAATATGCGGTGTAAAACTTACCCCGCCTGATATATACTGCTCAATTTCATATTTATGCCGATGTCGTGCGAGATTGTACGCAATTATATTATCTTCCAATAATTTTTGCTGCTTCGCATATACACTGTCACGGCCTGCTCCCGACCAGCCGCTTACACAGTCAAAAATGGCTCTCTCAAGCTGGTCTTTAAGCGGATACGCCGCCAATATAGCGGCGGTCGCATAGCAGCCTGGGTTAGCGACGGCATCGGCCGTCTGGATATCCTGTTTGAATAGCTCCGTCAATCCATAGACCCACTTGCGCCGTGTCTCCAGAGGCTCGCGACCGTAGACCCGAGCGTATACACGCGGATCCTGAAAACGGTAATCCGCACTCATATCGATAAGCTTGGCGCTGCTACGATCAAGAATCTGTACTGCATCCATTGACTGTGCGTGTGGCAGTGCTAAGAAGATAATGTCAAGATTAGTGGCCGCAATCTCCTCGAGTGAATAACCCGTATATGACAAATCGTCCTCGAAAGCACTATAAAGTGAACCTACTTTTTGGCCCGCGTAGTGACGACTGTTGAGCACCCTTAGCTCCACCTCGGGGTGTGCGCGAAGTAGCTCGAGTAACATGTGCCCGGTATAGCCACTAGCACCAATTATACCGGCCGTCTTCATGCTGAAAGTACCTCGCTCAGGATATCCATGCACTCATCAGCCTCTTCTCGCCGGGCGATCAGTGGCGGTAGCAAGCGAATTACATCGGCGGTCGGTGCGTTACAGAGCAGCCCCATCTTCAAGCAATCCTCACTGATCCTAAGTGCCAGCGGTCGCTTCAGTACAATTCCGATCATCAGCCCCTTGCCTCGCACCGCATCGATCAGGGGAGAGTCTTTAGACAAGTTGCGTACTTTCTCCATGATGTAGCGGCCTGTATGCTCTGCGTTCTCCATAAGCTGATGCCGCTCAATGTAGTCTATAGTTGCCAAAGCGGCGGCGGCAGACAAGCTATTACCACCGAGAGTTGAACCATGCTCGCCCACATCTAAGCTATGGCGTGATATACAAGCCCCAATAGGAACTCCGTTTGCCAGCCCTTTAGCAATCGTCACAATATCTGGCGTTACGCCTTCATGTTCATAGGCAAAAAATCGTCCTGTTCGGCCCACTCCTGTCTGAACTTCGTCAACAATCATGCACAGGCCATACGTATCGCACAGCTTACGGACCTCTTTAAGAAAACCTTTATCCGGAACTATGATCCCGGCCTCGCCCTGTATTGGCTCGACAATGATCGCGGCAGTCTTGTCAGAGATAAGTGGCCGGATACTGCTTGCTTCATTATATCGGGCAAAGTGCACCTTTGGAGTAAGCGGAGCAAACGGCGTTTTATACCGCTCATTCCAGGTTAGGGCAAGACTGCCGGTAGTCCGCCCGTGAAAGGCTTGGGTAAAAGCAATGAATTCACTCTTGCCAGTGACCTTTTTTGCTACTTTTACCGCCGTTTCATTGGCTTCGGTACCACTGTGACAGAAAAATACCTTATTCAGACCGCTTAAGCGCACAAGTTCAGCAGCGAGACGAATAGGCGGCTCACTGTAATACAGATTTGATACACTTATCATCTTGCCTGCTTGGGCCGATATAGCTTCCGTTACAAAAGTATTGCCATGGCCAACACTGCAGGTAGCAATCCCGCCGACGAAATCAAGATATTTTTTCCCACTCTGGTCAAAGACGTAGCACCCCTCACCGCGTTCAATAAGTAAGTCATAACGCTTGTAGGTAGACATGATGAACTTATGGTCAAGCTGCTTGAGCATATCACCGTTCACGCCACAATCTCCGTCCCAATTCCCTCATCGGTAAAGATCTCAAGTAATAAAGCTCTCGGCACGGTTCCATCGAGCAGGTGAGCCTTTTTGACTCCGTGTGTAACTGCATGTGCACATGCGTTGACCTTTGGAATCATACCGCCATGAATGACACCACCTTTTATATAGCCGGGGATATCCGCCACGGCCAAGTGAGTAATACGGTGGCCGTGTTCATTCAATACTCCCTCAATATTTGTAAGAATGGTTAATTTCTCTGCCTTGAGTGCTTCAGCTACCTTAGTTGCGGCTGTATCGGCATTAATATTGTATGTCTGGCCATCTTCATCGGTGCCGAGACAGGAAATTATGGGGACCTCTCCGTACGCCAGTGCTTTTAATAAATCATCCGTATGCACCTTAATTACATCACCAACATACTGCAACCGGGGGTCATGTTGTTTGGCTACAAGCATCCCGTTTGTATAGTCACGAGCCCGAGCTCCGGCCCTCTGAAGCCCTCTCACACAGTCTAGATTAATCTCGTGAAGTGAGCGCTTGACCACTTCCAGCGTCTGCTCATCTGTCACTCGTAAGCCATCAATCATTTGTTTGGGGATGTCTCGCTGGGCAAGTTCTTGGTCAATAGTCGGCCCGCCACCATGCACTATGACAATCTGGAGACCAAGGCGAGCAAGCAAGCCTATATCCTGGAAGACCGACGCCTTGAGTGCCTCGCTTTCCATGGCGTTGCCGCCATACTTGATTACTATAATCTTGCCATCAAATTGCTTCACGTACTCCAAAGCTTGGAGGAGCATGTCAACTTTTTGAGCGGTTTCTTGCATGATGCTATTATCTTCTTTCAGCTGGTATATTCTGCGTTTATGGTGACGTATTCTTCACTCATATCACAACCGTACGCTTCTGCGCTGTAATTTCCCTGACTAAGATCGACGACGATACTAACGGTGTCGTTTGCAGCGAGAGTCTCTTGCATTGTTACCATGCTTAAATTAGGTGCTGCCGTTCCGCCAATCACAATAGGTATCTCGTTAAGCCATATTTTTATACCTGCTTCGTTAAGCTTAAAGGCGCCGCTGTTACCAATTGCCATCATCAAGCGGCCCCAGTTCGGATCATTGCCATGTATTGCTGTTTTAACTAGATTTGAAGCAATAATTGCTTTGGCGACTCGACGGGCATCATTCCTCGTCGCCGCACCTTTGGCTTGACAAATAATAAGCTTGGTCGCCCCTTCACCATCCCGGGCAATCATCTTGGCCAGCTCACTGCAAACATACTGGAGAATCTCTTTGAAATGTGAAACCTGGATTTTCACCTTCCCGGTAGCCATTATCGTGACCATATCTGACGTTGAAGTGTCCATATCAACATTTGTCATATTAAAGCTGTCGTTTACGCAGTCTTTTAAAACCCGCTTGAGATTTTCGCTGCTTATAGCGGCGTCGGTAGCAACAAAGGCCAACATAGTCGCCATATTAGGCGCAATCATACCTGAGCCCTTAGCGCATGCCGCCACTGTACAACCATGACTCTGAACACATACCTCCTTAGTGAAAGTATCGGTAGTGAGTATTGCTCGCGAAAATGCATTGTTGCTTCCTAGTTCTTTTCGTACTCCCCGAAGTCCAGCTTCAAGCTTCTCTATCGGCAGCTGGGCCCCAATAAGTCCAGTTGAAGCTACGAGTACATCTGCCGCTCTAATGCCCAGCTCCTTAGCAGCAATTTCTGTGGTACGCTCTGCACATTCCATGCCTTGCTTGCCTGTTGCAACATTGGCAATACCACTGTTCACTACGATTGCTTGGGCGATGTGATTACGTAAATGGCTTTTTGTTACTTTTAGCGGCGCACCTTGTATGATATTTCGGGTATAAACTGCTGCTGCCTGACAAGGCTGGTTGCAGAAAAGTATCGCTAAGTCATAACCTGCTGGTTTAATACCAACCTTTTTGCCAACACTACTAACACCACTGACATTCTTAAAGCCGCCGGTTAGATATTGCATAGGAGTAGATTAAATATTTTATAAAATTCCATTGTTTTCAGCAAAAAGTTCAACTATTTTCTATAGTTGCCTATAAGATTTTACTAATTTATTCATTTTTTTACAAAATTTATTTATGGCATTTTTTAATTATTAATATGCCCGGGCCGCCTCTGCACCGCCAGAGTGGCAGGCACTTCATAAAAATACACCCAGGCCAGCACATTTGGTCGATTAAGCCGGGCGAGGACGCGGGTGTAGCCTGGTCTTTTAGCTACCAGGTTGTCTGAAGCCACGTACTCATCGAGCTGTGGTAAGACCTGCAGATCCTTTAACATATAGAGTTCACCGACAACATCGCCAGCGGCAGCAGTAACTGCCCTTCCATGATCGGGTAGCTTCTTTAACCGGCCCGGTATATGGCAATACCCCATATAAACAAGGTGTTCTTTGAGGAGCGGGTGCTGTATTGAAACACCAGCTTGTCCTTTAGCACCATACAGGGCTACGTAACGCACCAGTCGATTGCGCGAACTGTTTCTGCCGAGCAGTGCACTACCACGCCAGAGCAAGCTGTACGTAGTTGCCAGCACAATGAAAAATACGAAAATCGTCATGATCATCTGCGGGTGGGCAGCCGGATGTAGTATGCTGTCGGAGACGTCAAAAAGCAGTCCAGTAGGGTTGGTGACAATATCCCAGCTATTCCAGCGTAGGTCACGGCCAAGATATATTGCACAACTTGAAAGGAACAATGTTAGCCCTATCCAAAAGTTTGCTTCCAGAGGAGTCAAACGGCGCCGCAGTTGAGTATGGACCAGATATAGGCTACTGAAGCCAAGGGCTACTCCGGTAGCAATGAACATGGTAAACATCAGTGCATCATAGAGAATGTGGGAGGTGGGAACTATTTGCAAATGTATGAAATCACTTATCATGTAAAAGCTGTTCGGCAGAAAGACAAGCCACAGCGTGCTCATCAGCAAACCCTCCCAGCTCGACCAAAGTTTGCTGCGCAACACCACCATTAGGCGGACTGCGAAAATAAGCGGAAGCCAGGCAAGAATAAGATTCAGCGGCAGATATATAAATGTCGCAAAGCTATGATTTTGCAGTGCCCCGTACATAAACAGGCCGCAGCTTACAAGACTCGAAGCCACAAGGGTAACGAGAAACTGTTCACGAGAAGATCGTCGCCGCAGCATCATAACCCTTCAATTATATCGTAAGCGTTTTAACTAACTATTGAGTAATTCTTTGAGCTTTTCTACCAGGGCAACTGGCGAGGGGTCAAGACCGTTCAATAACGCAACGTAAAGGCTGACGAAGTCACCGTAATTAGCAGTCCAGAGTAGTTCTTTAAGCAAGCTGTCGCCCTGGGGTTCAACCACTTCGGGTGCCGGCCTTTGTCCAGAGAGAAGTCTTTCGCTAATTTCAAATCTTTTTTGAACTCGCTCATTCTCCAGCGACGAGCGAATTTCAACCACTGCGTACGGTTTTTGCACTGGGTGACTCGACCAGCCAATAAATTCATTATGGTTAAACTCAGGATATTGGTTGACCCAGGCCACGTTTTTGGCATTCTCATTCATACAGATTTTCCACTTATTGGCAGCCGGGAATAGTTTCGGCCCGCTGTAAACCACCACAGACTTACCAAACAACTCCAAGGCCAGCTTTTTCGCTGGGTTGTCATTTGTCGGTACGTCTGCGCGCCAACTAGTGTTTTGTTCTTTAAGCCACCGGGCGGCATCGGCGAGATCTTCACCACTCCCCGCCTTAATAAGCCCAAGTGGCTCCAAGATCTGTACCAAAGCAGCCAAAAAATAAAAGGAGCACATACGCGGCTGGATCCCCGAAGGTATACAAAACAGCGGATACCCTTTGTCCTGAGCCAGCTTAGTGAGCTCACCTCCGGCACTAATTACGACAATTTGTGCCCCCCTTTCTTCTGCCTCTGTGAGCGCAGTCAGTGTTTCTTCGGTATTGCCGGAGTAGCTTGAGGAGATAAATAATGTTTTACTGTTAACATAGCTGGGCAAGCTGTAATCTCGTACGATTTCGAATGGCACGCTTACACCAGGCCAAGCATGTAAGAAAACTGCTGGTAAAGCCGATCCGCCCATACCGGCCAGCACGACATTACGTATGTCGCGTAACTCCGGCAGCTGCACGACATATTCATGAATAAGCTGTTGCCATTGCTTTTCGGCAATTCCTAAAGCATCTTGGCTATCGCGTTGGTGTATCACTTTAAGGTCATCGAGCATATACAAACTCCTTGTGCTTTTAATTAACATTTGTATATAGTATAGCCTGAAGAGCTAGCAGCGTTAGAGGGGGGACTATGTTCGGGCACCAAGACAACCAAAACCAAGATTTTCAAGACGACATCAATCAAACTGCACATACCAATCAAGGTCAGCAAGCCAGTGATGCGCACAGCAACACCGAAAACACGCCCTGGCAGCATCCTGGCAACCCGCTCGTTGAAGAAGCCACGTCAAGCGACGCAGTTTCTCCAGCCGGCGGTTTCCCCGAACCTTTAAGCAGCAAAAACCCAGTAGCACCACCGGAGCTCAAGCCCATTCCGGTACCACACCCTAAGGGCAATAACGATAATACGTTAATAGATGCTACAGATGAAGATCTCTTAGACATCAAGCATAAAGCGCTTGAAGAGCTATTTCCTCTGATTGACAAACTAAACCAAACACCTGAAGAACGCTTCAAGACGCTCATGATGATTATTCAGGCGAGTGACAACTATGCCCTCATTGACAAAGCATACCAAGTAGCTCAAACGATTGACGAAGACAAGCAACGGGCCGAGGCTCTGCTTGATATCATTAACGAAATTAACTATTTCACGCAGCAGCCCGAAGTGTAGGCTACATCATGCCGCCCATGCCGCCACCCATGGCAGCAGCTGGATCAGCTTTTTCTTCTTGAGGAACATCAACTACCAACGCTCCCATAGTCATAGATGTGCCGGCAATAGAAACTGCGCTCTGGATCGCTTCCTTAGTAACACGGGTGGGGTCTATCACTCCATTGGCTTTAAGATCAACCAACTTATCTGGTTTGTTCAGATTTACTCCCTGCCCATTCTTGCTACCAGCTTTGACCTGGGGCAGCCACTCATCTGCGTTCAAGCCTGCGTTAGTCAGTAAGATACGAAACGGCTGTTCAAGAGCCCTCACGAGTAATTGCTTACCGGCTGCAACAGAATCGTCGTCACTACTTTGAGGCTTTAGGCTGGCACTCAGGTTGATAAGGGTAACACCGCCGCCCGGAACAATACCTTCTTCGAGTGCAGCTTTGACCGCATGCACCGCATCATCAACCCGAAACTTCTTTTCTTCAATCTCGGTTTCAGTTGCACCGCCCACCTTAATAACTGCTACCTTCCCAGAAAGTGCAGCTCGCCGTTTTTCAAGGTTTTCCTTATCGTATTCACTTGCGGCCTGCTCAATCTGCGCATTAATCTGAGTAATGCGGGCAGCTACCTCTGTTGGATTACCGCCACCCTCAATAATTGTCGTCTCGTCCTTATTGACAATCACCCGGCGGGCTGAACCCACGACGTCAATGTCTACATTCTCAAAGGACATGCCTCTGTCCTCAGTAATTACTTCAGCACCGGTCAGAATGGCAATATCGTTTAGAATATCTTTACGGCGATCGCCAAAGGCAGGAGCCTTGACGGCTACAGTGTTAAAGACACCCTTCAGGCGGTTCAGTATTAGTGTACCGAGCGCCTCACCTTCAACGTCTTCGGCGATGAGGACGAGATCCTTTTTGCCAGCCTGAGCCACCTTCTCAAGCAGTGGCAGGAATTCCTGAATGCTCGCGACCTTCTTATCAGTAATCACTATGGCTGCCTTATCGTAGACTGCCTCCATCCGCGCAGTATCGGTCACCATGTAAGGACTGACGAAGCCGCGGTCAAACGTAAAGCCCTCAACCACTTCACTTTCCATATGCAGACCTTGTCCGGCCTCAACCGTTACGACACCGTCTTTGCCGACTTTGTCGATTACATCGGCAATAAGTTTGCCAATCTCTGGATCACCGGCTGAAATAGTGGCTACTTCTGCAACCCGGCTTTTTTTACCTTGTATATCTTCTGTGTAGCCATTCAGTTGATTCACTACTTCGCTGGCAGCAGCTTCCAACCCCTTGCGCAGCAGCATTGGGTTATGGCCGGCAGCAATCAGCTTATTGGCCTCATTTAAGATATGGTACGTCAGCACGGTCACAGTGGTTGTTCCGTCGCCAGCAATATCATTCATCTTGCTCGCCGCTTGCTTTATAAGCTCAGCCCCGACTTTGTAGCCGAGCGTTTCGTCATCAACATCAGCCAGCTCTACTCCTTTTGCAACTGTCACACCGTCATGAGTGACCGTCGGAGCACCGTATGACTTACTAATCACTACATTCCGCCCTTTAGGACCCATCGTGGTCTTCACGGCGTTATAGAGGACTTCAGCGCCCCCGAGCACCCGCTTCCGGGCATCGTCATCATAAAATACTTTTTTTGCCATAGGTTCCTAATCCTCCTTCTATTTAACTGTCGCGAGCACGTCTTCTTCTTTTACCAGTATGTATTCAGTGTCGCCGACCTTAACCTCAGTCGTGCTGTAGCTCTTATAGACAATGCGACTGCCCTCTTTTACTTGCTTCGCGTTTGGGCCGACTGCGACCACTTTTGCGGTCTTCGGCTTCTCTTGGGCTTTATCCGGCAGGTACAAACCGCTGGCTGTTTTAGACTCTGCCTCTTCATTAACGGCAACAATATAGTCGCCTAAGGGTTGTAGTGGCGTACTCATAAGAATACCTATACCTCCTTTAATGGTTTTTTTAGTACATATTGCAGCTGTTTTCTCGCACAAAACACCTGCTGCTAGCACTCACTGTAGCAGAGTGCTAAAAATGCGTCAAGCAAGGATGCGGCGTAATGTCTCATGGGCCAACGAAATTTCATTCCAGGGATGTTCGCCATCCGCCCGTTCAATGGTCTTTTCATGCCCTTTACCAAGTAGTAGCACAGTGTCACCCC
>DAHUZY010000011.1:3606-25375 GCA_027314885.1 Candidatus Saccharimonadota bacterium | reverse complement strand
ATAACCAGGTAGACAATTAACGATCTGACGTTAGGGCCAATGGTAACTATTTGGCCTCTTAGATCCTTGGCACTAGAGTATTGGCCACATTTGCTACACCAACCAGTTTCAATGGTATGTTCGGTAACCTTTTTAATATCTAACTGGGGATTTAATGCCGCCAGTTCAATATCTTCTTCGTAGCGTATAGCTTCAGCCTTATCCGTTAGTTCATGGCCGCAACGGCGGCAATTCGTAGTGGGATGATGCTCGTAGTGAGTTATGGCGCTGGCTGGTGGCAAGGGCCGACGATACGAGTCATTGCTACGAACCTGCTTGTTAACTGCGGTTTTAACTTTGGCCTTCAGCCCACTCCTTGGTTTTCTGCCAAAAACCATTACTTGCAATTCCTCTATTTGGGCAGCCTGAGTTTCAAGCCTAGACTCAAGTTCTGCCACTAGTTCAGGGCATTTCTTATGCTCGCTTGCAACCTCGTCAAATCTATCTTTCAGTTCAAAGTACAGCCGTTTGTAGTTACGGCCCTCAATTAACCTTTGTTTAATCTGTTCTTCGCTTAACTTGTTCAATTGTTTTTGTTTTAGATGACTAAAACCAGTTTACCATGCCACGCTTAGTCAGTAGTTACGTTTTGTGCCTCTAGGCTGACAACTTCAAGATAGATAGCAAACCCTGAGACTGTTAGAATAATGGCTATGATTGTTGTCGGTATCGATGAGGTTGGTCGTGGGTGCTGGGCAGGGCCGGTAGTGGCCGGCGCCGTAGTGCTAAAAGGCTCGCTGGACGGACTCACCGACTCAAAGCTGCTGACAAGAAGACAGCGCGAAGCAATGGCACCCCGCATTTATGACAATGCTGCTGCGATCGGTCTTGGTTGGGTTGACGCAAAGTACATTGATGAATACGGTCTAACGGCGGCTATTCGGCTAGCTATGACTCGTGCACTGGCTGAGATCAGTTGCTCTTTTGACCGTATCATTATTGACGGCTCATATAACTTTCTAGCACCTGATAAGAGAGCAGTTGCTCAAGTTCGGGCAGATTATGAAGTACCGGCAGTCAGCGCTGCTAGTATTGTTGCCAAAGTAGCTCGTGATCAATTTATGCGGGAAGTGTCTAAAGAGTACCCTGACTATGGATTTGACAGGCACGTTGGCTATGGCACGAAGCTGCATCATGAGCGTTTGGTGCGTCATGGTGTCTGTGTCCTGCACCGCCGCTCATTTAGGCCAGTGAGTGTAATACTGCAATGAGAGGCGAGAGTGACAAGAGGGTATAATCCGGGCGGGGGTGAAATCTATCGGCGCGCCCGGCGAGCAGCCGGGGTGTATCTACAGATGCGCGGGTATGAGATTATTGAGCTGCTTTGGCAGCAATCTAACTATAGTGTGGATATTATTGCTCGTCGTGACGAGGTTATGTATTTTGTGAGCGTCCGCTGCAACTTGAGTGACCCGGATATGTCCGAACGAGAAGAGTGGGCAGAGCACGCTCGGGATCTCTGGGTAGAAGAAAATAAATGGCAGGGTCAAGCTGTCCTCGCACATATTGAGGTAGAGCCACGCTCCTACGCAGTCTTCAGTTTTAATGTCTCGTAAATTATCTTGACGGCAAGACTGACCGAGATTCATCAATAGCGCAAGGCATTCATACATATCTAGCTGGGAAGGGAGTGTCAGAGGGCCATATATTTTTGGGCGGATTTTATGAATCCTTACCAATTTTTAAGGTGTAATATCTGAGAGATACAGCCTGAGATCCGGCTCTTCACGCTTGCGCCATTCTACTCGTGTGGCGATCTCATTTAAGGCAATAGATATATTGCGTTTCAATCCTGGTTCTTCCATCTTCGGAATGAAGAAATCCCTAAAGTTTTTCTCCCATTCAGCGGTGGACAGTGGGCCTGCAACATACCAAATGAAATAGTCCATATGCTTCCCCCCGCCAAAGACGTCAGCCAGATTATCCCAGTTCTCGGTGAGCCATTGCCAGACGAGAGTCCGGCTATAGTGGTTACGCATGAGATACGCAAACCAATGATCGATATCCTGATGACGAACCGGGCCGTCGAGACGAAGGCCCCACTCTATAATATGAGCGACAACTTTCTTGTCCCGAGTGGAACAAAGTGCCGATGTAATAGCTTGCTGTACGTCGGGGTTATTGCCGGTCTCATACTCTTTTATAAGCTGTGGTATAGCCGACTTTTTCCCGAATCGGACTGCAGTGCTGGCGATCATAGCGCGTTGTTCAGCAGGCAATTTCTCAACTTTGCCATGCTTCTCGAAAAGATCGAGAGCGTAAGTAATGGCATCGGGATTCTCGCCCGACAGACTGAGGGCAAGTATAGTAGCTCGCAGGTGTTTCGTATTGGGATCGTCATCTTTTTTGTCTGTCCAGCCGAGTTTGGGATACCAATACGAGGCCAGGTGGCGCTCGTAGAGATGTAAATGTGTTTCGCTCGGTATATGGCCATCAGTTAATGTGTGCACCTGCCCAATTGTCCTAAAGAATAGTGACCAAACAGCATCACGTGGCTCCTGGGGGCATTCGGCGATAAGCATGAGCATAGTCTTAAGTGAATATTCGCCCGCCCGCGCAAGGAGGAGCATATCATTTAAGAGGTTAATACGGCTGCGCGAGTCAATGCTTCTCTCTTTTATAGCATCCTGAACGATGTCCCTGTCAGCAGGATCTTCATAGTTCACTACGTAATGACCGTCGCCATGGACATTAAGGATGGGCGTGGGTTTTGATTGACTATAGGGTATGTCGAGCGAACGGCCTTCAAAAATTGCAGGTGTGAGGGCTTCATCTGTCAGTAACGGAATTGGCCAAAGCGATGTTGTATCTTCCCCGTCCATCAGAAATCGTTTTTGACTGAGGTGCAGCCCTTTAGCGTCTCGTTTGAGGCGTACGAGTGGCATACCGGATTGCTGTAGCCACGGAGTCATGAGGTGAGAAATGTCCTGTTTGCTGGCGTGGCTCAGGGCCTGCCAAAGGTCGTGTCGAGAGGTGTTAGAGTAAGCGTGATGCTTGAAATAGTAGGCGAGCCCAGCCCGGAAGGTATCTTCTCCGAGATAGTCATAAAGCATGGTGAGTAGGCGGGCACCCTTGGCATAGACAATGGCGGGGTCAAATAGTGTCATGATTTCATCGGGGTGCTTAACGTCAACAGCAACTGACTGCACGTCCTTATATATATCCCGGTGTGAACAGCTGAGCACGCGGCTGGTTGCAAACTCTTCCCACTGGTGCCAGTCCGGATGCAGAGCATTAGGGGCGATGTTTTCCATGATGGAGGCAAAACTCTCATTGAGCCATAAGTCGTCCCACCAACGCATGGTGACAAGGTTGCCAAACCACTGGTGTGAGAGTTCATGAGAGATAACCAATGTAATGAGCTGTTCACCGGAGAGGGAACGATTAATTGGGTCTGCCAAGAGGCCGACTTCACGAAAGGTAATGAGTCCCCAGTTTTCCATGGCCATGCTCTCAAAGTCCGGCAGGGCAACCTGGTCCAGTTTCGGTAAAGGGAAAGGAGTCTTGAAGTAGTCAGTGAAGAACTCAAGCACTTTGATGGCTTCCGTAGTTGCGTAGGACAGATGGCTTTGGGGTTGGGCGACGGTGGCCCAGCTGCGCACTAGTGTTCCGTCCTTGGTCTTTCCTTCTTCGCTGTGCAAGTCCCCAATGACGAAGGCAAGCAGATAGGTTGACATCTTCGGTGTCGTGACAAAGGTAACTACCTGCTGGTCGTGATTCTCTATGTGCTTGTCTTTGACTAATGTGTTGGCGAGTACGGTCTGGTTAGCTGGCGCGGTGATGGTAAGGTCGAAGGTTGCTTTTGCGGCTGGTTCATCGATGCAAGGGAATGCTTCTCGGGCGTGGTGGCTCTCGAACTGGGTAGCGATAAGGGTTTTCTCCTGGCCATCGTGCTTGAAAAAACATGGATAGATACCATGCATAGGTCTGGTGATGAAGCCTGAGAAGTGTAAGGTGACACTGTAGCTGCCAGCAGGTAGAAGTTCTTTGGTGTGTAGGCGGACTTCATCATAGCCCCCATGATGGTTAATGCGAATAATGTCAATGGTTTGATCTTCGTTCTTTTGGTGCCTGGTAATGCTGGCGCTGCTAATCTTCAGTTCTTTTTGATGCAGAGTCAGGCGCTTGGTGGGGCGGCCGCGCTTATAGCCTTTAATGGTGACACTGCCCTCAAAGCGCATGGACTGAGCGTCCGGCTTCATGTGCAAAATATAGTGTTCTGGTTGGAACTGCTCATATAACCGGGGAACTTGTTTTGCCATCTGTACAGTGTAGCCTAAGGCGATGTGGGCTGACAACATCTATCTATTTGACAACATTAACAATCATGTTATTATTGATTTAATGAATGAGGTAGAACAACTTAACGGAATCTTGGATGAGGCTCAGTCCAACCGCATCTGTGATCACATTGCAGAGCTGGTATGTAACAAGGCACTTGCTGGCGGCCTGAGGTTTGAACAATCAGTGAGCGGTGCCTATGAAGTCAAAATGCCTCTGCCATCGAGTAATTTTTCCGAGATTCCTTCGGGGCCTAACTGGGACATACATGCAGCCAAAAGTGGAGTTCCAAAAGAAACTCCAACTCATAATCCCCGGTATGTTGACGTGCATAGAGACGAGGGGGGTCAAGAGACGCTCATGGTAGGTTTTGATACTATTGATCGTTTCGGGAAAGATAATGACATAAACCTGAGTACGTTACGAGCGAATTTTAGAGCAGTGCTCAAATGGAGTCCTGAGCCATATCTGGTCAAAGGCCAAGGTGACTTTAGGAGTGGCGCAGAAAGAATTGGTTTGAAGTTGAATGCCTTGCCAATGATGCTGCGTACTCTTGCCAGAGCGCATGTTGGGGTTGTGTACGGTCAGTATACTTGCTTTGATACGCGCACAAAGAAAGATTTGGCGAAACAGAGATTTATTGCATTTTGCCAGACTGTTTTGACACCTCCGAGTGATGAAGTCGCCTAGTCTTATAACCGCACATCGTGAGGATTTATCTTAAAACGATCAGGCAAGTATTGACGCGGCGATGCGAGTTCAGCTACAATACACCATAGTTGATCCGGCCGAAGCGGTCGGATTTTTTCATTCAGTATGAGTTGTTTTAGAAAGAAAGGATAAGGAAAAAATATGGATTTAGACATGAAACAACTGGCAGTGGCCATCCGGTCAATTGCCGAGGAGAAGAACTTACCTGAAGATAGCGTGAAAGAAGTGGTGGAGCAGGCACTGGCGGCAGCATATCGCCGGGATTACGGTGATCGGGAGCAGGAAATCCGGGTTAATATGAACTTAAATACCGGAGACATTGACGTCTATGTCTCCAAGGACGTTGTCGAGACGGTCGAGCATCAGGCTTATCAGATTAGTCTTAAAGATGCGAGCGTACACCGCAAGAATGTTAAGATTGGAGACAGTGTTGAGGTACATGAACGTCCGGAGAATTTCGGCCGGGTTGCTGCCCAGACGGCTAAACAAGTTATTTTGCAGCGCCTGAGAGAGGCCGAGCGGGAGATCGTCATGGCTGAGTATGAAGACAAAATCGGCACTGTTATCAATGCGACAGTGGCTCGTGCGGAAGGCAATATTGTGCGTATTGATCTTGGCAAGGCCCAGGGTATTATGCCTCGCAGCGAGCAGATACAGGGTGAGCGCTATTACCCCGGACAACGCCTGAAAGTTTTCCTCAAGGATGTAGAACGCGGCTTTCGGGGCCCGCAATTGGTGGTCAGCCGCGGCAATAAAGAGTTTATTGAGTGGCTGTTTCGAGCCGAGGTACCAGAGATGGAAGGCGGCGCGGTTGAGATTAAGGGTATTGCGCGCGAGGCCGGCGTGCGCAGCAAAATTGCGGTTGCCAGCAACGTGCCAGGTGTTGATCCTGTCGGCACTTTTGTTGGCGGTCATGGTACCCGTGTCAACGCAGTGGTATCAGAGGTTGGAGAGCAGGAAAAGATTGATATCATTGTCTGGGCAGACAACCCTGTCGATTACATTACCCAAGCACTCAGTCCCACCAATGTAAGTAAGGTGATTGTCGATGAGAAAGTGAAAAAGGCCCGCGTTCTTGTTCCCGAGGATCAGCTTAGTATCGCAATCGGTAAGGCCGGACAAAACGTCCGGCTGGCCAGTAAACTCACGGGCTATGAGCTTGATATCGAAGCGGATAAGACGCCAGTGCATGAAAAGACAGAGGAGTCGCCAGGTGGTGGTAAGGTGGTGACTACCGAACTTCCGAAGAAGCCAAAGCTAAAGAAGAAGAACGAACTCGAGAGTTCACTGCTTGAAGCCATTGAAGAGCATGGCGAATAAACCGGGCATCAAAGAGAAGGCTACGAGTAGAAAGACAGCAGTATTCGGGCAGCGACGGGTGATAACGCAGCCGACGCTGAACGTGACGGGGTTAGCATTTGATTCACCCCAGAAAATGGACGGAAGAACGCTGCTGCAGAAGTTGCCGGCAAGTTCCCTGCCCCTCGTTTTCTTTGACCCTCAATACCGGAGTATATTAGATAAGCAGTCTTATGGTAATGAGGGTGTTCTGAGAGGGCGCAAGCGGAGCGAATTGCCCCAAATGACAGACGAGCTGATTGCCGAGTTTATTTTACATATTGAACGTGTTCTCATGCCGAGCGGGCACTTGCTGCTATGGGTGGACAAGTACATAGTCGCGAGCAGCCAAGTCAGCGATTTCATCAACGACACACACCTACAATTGGTGGATATGATTACATGGGATAAACAACGCATGGGTATGGGCTACAGAACAAGACGCTGCAGTGAATACTTAGTGATACTACAGAAACCTCCGGTTAGAGCGAAGGGTGTCTGGAAGTTACATAATATCCCCGATGTGTGGTCAGAAAAGATTGAAAATCGTGGACGCAATCATACTCACGCTAAGCCCTTGCACCTGCAAGCCCGGTTGATTGAAGCAGTGACGAATGCCGGGGATATTGTAGTTGATCCGGCAGCAGGGGGATACTCAACACTCCGAGCCTCCTTAAGTGTTGGGCGCCACTTTATTGGCTGCGACGTGCGTGAAGTTTAGTCTAATTGATCGAATGCGCCTGAGAAGGCAAGGTGTTTTCTAGAAGCTTTCTGCTTCTTGCTCACGGTAAAGTGCGGTCTCCATCACGGTCCTTAACGCGCCCTTCACGAAAATAACTGCCCGTTCCCTCAGCCCAGGGACATATATCCCTCCCGATGGTTCCCACGCATTTTCCACAGAATTGAAGTGCTCGGCGGGACCACCTAAAACAGGTACGCGCTCAAGGGGTACATTAAATGGAGTATAAACGCTACTCTGGTATTCATCGAGTGTAGGGTCGCAATTGTACTGAAGCCAATTTATGGTTGCATCATTTATATCGAGGTCTGTTTTTATACGCTCCCGTGCCTTCAGGGTAAGTACACGCTTGTGTATGCCCGAGGAGACTATATCAGATGGGCGTAAATATGGTGGCTTATCTTTTTCGGGGAGACCTTGCATGAAAAAATAATAGTGCTTCTTATCGGACTCTCTCAGTTTAAAGGCGTCATCAATAAAAATACTGCTGAGATACTCCCCGTCTTCTCCACTAAACTGTAGTTCAATGGTGCGAATTGGGTTATGGATTTTGCCAAGATCCATTTCCTGATCAAATTTAATAGGCTTATTTATACCTTCAGGTTGCAGCTGCTGTATTTTTGGTCCGCGGTAGAAACGTTGTTTGAGAATTGTGTCCAGCTCAGCCTGGGCAATGCGGTTACTTAAAAGCATGGTAGGAGTAATGCTTCTTTCCATGTACTCTAAAAACCCATGCGGACTTAAACTGATATTTTTATCTCGCAGGGGCAAGTAAGTATAAGGATAATTTCGGGATGGCGAGGGAGACTCGGCAGACATGATGCATACAATACCATATAGACATAAAATACGCAATGTTGCTAATTAGCACTCTTGACCTTAGAGTGCTAGGTGGTATTATGTATATAGGCTAATTACCACACACAGGCAAGCTAAAAGCCGTTACTATTAGTTAAGGAGAATAAGAATATATGATGCCAAATACGCCGGATTTTCAAGAATTTCTTAATCACCTCACAAACAATGCCCTGCAAAGCTTAAAGCATGCAGACGCTATCGCTCGCAGCTTCGGGAGTGCATACATTGGCACAGAACACTTGCTGCTCGGAGTGCTGGCTCAGGATAGCAGTATGGGGGCAAAGATTTTAGATAACGCCGGTATTACGCTCGATCGGGCTCGTTTGGCACTTAATATGACGCCGAAGACCCTCGTTATTAATGTTGGCGGCGCCAAAGGCTTAAGTGAAACTGCCAAGCTAACCCTCAAAATGGCTTATGACGTGGCGCAAGATTATGATCAGGATTACTGCGGTACGGAACACATTCTCTATAGCATCCTCTCTCAAAAGAATGCACGTGCTACCATTTTGCTGCGCGACATGAATGTTAACGTCGACAATCTGACAGGCGAGCTTGAGCAATTCTTAAACCATCAGCAATATGAAGAGCAGCTTGTGGGTGGTGACGGCAAGACGCGTGGCAAAAAAGCTCCTAAGAAGACGACTCTGGACTTCTTTGGTACGGATCTGACATATATGGCGCGTCAAGGTAAGCTTGATCCGGTCGTCGGCCGGGATAACCAGATCCGCCGAGTGGTTACCATTTTAAACCGCCGCACGAAGAATAATCCGGTATTAATCGGGGAGCCGGGAGTTGGCAAGACCGCTATTGTTGAAGGTTTGGCTCAGCGGATTGTGGCTGAAGACGTTCCCGACGGACTCTTGGATAAGCGGATTGTGGTGCTTGATCTAGCTGGTATGATTGCAGGCACCAAGTATCGTGGTGAGTTTGAAGAACGTCTGAAGAAAGTGATGAATGAACTCGAGAAAGACAGCCGGACTATTGTCTTTATTGACGAGCTGCACCTCATAGTCGGTGCCGGTGCCGCCGAAGGAGCTATGGATGCCGGTAATATCTTAAAGCCTGCTCTAGCACGAGGGAAGATGCAGCTAATCGGGGCGACTACAACAAATGAATATACCAAGCATATTGAGAAAGATGCAGCACTTGAGCGCCGCTTTCAGCCGATACAGGTTCCGGAAACTACTGTTCCAGAGACGGTAGCTATCCTAAAAGGATTAAGGGGGCACTACGAGGCTTTTCACGGGGTAACATTGAGCGATGAAGTGCTCGAAGACGCCGCCATGCTCGCAAAACGTTATTTAAATGACCGTTACATGCCGGACAAAGCAATCGACCTTATTGACGAGACGTCGGCTCATCTTCGTGTGGACAAGGGCAAGACATCTCCGGAAGTGCGGGCCTTGCAGAAAGAGCTAAAACTCGTTAATGCCCAAATTGAAGAAGCGGTTGATGGCGAAGATTATGAACGCGCCGCCCGCGGCAAGACTCGGGCCTCACAGATTAATGAGAAGCTTCGGGCTTTACATGCGACCCGCAAGGAGAAGAAACGCCTCTTGGTCAGCAGCGAAGACCTGGCTGACGTCGTTGCTCGCATCACAGGCGTACCGGTTCGTAAGGTTATTCGCAGTGAGGCTAAGTATCTGCTGACACTCGAGAAGACCTTGAGTAAGTATGTCATTGGACAGAAGGAAGCGGTCAGTGCAGTCGCCAAAGCGATCAGACGTAACCGCAGCGGCATAGGTAGTGAGAAGCGGCCAATAGGCTCATTTATTTTTCTCGGTCCAACCGGAGTAGGCAAGACCGAACTGGCTCGAGTTCTGGCTCGTGAGTTTTTTGGCAGCGAGAGTGCACTCGTCAAGATTGACATGAGCGAGTTCAGCGAGCACCACAATGTTGCCCGCTTAGTCGGTGCGCCGGCTGGTTATGTCGGCTATGAAGATGGTGGTCAATTGACTGATAAAATTCGCCGACAGCCATATAGCTTGGTCTTGTTTGATGAAATTGAGAAAGCACACCCGGATGCTTTTAATATGCTTTTGCAGATCTTGGAGGATGGTTATCTGACGGATGCCAAGGGGCGAAGGATTGACTTTACCAATACCATTGTGATCATGACGAGCAATATCGGGGCGGAGAAGTTGCAAAAAGAAGCAAACTTTGGTTTCCACGTAAAGAATGACTCGGATATGAAAGATCTTGAGGACTTACATAAGGCTAATGAGAGTCTCGTTCTCGATGAGCTGAAGAAAATACTGCGCCCGGAGCTACTGAACCGTATCGATAAGACCATTGTTTTTCACTCTCTGACCAAAAAGGACATTTACCGGATTATTGATCTGCAGATTGATGAACTACGTGCTCGTCTGCAGAAAAAAGGTATCAGCGTCCAGCTCACTGCGGGTGCCAAGCAGTATCTTTTAGATCATGGCTACGACGCCCATAACGGTGTGAGGCCGCTCAGGCGCTTGATCCAGGACACTATTGAGGATCAGTTGTCACTGAGTTTACTCGATGACAAATACGTGAGAGGTGATATTATTCAAGTAGCGACCAACAAAAAAGGCGCACTTGAGTATGCCATTACCAACGAATAACAAAAACCCGGCGGTTGAGCCGCCAAAGCAGGCAACCTACCCGCCTCAGCATATTACAAAAAGCCATCGGCTGTTTGTAGTGATCGTGCTTGTTTGGCTGGCGATTGCGGCTGTGTTCGTATACAACCTCCAGGGTATTATTGACTGGGTCCGCCTGCTCGGGTATGACGCGCCGACGAACGTAGTAACGCTGGCTAACGAAGACACGATGACAGCCTACACTCGGCATCTGTTTTACTTGAATCGTCCGCAGCTTCTGCCGACAGTCACCAGTTTTCGGGCTAAGTGTCCAGAAAATGAGAATACAATCGTGATTGGCTGTTACCATTCAAACCAAGACGGCATCTTTATTTATGCGGTGACCGACCCCACTCTATATGGGGTCCAACAGGTGACAGCGGCTCATGAGGTACTCCATGCGGTCTACGCCCGACTTAGTAGTTCCGAGCGTACGAAATTAGATAATGAGCTGCTCGCATACTATCATCACGGATTGACCAATGCGCGTGTCCAGGCTGAGGTTAAGCTCTATCAGAAAACAGAGCCAGGGTATGTTCTCAACGAGATGAGCTGTACCTTTGGAACTGAAATCGCACATCTGCCCGCTGCTCTCAATAACTACTATAAAAAATACTTTACCAATCGTCAGGCGATCGTGAGCTATGAAATGCGTTACCAAGGCGAATTTACTGCCAGAGAGCAGGCTATTCATAAAGACGACGCCCAGCTTCGTCAATGGGAAAGCCAGATAAATGCCCTGGAGAGCAAGATGACGAATGAATTAAGTAGTTTGAATACGCAAACTACCAGCTTGGACAGCTTGCGGTCGCAAGGCAACATCTCCGCCTATAACGCTGCGGTGCCCGCCTATAACGCTGCAGTTGACGCATATAACGCTCAGGTTTCAACCGTGGAAAGTCTCGTTAGTCAATACAACCAACTCGTAGTCAGCCGCAACAAGGTTGCCGGACAGCTGACTACACTTGCTTCGGCTCTCGATACTCGAGTTAAGCCGGTAGCGAAGACTGCGACTTAAAGAGAGTATCTTTTAAAAAGGGATGGTACACTGTAGCTATACGGAGGCAAAGAGAGAAACGTGGCGAAGAAACCAACCAGTCGATACGTCTGCAGCCAATGCGGATATATCAGTGCCAGTTGGAGCGGGCGTTGCCCAGAGTGTGGGCAGTGGAATAGCCTTGAGGAACAACTGAGTACAGCTCAGCTTGCGAGTGCGGTCACCACCGGCCGCGTGCTTAAAGTGCAGGACTTGAGACAAAGTCGCACCCATGATCAAACAAGGATAATATCCATGAGCGCTGTGGATTATGTACTTGGTGGCGGTATTGTCGCGGGCAGCGTCAACCTTATTGCCGGACAGCCGGGTATCGGCAAGAGTACGTTGCTGCTGCAGCTTGCAGACCGGGTAGCTAAGGAGGCACCGGTACTTTATGTAAGTGGCGAAGAATCGGCGCACCAGATTGGCCTCAGGGCGACACGACTTGGTGCTCACAGTACTAAATTGCAGCTGGCAACTACCCATAGCGCTGAAGATATAGCCGCGACCATGTCTGGCAATAACTTCAGGCTTGTGATTGTGGATTCTATCCAAACAATCAGTTGTGCGGCCATTAGCTCACCCGCCGGTACGGTGTCGCAGATTACTAATAGCACAAATCTATTGACGCAGGTTGCCAAACAGACTGACACAGCGCTTTTGCTTGTGGGTCACGTGACGAAAGAAGGGTCAATTGCCGGTCCGAAGGTCTTAGAGCATCTAGTTGATACGGTACTGCAGCTTGAGGGTGATAGCTATGGCGGTTTCAAAGTGCTGAGGGCCAGTAAGAACCGCTTCGGTTCTACGCTTGAGACTGCTATTTTGGAGATGACAGACAAGGGCCTGCAATTGGTGGAAAATCCTTCGGCGGCATTACTTGCTGAGCGGCAGGTCAGCGATGGGTCAATCGTGCTTGCAACAATGGAGGGCAGCCGTCCGCTCCTCGTCGAAGTCCAGGCGCTCGTTAATCCCACAAGTTACGGATATCCTAAGCGGACTGCGAGCGGTTTTGATCTAAACCGGCTGAACTTATTAATCGCCATGCTGGAACGGCGAACCAAGCTGCGACTTACTGGCCAGGATATTTATATAAACATTGTTGGCGGTATTCAGCTACGTGAACCGGCGGCCGATCTTGCCATATGTCTGGCAATTGGTTCTGCAGCCAAGGGATTGCAGTTGAGGCAAAACGCAGTCGTGTTCGGTGAGGTGGGCTTAAGCGGTGAAGTCCGGCACGTCCCGTATGTAGAAAAGCGCCTGGCTGAAGCCCGAAAGCTCGGTTTTAAAGGGGGCATAGGCCCTGCATCAGGCGCAAAGAAGCAGTTAGCCGGGCTGTATGGCGCAAAAAATGTGCGCGAAGCCTTAAACCAATTTCTTGAAAAAGATTGAGGGCGCCCTGCGGCTACTGAGCAGTAACGGTTACGCTGCCGGGCGTATCGCCCCTGTTATCTGTTACATCAATGGCATAGAGGCCTGGGCTGGGGAATGTTACCCCGCAAGAGGTGTTGGTTGTGGCAGGACAGCCGATACCGCCGCCTGAAACGCTTACGGAGTAGGTACCGCCGCCGCCTGACCAGTTGACATTGGTGGTTCCGCTCGCGCTGACCGTTTGGTAATTTTGGGGATTACTAATGCTAATGGGACTCTGCGATACGTAACTAAAGGCCTGGGAAGCAGTCCCTTGATACAAGACACTATCCGTTACGGTCGCTTTGAGTGTGCCGCTGCCCGACGACCTGGGCGTATAGGTAAACGATACCGAGCTCGGTGAGCTGCTGACATAAGCGCTATAAAGTTTGGTGCCATTTAAGGTGATATCGACTTGACCAGGGAACTGTGGATATTGGGGGCTACTCAGGGGATGCGTGCCTTGTGTTACAGTGGCGCTAATAGTACAGGTATTGGTACAAGTAGCCGGTGCGCTTAGATGAACTGCCGGTGGACTGTCGTTGCAGTTGTGGACATTATCGTATTTAGACAGGTTTTCACTACTGCTGACATGAGTAGGTGTGCCGATATTAGCGGTACCGCCGTGGAAAATATCTATGTTCCAGTCGCTCGCCGACCCTCCGCTTGAGATAGTTTCTTTCGCAAGTGCCGGTGTGCAGCTTGTAGCCAGAAGCCCAGAGACCTTATCGATAGTGTCGGTGCTGGAACTCCCGCCGCCTACATACCAAGAAGGGTAAAGGTCGTATTTCGGTCCCGGAACCCGAGCTCCATAACCGGGCGATACTTGTTGCACAAAGCCAGGCAAGACTTTAATGCCTTTTGGCTGTACCCAGTTAATTGGTTTGGTGTGCAGGGCATTGAGCGCTTGCTCCAGCCACGTTCTGGTTATCGGCTCGGTAATGTCTTCAAAGAAGCCCTCTTTGAGCGGTTTATCCAAAGTGTGGTAGCCGGCAAAGCCAATGACGGCGTATTGTGTATTCCAGGCAGTCATCACGCCGTTGTCATTTTGGTTTTCTGTGCCGGTCTTTACCGCAATGTCCCAGCCGTTATAGTGTTGGAACTTCTGATAGGAGAATAGGTAAGTTGCTCTCGGGTCATCAAGAATGGAGTTAATTATGTAAGCTGCGTCAGGAGCATAGACTTGTTTGCCCTTAGGCTGATGCCACTGGTAAATTGTTCGGCCACTTGAGTCGGTAATATTGAGGATATATGTTTGCGGTATGGCGTTACCGAGTCGGGCTAAGGTCACATCTCCATTTACCTCATGATCGAGGGCAATATAGCCTCCGCCGATTGCCGATGAACCATAGCACTGGGTTTGTTGAGACTTACCGGCTGTTAAAAGGTTTGCACCTTGTTTATAGCAGGCGTAGGCATTGGGATAGCCTATGGCTTGGTTTGCCATACCAATCCATTTATCTTCAGATTTTATGAAATCTGGACTGGTGTCACCCGGTAGTGCTTCATATGAGGCCTTCACAGCCGGTACATTACGGGAACCACCGAGGGCGTAGCGAATCGTTTCCGGACCGGGGTAGGTGAAATTATCGTCCCACAAACAATTCCCGCCATTACTTGTCGCTGTTGGCTGGGTCTTATTGGTGCAGGGGTATCCTGGTAGCGGTTGTTGAACATCATAGAATACAGAACTGGCTCCTACGTTATTATTGTCTTGAATAAGGGCGGTATACATAAACGGTTTCATGCTAGAGCCGGGGGAAACGAGCGTTGACGCATAGTCTATCTGTCCGTCTACCGGATTATTGAAGTTCTCTCCGCCAACTTGAGCGACCACTTGACCGGTCTTAACGCTTTCAGCCACCATAGCCTGTTGGTCCCCGCCGACTGAGGCGACATTGGCAGTGTTGCCGGCAACATCTTGTTCGGCATATTTCTGAAGAGGGAGACTGAGAGTGGTGATTACTTTCCAGCCGCCTCTCCTAACGGTTCTCGGTCCATACGTTTGGTCGAGCTGATGCTTCGCGGCGAGGACAAAGTACGGCGCTATAATATTCTGATACTTTGACTGGAGCGGGTGAATGAGGGCTAAAACGTTGACTGTTTTGGCAGCATTGGCTTGGGCTTGGGTGATGTAGTGCTGCTGTACCATTTGATCCAAGATGTAATGCTGGCGGCTGAGTAGAGCCTTTTCGCCAAATGTACCTGGAGCAGCAGCGGAGTTCCAACGGGGGCTACTATATGGCGAATAGTAGGCTGGCGATTGTGGTATAGCTGCAAGCATAGCCGCTTCGGGTAATGTCAGGTTGGCTGCACTGATATGGAAATAGTCTTCAGCAGCACTTTGTACGCCGTATTCAATACCGCCATACGGTGCAATATTGAGATAGGCCGTTAAGATCTGACTCTTTGAGTATTGCCGACCGAGCTCAACGGCTAGTATGAGCTCCTTAATTTTACGCGTAATAGTTCGGTTGTCTGTCCAATTTTCATTCAGTTTAACTACTTGTTGGGTAATGGTGGATCCCCCCTCGAGCGTGCTGCCGCCGCCAAAGACGTCATGGACAGCTGCACGTATGATGCCTCGAATGTCAAATGCACCCTCCGTATAGAAGTTCTTATCTTCAATCGCAACCGTTGCATCCTTCATATACGTTGAGATCTGATTACTTTTAACCGGTATGCGCTTGATGGCGTTATAGTCTTGCCAGAGAAGCACCTTGCCCGTCCGGTCATAGTATCTGACGCTCCCTCCGAGATTTTGATCAGAGAGATTGTTGATTACCGGCAGGTCACGACGGTAGTATGCAAAGAGACCGATAGTCAAGAAGAAGCAGGCTACTATACAGGCGCCAATGATCTTGAGTGCCATGTAGGCACCTTCCTGGCTAAACCAGTAGTGGTATAAATGTTTTGGCTGGAAGCGGTAGGCGAGGCGCTTCCAGCGATCTTTAGGGAGAGTACTCAAGTAAGCGGCTTTAGCGGCTTGGCGCTCTGCTCGTCGGGCTTTGTTGCGGTCGCTCAGGGTTTGGTTAAGCTTAATACTACGGCCACTCTTAGTGGTAATAGTGGCATTGCGCATGCTGCGGTGACTTCGACGACCATTACTCCTAGCCATAGTGAACGATCCTCTCTTAAAAAGCTATTGTTAGTATAGCAAATGTTTTTTTAAGCAGGCATATTTATGGCTGTGTAAATGTTAATTTTGTTCAAGCCACAGCTTATGGCGGTAAGTACGCTATACTACTACCATGAAACTGACAGAAGAGCTCGATTGGCGTGGCTTTTTACATCAGACGACATATCCGGACGGAGGAGAGACTCGGCTTAATGGACAACCGGTGACCTTTTACTGGGGTGTAGATCCGAGCGCTGACTCGATGACGGTTGGCAACCTGGCGATAATCATGCTGGTGCGACACTTTATTAAGCACGGGCACAAAGCGGTACTGTTAGTTGGCGGCGCAACTGGCCTGATTGGTGACCCTGACGGCAAAGCGCAAGAGAGAGAGTTGATATCTTTGGAGGCGGTGAATGCCAACAAGAGCAAGCTCATAGCTCAGTATGAGCGGCTGTTTAGCAGCCTTCCGTTTGAGATTGTCGACAACTACGACTGGTTCAAAGACATGCACTATTTGGAATTCTTGCGAGGTGTCGGTAAGCATGTGTCGCTGGCCCAGATGCTCGGCCGTGAATTTATTAGCAGCCGTCTTGGCGAGGGAGGCAATGGCATAAGCTACGCTGAGTTTTCCTACGTATTAATTCAGGCTTATGACTTCTTGAGACTTTACCAGGATAAGCAGGTGACGCTCCAACTCTGCGGCTCCGATCAATGGGGCAATAGTATAGCCGGTGTTGACTTAATTCGGCGTGTTACTACCGGTGAGGCGCATGTTTACGCTGCTCCCCTCATCGTGAATCCTGTCTCCGGTCAGAAGTTCGGCAAGACGGAAGCTGGGGCGATCTGGCTTGACCCAGAGAAGACAAGCCCGACCCAGTTTTATCAGTTTTGGGTCAATCAGCCTGATGATGCAGTTGAAACACACCTTAAAATCTTTACTGATCTAGACAAGGCAGCGATTGATGCGCTGATGACCCAGCAGCGCCAGGATCCGGGGTCTCGACCTGCCCAATTGGCACTAGCAGTTGCTGTGACAGAGATTGTGCATGGCGTTGAACGTACTGAGGTTGCCCGCGTAGTAACTGACATTTTAACTGGTAAAGTAGCGATCGGCACAGTCACTCAGGCGGAGCTGCTCGATGAACTGCGTAAAGAAATTCCTGCCGTTGAGGTTGCAGCCAACAGTCTGCTGGTTGATGTGCTTGTTCAAGGTAGATTGTCTTCATCAAAGACTGAAGCCCGTCAATTGATTGCTCAAAACGCCATCAGCGTCAATGGCCAGCGGTTCGTCCACGAGAAACTCAGTCAAGAAGACTTCGGAAAGTCCGGTCGCATGCTTGTCCGCCGCGGCAAGGCATATAAGGATACTTTACTGGTTGAGCTTACCTAAGAGTAAATATTAAATAAATATTAAACGTACTGTGTCTAAATTGCCCTTGATCTTCCCCGCTCATATAATGCGTGTGCTATGTCCGAGCGAATGTTTTCCGCAGATCGTCTTACGGTGATAATCGAGCTGCTTGAAGCCCTTCAAGTCATGCCAACCGAGCTTAACGAAGTTAAGGCAATTGTGAGTCGTCTGGAAAAAGATAGTCAGCTTTGCTACAGTGTGCTGAAAACGCAGGGGTGGTTGCTCAAGAAGCAGCAAACACGCCTTAAGAAGCTAGAGACCATCGGCTAGATTTCTCTCACGTATACTACATATTATGAAGCTCACTAGCCCGATAGGAGAACTGAAAGGTGTCGGCCCACGCTTAGCTCAGTATTATGCAGACATGGGACTTAAAACGGCCGGTGATCTTTTAGGCTATTACCCGAGGCGGTATGAAGACTATTCCCACGTTACAGCTATTAAAGACCTGAAGCCGGGCAGTGTGACAATTGAGGCGAAGATTAAACACGTGAGCGGTCGCTATGTTCGCCGGGGTATGCATATTACTGAGGCGATCGCGGAGGACAAGAGCGGCAGCGTGCGTCTCATCTGGTTTAATCAATCTTATCGGGCTGGAAGTCTCAAGCGGAGCCAGCTGTACTACATCTCGGGCCAGTATGAGCTGCGCCGGCAGCATTTTGCAATTGCCAGTCCCAGTGTTGAAATGGCTAGTGACATGCCACTCCATACCGCTCGTATCCTGGCGGTTTATAGGGAGAGTAAACAGGTTTCTTCACGGCAGTTACGTAAAGTCGTACAACAAGTATTACCGCTGACTGCAGATATGCCTGAGACCTTGCCGGACTGGCTAATTGAAGAGTATAAGCTAATGAGTCGAGGACCGGCTCTAGCTGCACTCCATGCTCCTGTCTCTGACCAAGAACTTGAGGCAGCCAAACGGCGACTAGGATTTGAAGAAGCTTTTTACCTCATGCTTGCCAGTCTCATAAATAAGCGGGCCAATCAAAGTGAGCGGGCTGTGCCGATACCATTTGATCTTCAGCTGGCTCGTCGCTTTGTTGCTCATCTGCCATTTCAGCTGACAGATGCACAGCGTAAGGCAACCTGGAGCATTTATCAGGATCTTGGGCGCACAGAGCCAATGAATCGTTTATTAGAGGGGGACGTTGGTTCAGGAAAAACGGCGGTAGCTGCTATGGCGGCAGTGATGGCGCTCGCTACAGACCGGCAGGTGGTCTGTATGGCTCCGACTGAACTACTTGCGCGACAGCATGCTCAGACCTTTCATGACTTGCTTATGCCTCTTGGCATGGCAGATAAGGTGGCATTGTTGGTCGGCAGTTTCACCATGGTAGAGAAGACGCGTTTGCGGGCAGCCCTTAAAAAGGGACGGGTAGGCTTTCTTGTCGGTACCCATGCGCTTATTCAAGAGAAGGTAGATATGCACGACCTGGCGCTTGTCATTATTGATGAACAACAGCGTTTCGGTGTCGAGCAGCGCAAGAAACTGATCGCTAAAGCCGGACATATGCCGCATGTACTCAGTCTCAGCGCTACGCCGATTCCACGCAGCCTGGCGCTCACCATCTATGGGGAAATGGACATAAGTATACTCGGGGAGAAGCCGTTGGGACGCCAGCCAATTGTTACGAAAGTCGTCCCCCCGGCTGGTCGGGATAAGCTCTACCATGAGGTCGATACACAGCTTGCGGCCGGGAGACAAATGTTCGTCGTCTGCCCGCTTATTAGCGGCACTGAACAGGAAGACAATGCCGCTGAATCGATGTACGAACGCCTCTCGGCGCGTACCTTTGCACACCGTCGTGTCGGGTTGCTCCATGGGCGCATGAAGGCGGCTGATAAAACTGCTGTCATGAAAAAGTTCGTGCGCCACGAGCTGGATATTTTAGTGACCACCACCGTGATTGAGGTTGGTGTCGATGTTCCTAATGCGACCATTATGTTAATCGAGCAGCCGGAGCGTTTCGGGCTTGCGCAGTTGCATCAATTGCGAGGAAGGGTCGGTCGCGGACAAGAAAAGGGGTATTGTTATCTGGTGGGAGAGGGATCAGGTCCCCCGAGCCGGCGCTTAAGGGCCCTTGAGACTCTCAGTGACGGCTTTAAGTTAGCAGAGCTTGACCTGCAACTGCGAGGTCCTGGCGCAGTGTATGGCACGGCGCAGCACGGTGCGCTTGACCTGAGGCTAGTTCCGCTCACGGATAGTCGCCTGCTAGCTGAAGTTCGAGCTGCTGCAGAAGGCTTTTTTGCGCGCGGAGAAGACTTGCTACACTATAGGCACATCGCTAAGATGGTAAAAAAGCTTAATAACGTTACCAATCTTAATTAGGAAGGCTTTATGCGAGTAATTGCGGGGCGCCTCAAGGGTCGCCAGTTTGCCAGTCCGGGCGGTCATCGTACTCACCCTATGAGCGACAAGATGCGTGGTGCACTGTTCTCAGTGCTCGGGGATATAGAAGGGCTCAAGGTGTTAGATGTATATGCAGGGAGCGGGGCTCTCGGTATTGAAGCGCTGAGTCGTGGGGCTGCCAGTGTGTATGCGATTGACTCCGATCGGCGGGCACAGCAGACCATAATGAGTAATAGCCAGTTGCTTGGTCTTTCAGGGGCACTGCATATCGGGAAAATGAATCTTTCAAGCTGGCTGAATAGCAAAAGTGGAGTGCGTTTCGACCTCATCATGGCCGACCCACCGTATGATCGACTATCTGTAAAAGATATTAGTCAGTTGCCTTTCTATCTTGTTCCGGGCGGTACTCTTGTGTTGTCTTGGCCTGGCAGACAAGAACTACCGGCGCTTGAAGATATGGCATGTCTCGAAGTTAAAGATTATGGGGATGGACAGTTGGCGTTTTATAAATAAGTTGGCTAAAATACTTAGATCAGCTCACGCGGATGTGGTGGAATTGGTAGACACGCTAGCCTTAGGAGCTAGTGCCCTCTGGGCGTGAAGGTTCAAGTCCTTTCATCCGCACCATTTTTATGGTATTTTATGTTTTATGGAACGGGCGAATAATCATTTAAACCCAGTGACTTCTGCACCTGAACATGTTGAGCAAAACTTAGAACCTCTGCCCCGTAAGGGTGCAGTTGAGGTGCTGGGCGGCTTGGCGTTATTGGGCTCAACTGAACTTTTCGGCAAGATTGGTGTCACCAAGGAACTGCTTGAAGTCGGCGGAACCATTGCACTCATTCTAGGTCTGGATGATGTACTGAGGCCTGCATGGGGCCATCTGCAAGAACGATTTTTCTGATAGTCTCCGTAAAGCGTAACGGAAATTAATAGACAGCGAGTCGGGCTTGGCTGTTCACGCAGCGATATTAATGCGGTGTATTCCAGGACGTCGAGACGAAACTATTGAAGCAATGGAAGTGGATGCAGTTTTGCGTGAAACGGGGTAGAATGAAGGACATATGACTCTCTCTACCCAACCGTATAAAGGGGCGCGGGACTTTTTCCCTGAAGATAAGCGCCTACAACAATACCTCTTTGCTACCTGGCGTCAGGTAGCTGAGAGCTTCGGCTACGAAGAATATGACGCACCAATATTAGAGCCATTAGAGCTCTATCTTGCGAAGACTGGTGAGGAGATCGTGAATCATCAAACGTATGTGCTTGAGGACCGGGGAGGGCGCAAGGTGGTATTGCGCCCAGAAATGACGCCAACGGTGAGCAGGATGGTGGCTGCCCGCCGCCAGGAGCTTGCTTATCCTTTGCGATGGTACAGTATTCCTAATGTCTGGCGCTATGAGCGCCCGCAACGGGGACGACTAAGAGAACACTGGCAGCTCAATGTTGACATCTTTGGCGTGGCAGATACCCGTGCTGAGCGCGAGATGATCCTTATGGTCGATGCCATCTTTAAGGCTTTCGGAGCTGACAGCAGCATGTATACTATCCGGCTTAACCACAGGGGGCTAATTGATTACTTATTGCGAGAGTGCCTTAAACTGCCCCCTAAAGCGCAGCATGGTATATCTAAGCTCATTGACCGTATGCACAAGATGGAACGTCCTGCATTTGTCACCGCTGTCGATGAACTCCTTACTGCGGAGGACAGGAAGCGAGGCGTCACTGAACAGTTACTGCAGCTTCTTGACGCTAAGGATATCAGTGATTTACCTGAAGAAGCCCGCCAGCAACCTGCTGCCCAGGAGCTCACACAGCTTATTGCTCAGCTAAAAGCAGATAAATTGCACCATGTCACCT
>DAHUZY010000011.1:0-3596 GCA_027314885.1 Candidatus Saccharimonadota bacterium | reverse complement strand
GTACGCTCATGCGTGGCTTCGATTACTACAGCGGTATAATCTTTGAAGTCTTCGATACCGACCCGGTGAACAGCCGCTCGATACTGGGAGGCGGCCGTTATGATGGTCTCGTTGGCCTATTCGGTGTTGATCCGGTGCCTACGGTCGGCTTCGGGTGGGGGGATGTTTCACTTGTTAACTTTCTCAGCGTGCATCATCTTTTGCCAAAAGTCGCCGTACAGACGGATGTATATGTTGTGTCGATGAGCGAATCAGCGGATGAGGCATCTCACCAACTGGCGACAACACTTAGGGCTGGAGGTCTCAATGCAGCACTTGCTATGGGTAAACGCAAGATTGGTGACCAGCTCAAAACGGCGAATAAAAAGGCTATCCCTTACGTGGTCATTATTGGTGAGGACGAAATGGAAGGTGGCCGCTATACCTTAAAAGAGTTGGCGGGTGGCAAGGAAATACAGCTAGCGCCGGGCGAGGTAGCGCAGCACATCAAGAAAACACGGGGTAAATGAACGTCGTTTATGCGTGCCATTAATCATGCACTCACAGGGACGGTGATCGGACTCGCTATAAGTGAGCCGGCCATTGCCCTGCCCGTGGCGTTTTTGTCCCATTATGTTTGCGATGCAATCCCCCACTACGGCGGGAATGGTTCGGAGCAGGAGGAAATCAATAGCCGTAGCTTCCGGATACTATTGGTGGTGGATGCTCTTTTATGTGCAGCCCTGGTCGCTTTGCTTGCACTCTATCGGCCGCATCGCTGGCTACAGGCTGCACTGTGCGCATTTTTAGCTGCGAGCCCCGATCTTTTCTCTATCCCGCGCTATCGCTCCCTGCGAAAACATAAGTCCTTTCGGCCTAATTTATATGAGCGTCTTGCCAAGAATTTACAGTGGTTTGAGCATCCGATCGGGGCGGTCGTAGAAGTGGTTTGGGGCATAGGGATGGTTGTTCTTATTCTCACTATCAGTCGCCCCCATTAGCGTCGGGAGCTTCTTTAGGATATAATAGCTGCAATGCAGATTAAGAAGGAACAGCTCGACCCAACGAGCGTTAAGTTAACGGTGACTGCTATCGGCAGTGAGCTTGCACCAATCAAACAAGCTGCCGTAGAGCGGCTAGGTGCTCATGTGAGCGTGTCCGGCTTTCGTCCCGGGAAGACGCCTATAGGTTTAATCGAGAAACAACTTGACCCGAATCGGCTACAGGCAGAGTTCTTAGATAGCGCTGTTAATCAACTCTTCATTGCTGCAGTTAAAGACCAGAAACTGAAACCTGTCAGTCAACCGAGCGTTAGTGTCACGGCCTTTGTACCGTTTGAATCCCTTACTTTTAGCGTCGAGGTGCCGGTGGTGGGCGAAATTAAACTGGGCAATTATAAGCAATTAAGGCTTGCACCTGAGACGGTCACCGCTTCGGCTCAAGATGTCAAGGAGGTGCTCGAGTCACTTCGCCAGCGAGCAGCTTCGCGTGAGAGTGTTACTCGTGCGGCCCAGCTTGGTGATGAAGTACTGATAGACTTTACTGGCAGCGATGTAACAACCAAGAAACCAATCGATGGCGGTAGTGGCGCGGACTACACATTGTTGCTCGGCAGCAAGACCTTTATCCCCGGTTTTGAAGACGGTCTGGTGGGCCTCAAGGCGGGTGAGCATAAAGACTTGACTTTACGTTTCCCCAAAGACTACGGAGTGAAGACACTCCAAAGTAAGCAAGTTAAGTTTGCTGTCAGCGTCAAGCAAGTGTCCGAACTGGTATCGCCAAAACTTGACGATAACTTTGCGGCAACCGTCGGGCCTTTCAAGACGCTCAGTGAAGCGAAAGAAGCAATTAAGAAAGACCTTATTGCTGAGCGACAGCGTGAAGCTCAGGTGCGTTACGACAATACTTTGCTTACTCGTCTCATCGAGAAGAGCGCCATACCAGTACCGGGTATATTAGTAGATGAAGAAGTTGAGAGAATTGAAGAAGAAGAAAAGCGAAATGTTGCTTACCAGGGGCAAACCTGGCAACAGCATCTTGATCAAGAGGGCGTCACCGCCGAAGAACATAAGAAACGCCAGCGCCCACGAGCCGAGGAGCGCGTGAAAGCAGGCTTGGCGTTGGCTGAAGTTGCTGAGCAGGAGGCCATTACGGTAACACCTGAAGAACTAGAAGTGCGCATAATGCTTATGAGGAGTCAATATTCTGATCCGGCTATGTTGGCGGAGCTGGATAAACCCGAAAACAGACGGGACATTCAGACCAGACTACTGACTGAGAAAACACTCGATACCCTCAAGCGTTACGCCACTGTAAAAAAATAATGTTTGGCCCAAGGGGGTGATTTGGGCTCCGCTAACGAGTAGATAACTGAAGCTGCTGTGAGTAAGCAATAAAGAGGGCTGTTCGTACCCGAGTAACCCGGCCCTCGCCTTCGAAAAGTCTGCTCAGAGCTTCAGGCTGGTTTAAAATCTGGTCTATAATCTAGCACTCTTGACTTGAGAGTGCTAGTTATTTATACTGATATATACGTATGAGCGTACTTATACCCACGGTAATAGAGAATGAAGGTCGTTACGAACGTGCCTATGATATCTACTCACGACTTTTAAAAGACCGCATTGTCTTTTTGGGCAGCGATGTTAATGAGACTACTGCCAACGTCATAGTGGCACAGCTCTTGTTTTTGCAAGCCGAGGACGCCAAGAAGGATATATTTTTCTATATCAACAGCCCGGGCGGGAGTGTTTATGATGCACTCGCCATTTATGACACGATGAAGTATCTGACCAATGACATCCAGACGGTCGGTATCGGCGTACAGGCTTCTGCAGCTGCCTTCTTGCTGAGCAGCGGCACCAAGGGCAAACGGTATATCTTGCCGAATGCGACCGTGATGATCCACCAACCATCTTCCGGCACCAGGGGCAAGGTCACAGATCAGGAAATAGAATTACGAGAGTCGCTGCGGGTAAAGAAGTTACTAGAAGAAATTATGGCCAAGAATACAGGCCAGAAGTTAGCTCAGATTCATGATGACATGGAGCGGGACAAATGGCTTGATGCTGCCGGAGCAAAAGCCTACGGACTGGTTGATGACGTCATTACGACACCGCCGAAACTGCCAAAGACCGAATAGTCACTTATATAAGTAGCTCGACACAGTACGAAAAGGAGGGAGTATAGGTTCTGCTGAGAATCTACATAGGCAAGCTGAAGATGATCGGATCAATGGCGATGACCGATATTTGGCTTCCGGGGAACAGACTCATAGTCTTACCCGGCGTTTGAGTCTGCGTCTTCACCATGAACGTTACCTGCTTGCTGCTCAAATAATTGCTGAGCAGATTATCTTAGAGCAATGTAGCTTGGAGCAGATTGATCACGCTGAGTCTCTAGATAATTCCGCTTGACATAGGTGCACTAGCTGGTTCATACTACTAAACTAAGAAGTAGTGTAAGTTGAGGAAGCTTATAACAACAGTTATGCACAAGCTAAACACTCCCTCACTTAGGATCTTCGGCCGAACAAAATACACAAAAATTATTGGGCAGACAGTATTTGGCGTGCTGACATAGTCACGCGCCACTAGATGTGTCTCTCTGGTTAGAAAACG
>DAHUZY010000010.1 GCA_027314885.1 Candidatus Saccharimonadota bacterium | reverse complement strand
ATAAAACCGTACTGGATCCGTTTTGCGGTACAGGGGTTATTTTGCAAGAAGCCCTTCTTATGGGTTACGGCATATACGGCTCCGACATCGATAGCCGTCTCGTCAATTACAGCCAACAAAATATTGATTGGTTGAGGAAACATTTCCCTATCGGTGATCAACATGCCCGTTTTGAAATCGCCGATGCCCGTACATACAAGTGGTCACCGCCGCTTGACCTGATTGCTTCAGAGGTTTATCTCGGACAACCCTTTAGCCAAGTCCCGACTGGCAAAGCACTCGAAAATAGCTTGAAAGAGTGTGAAGACCGCATCGGCACCTTTTTAGCGAATCTGGCCCCTCAGCTGCCCCCAGGTACACGCCTCTGCCTAGCTATACCCGCCTGGATTACCTCGAACCATGGATTTACCCACCTCCCGTTTCTTGACCACTTAAGCGATATGGGGTATACTCGAGTGACGTTTCAGCACGCCGGTAGTGAACTTTTGTACTACCGCCCCGGGCAGTTTGTTGCCCGCGAACTTATTGTAATATGTAGGGATTAATAGATATGGCACACGTTAAAGCCGGTGGCACCACTAAAAATATGCACGACTCGCCAGGTCAGCGACTTGGCGTGAAGCTATACGGTGGCCAAAAAGTTAAAACCGGTCAGGTGATTGTGCGCCAAGTTGGTATGACAAAGCGCCCCGGGGAAGGCACAATGGTAAGCCGTAATTTTACTATCCATGCTACCCGAGACGGAGTAGTCGCTTACACGAAGCGCCGCGTACGGCTTTTTAGCGGACGCTCAGTCAGTCGGACCGAAGTTAGCGTACACTAAGCAGTTAACCTTATATACCTAGTTGTTCCCGGATTTTGGCGATAACGTCAGCAATGACAACTTGTGATTTTATAAGGTAGTCGTCAACTCCAAGTGCCCTTGCCCGCTCTATATCACTTTCCTGACTCAATGCAGTCAGCATAACGACTTTGACACTACTAGTTTCAGGTGTCTTACGAATAAGGTCGAGTACATCAAAGCCATTCATTTTCGGCATCATCACATCGAGTAGAATAAGATCCGGCTTATACTCCGTAGCTGCAGAAAGTGCATCTTCCCCATTGGCAACCTGACGAAAATCAAAACCCTCAGTCTGTAAACGCAATCTATATACATTGGCTAAGGCGGCATCGTCTTCTACCATTAAAATCTTTTTAGGGAAAGTTGTAGTACCTTGAGGCGGGACAACAGTCTGTGTCGCTTCCATACCTCCATGGTAACTCATGTAATTGGTTTACACAAACAGAGGATGCAGTATTATTGCTTTCTTTAATTAAGCGCGCGGATAAAACCTGCAAACAAGGGGTGCGGTCGATTGGGACGACTCTTGAATTCAGGATGAAACTGGCTGGCCAAAAAGAATGGGTGATCGATCCCTTCTATAACCTCTACAAGCTTACGGTCAGGATTGATGCCACTCGCCTGAATGCCCCAGGTCGCAAACTGCTCTAAATAGTCGTTATTGCACTCCCCGCGGTGCCGATGCCGTTCAACAATATCCATTTTGCCATATAGCTGCGCCGCTAAGCTGCCGGGCTCAAGCTGGCACCGGTAGTCGCCTAGTCGCATAGTCCCACCTGTCATTAATTTGTCTTTCTGATCAGACATAGTCGTAATAACTTGATGTTCTGCCTGCGGGTTCAGCTCAAAAGTAGTTGCATCTATTAAGCCAGCTTCCCGGGCAGCTGCAATTACTGCCATCTGTAGTCCCAGACATAAGCCAAGATATGGTACTTTGTGGGCAAGCGCATATTGAGCTGCCTTAATTTTCCCCTCAAGACTGCGGGTACCAAACCCTCCGGGCACCACAATACCGTCATGGCCTTCCAGCACATGACCTATATCGGCTTTCGGACCATCGAACTTTGATGCATCAATCCAGTTGATAGTAACGCTGCAGTTATTACTCCACGCAGCAGCTTTGAGTGCCTCAAAGACAGACATATAGGTGTCGGTGTTATCCAAATACTTTGCAACAAAGGCAACACTGACTTCCTTATCATAATGAGCGGTTGCCTGCTTGACGACATTACGCCACTCCTTCAGGTCTGGTCGGGTGGTTTTAAAACCAAGATGTCTATTTATCACATCACCAATGCCGCTGTCCTCAAGCGTCAAGGGCACTTCGTAAATACTGTGTGCGTTGGGTAAAAGCGCAATTGCATCTTCAGCCACACCACTAAACAGACTAAGCTTCTGCTTGACGCCGTTATTTGCCAGCTTTTCACTTCTGCCAACCAGAACATCAGGTGCGATCCCGAGGCCTCTTAGCTCGCGGACAGAATTCTGTGCAGGCTTCGTTTTAGTCTCGTTGCTGGCTCCCAGATACGGTAGGTACACCACATGTACATAGACACAATTTTCGAGACCTACGCGTACCCCAAGCTCGCGAATCGCTTCAATAAATGCTAGTGATTCATAATCCCCCACCGTACCGCCGATTTCGACTATATGCACGTCAAAGCCCTCGCCGGCTTTCATGATCCAATCCTGAATAGCACCAGTCAAATGTGGAATGATTTGAACGTCATCCCCGCCAAACTTACCAGCCCGTTCGTCTTGAATAAGCTTGAGGAGTACCCTGCCACTCATTAAACTGCTGGTCGATGTCATTTCTTCATCGACAAAGCGTTCATAATGTCCGAGGTCAAGATCAGTTTCTGCCCCATCTTTGGTGACGAAGCATTCACCATGCTCTCGGGGATTAAGCAAACCTGCATCAACGTTGAGATACGGATCGCATTTTTGGAGGTTCACGCGTAGACCGCGGTCCTTAAGAAGTTTGCCGATGGAGGCGGCAGTAATACCCTTTCCTAATCCAGAAAGAACGCCTCCTGTTACAAACACATATTTGGTAGCTTTGGCAGCCACGCGCTCAACACCTCGCTTAACCTGTATATGCTACTCTATCTTGTCGCAGATAGCAAGAAACCTCTGGGGAAAAAATGTCTTTTAGAGACTGGGGCTTTATGGAAGTTTGTAATAATCTTCTATGTTCTGTGCACCCTAAAGACATATGTAATAACGTACGTGCCGCGTAAAAAGAAATACATCCATAAAGAGCCCTCAGAAGCCGAACAAGAAATCGATACGTGACTAGTGTTTAGCCAGGTATGCTTCGGCAGCCTTAAGCTGTGGATCATTGGCGGACTGTAAGTCTGTTCCTTTATCCTGCACAATCTTATCTGGAATAATGCCTTTATGCTCAATGTCCTGCCCGTCTGGCCTATACCAGCTTGCTACCGTGACTTTGAGCTCAGCGCCATCTTTGAAATTAATAAGCTGCTGAACCACTCCCTTGCCAAAGCTCTTTGTGCCTATCACATAGGCATCATGATTATCGTGTAGCGCGCCGGTTGTAATTTCAGAAGCGCTCGCACTACCACCATTAATCAGTACCACCGTTGGAATACCGTGCAGTATGTCGCCACCTTCAGCATAATAGGTTTGGAGGATCTTATTACCACGTCTTTCTTGTAAAATCTCCTGGTTGGGCGTCACCCACAAACTCGACACGTTAATGGCCGCACTGAGTAAGCCACCTGGGTCGCTTCTAAGGTCTAGGATAATGCCTTTGACATGGTCATTCTTAAACTGTTGAGCAGCTTGCTCTGCCAAACTGCTCGTATCATTAGCGAAGGTACTGATAGACATATAACCGATATTACCAGGCAATATCTTGGTCATCACGCTCGGCACAGTTATATCCTCGCGTGTAATCGTAAGGTTCAGGGTCTGGCTTCCCCGGAGGATTGTCAGAACGACCTTGGTACCCGCCCGCCCCCGAATTTCGTTGACTGCTGTATCGATATTCATCCCAGTCGTACTCTTACCATTGATACCAACAATGATGTCATGCGGCTGTAACCCTGCAGACGCTGCCGGTGTACCCTTAATAGGGGCAATGATCTCGATTTCGCCGCTGCTCGTCTGGCTCAGTTCTGCCCCAATACCACTGAAAGTATTATTGAGCTCATTATTAAACTCCTTAGCTTGGCGGGGCGTGAAGTATTCTGTGTATGGGTCACCGGGAGCGGCAGCCAGGCCCTCCTTAATGCCGTTTAAAAGCTGCGTCTCGGTCAACTTACCGTCATAATTGTTTTTAAGAGCCTGATATACCTGGTTCACTGAGGAATAATTAAGCGTTGCGGGCAGCCCGGTAGCAACAATGTTCTTATTCCATGGAAAGCGAATGGCAGCCAAGCGTCCGCTGCCTACAAAAATACCAATCCCAAATGCAACTAGCGCAACAATAATCATACTCAAAGCAAATTTATGCTTACTGAGACGTTTCTTAAATGGTATGCGAATCACTATATGTGTTAGCCCCACTGCTTATTGACGTATTCATCTATTGTACGCTAGGGTACACAGACTGAACAACCTGTGCATTGATGTATTTTTTAGCCAAAAGTAATCAGGGGTTGATGTACATCAGGTAGTTATCGGGCCACAGGTTATACATAAACTGGCCTGCATAGTTTTCGTTCATGCTCATGACAAGTACGTACCCCGGGGGCACATAAGTACCGGCAACATTAGAGGTGTACGGAAGACTACCGTTATATGTGGTGCCCGGCAGCGCCAGAACGATCATGACATGGCCATAGTAACCCCCATGCAGGCTAGGTACCGGTGCATTGAGCGAACTTGAGGGCTCGACCCCAATAGCACCAACCTGCACATTCGGGAACGTAGAGACAGGGTAACTGCTCGTCTCCCACCACCAACCGGCATTACCCCTAACCTGGAAATTACTCCGTCCTTCAACTGACGTAAAGTACCAATCTGCAAAAGAGGTGCACTCCCGATTTGGGAAACCGTTAGAGTCAAGAATAGAATCTTGAGGTGCATTACACAGCGCTGATGGATACCCTCCATTACCATAACCCATGTCACAAGCTCCGCCGCTGCCGCTGCTCGGTCCGGCATTCACGACGCTGCTGTTGCCGCCATGCACACTTACAGACCTTGCGATTGAGGCATTCGCAGCCGCCTGCTCCTGTTTGAGCTGGGCAATCTGGCTGTTGTTGCTCGTAATCTGAGCCTGGTACTGACTTTGCTGACTTTGATTAGTGCTGAGCAGCTGGTTTTCCGCCGCCTGATCAGCCGCAATCTGATTTTTCTGGGATTGCTCAGTTGCAAGAGCAACAGTAATTTGTGATTTCTGTATTTGGGCCTGGGTCTGCAGCTGTTGAATACTCTTTAGTAACGAGGTTAGTTTCTGCTGGATAAGGCTATTGTACTCCTGGCTATTAATGTAATCGGCGAGATTCTTACTGGTTGCAAGCTCTTCAATCGTCGACATTTGCCCACTAAGATACATGGTCTTTATGTAGTCAGCGAGAATTTGTTTGTTTTTAGCAATCTGTTGCTCATCTGAACTAATCTTGGCATTATCTGCCACAATGGCCCCTTGATTAGCATTTATAGAAGTCTGAATTGCGTTAATCTGAGCCTGTAGCTGCGCAATATCGCTCTTGTAGCCACCGGCTGTCGACTGTAAACTACCTATAACCGACTGGGCCTGAGTATTCGCACTGTTCAAGGAATTAATTTGCGCCTGATAACTATCAGCATAGACAAGAGTTGTGCCGATGAGTAATCCAACTCCCATTACTATTAATAAGGCACGCCCAATGCCAACCAACCTGCGACCTTTTTGAGTTTTCTTTTGCATAGTTTTATTTTTGCTTATGCTATTAAATATACTACTATACTTAACCAAGTTTGTCACCCCCATAATGCATGACTCCGAGACCTTTACATAAAGAAATTAATAACCTTTGCCCTTTAACGGCAAAGGCACATTCCTCCCTGCTCCAGCTCGCTTTTGCTTTACTTATTTAGTTTGTCTTAAATTTGAGATAGCGACGGGTCGCTATGGTCGCAGATGTCGCTCCTAGTACTATACCAAGCACAAGCTGCATGGTCAAAAGAATTAAGAAATTATTATCAAAGTATTTGTTGGCGTAAGTAATATTCAGTATACCAAGACTACTTGCCTGCAAGGCATTACTGCTGGCTACAAACAGAAAATATATAATCGATACTGAGATTACCCCAGATATAATGCCGTAAACTATGCTCTCGACTATAAAAGGTCCCCGTATATATCCGGTAGTGGCGCCGAGGAGACGCATGATTTGAATCTCGTTCCGGCGGTTAAATATAGCCATCTGTATAGTATTAAAAATGATGAGCGCACTAATAACAGCGAATACAACTACGGTTGCAACTCCTATCTCGCGCAGGATATTGGTTGCCCGAGTAATCTTATTGATTGCCGCTTCCTGGCTCCCAGAGTAGCTTGGCGGATCTGCCTGCAGAGTTGCAATATTTGGTCGCACCAAAAATGCTTTAATATTTCTAATATAGTTTAAGTTGTTCGGTTGAACCAGAATGGTCGCCGGCAGTGGATTTTGGATCTCTTCTGCGCCTGTTATTAGGTTTTGATTTGATGCATTTTGGGCTTCATACGAAGCTAGTACCTGTGCCTGACTCTGGTATTTTACACTTTTAACATTCGGTAACGTCTTAAGCTCATTTAAGAGAGTCTGCGTTTGCGACTGGCTGACTGAGTTGTTGAGATACACGGATATTCCGATCTTATTGGTAACCTGCGCTATAGTATTGCCAAACGCCGCATTCGTGATTACTGAAAATAGCACGATAGTAAGCGTCACAACCATAACCGCCATTGCTGCCATAGATAAACTAAAGTTTCGAATAAAATTCACGATACCCGTGTGAATAATGCGCCAAAGTGTAATAACTTTTCGCTTCATGCCTTGTACCCAGCACGTGCCCGGTCGCTCGCAACCTTACCACCTTGCAACGTCACCACCCGCCGTTTAAGCTTATTAACTATATCCTGGTTGTGCGTAGTGAGCAGTACGGTAGTCCCATAACGATTAATTTTTCCCAGAATCTTAATGATATCCCAGGCGTGTTTCGGATCAAGATTGCCAGTAGGCTCATCAGCCACTAATATGCGCGGCTGCCGTGCTACCGCGCGGGCAATAGCTACCCGCTGCTGTTCACCGCCGGATAGCTCTCGTGGCATATTATTTTCTTTGCCCCGTAAATTAACCAGCGCGAGCACTTTTGGTACCGTACTCTTAATTTCTCGGTTGCTGGCTCCGACGATCTCGAGTGCGAAGGCAATGTTTTCAAACACCGTTTTATTTGGCAACAATTTAAAGTCTTGAAATACTACCCCTATTTTGCGCCTAAGTTGAGGGATATCCTTGTCCTTCAGCTTGTCATAATCTATGCCACCCACGATTATCTTTCCAGATGTTGGGCGCTCCTCGCAGGTCAGCAATCTAAGCAAGGTAGTTTTACCTGCTCCGCTTTGACCGACAACAATGACAAACTCTTTTGGGTCAACATGCAGGCTAATCCGATGCAAGGCCTCACCCTCACTGCGTGTATATTTTTTTGTTACCCGGTCCAACAGAATCATTAGTAATAGTATACCATTCGAGCAACGACTCTACAGCCCATCTATAGGTGAAGAGTATGCTCCAAATATGATTCAACAATTGGCTCCAGATCTCCATCGAGCACCGCATCCGGATCACTTGTTTCATAGCGGCTTCGTAAATCTTTAACCTGTTTATACGGGTGAAGGACGTAGCTACGAATTTGGTTGCCCCATTCGGCAGACTGATTTGGTCCTTTTAAGTCTTCGAGTCGATTCTGGTGCTGCTCCACCTGCAGTTGAGCGAGGCGGGAGCGTAATATTGTCAGGGCGGTTTCTTTGTTCTGCAGTTGGCTCCGTTCATTTTGGATTGCCACACTAATACCAGTCGGCACATGGGTTACCCGCACCGCTGAGTCGGTGGTGTTCACACTTTGGCCGCCGTGACCGCCACTACGGTAGACATCTATTTTAAGGTCTTTATCGTCAATCACAAGTTCCTCGGGTGCAGCTATTTTTGGCATAACTTCAACCTTAGCAAAGCTTGTTTGCCTCAGGTTATCGGCGTTAAATGGGCTTAAACGAACCAAACGATGCACACCATGCTCACCCTTGAGCTTGCCATAAGCATATTCACCATCAACTTCCATAGTGATGCTTTTGAGGCCCGCTTCCTCACCAGGCATTTCTTCAATGATCGTCGTCTTCCAACCTGTTTTTTCAGCAAAGCGGCCGTACATCCTCACGAGCATTTGCGTCCAATCTTGAGCATCAGTCCCCCCGGCGCCAGCATAGAGACTAATAATTGCATCATGATCATCATAGGGCCCGTTAAGTTGGAGGGTTTTTTTAAGCTGATTGAAGCTTTCCTCGCCTTTTCGGAGCTGCTGGGCAAGCTCAGCCTCGAGGCTGGTGTCATTGAGCTCCAACAGCTCGTGACTTTCTGTCAGATTTTGCTGCAGCTTCAGCCACGGCTTTACCTTACGTTCCAACTTCGCAATAGTCTGCATGGTTGTTTGTGCCTCTTCGGCGTCCGTCCAAAAATCTGGACGTACAGACCTTTCCTTGAGATGAGTAAGCTGTTTATTCAGATCGGCAATCTTAAGTTGCTCGCAGGCTTGATTGACTGCTTCATTGAGATCATCAGCTTGTTTCTTTAGCTGCTCCATTAGACTTTTAAGTATAGTCTTAGTTCAGCCAGTCTGCCAGAGAGGCGCAATCTGCCGACTAAGCATACGCGTAAATTCTTCACCGCAGTTACCGAGCACCCCAAATCCCCAAACGTTATCTGTAAACATAGCCTCAGTCACCGTAACAATTTGCTCCCCTGTAATGGCCTTGATGCGTTCTGGAATCCGGTAATAATCCTCAATTACCTCATCAAAAAAGTAACGTCCGGCATAACCGACTGCCGTCCCGCCGACAGTCTGAGCACTGCGCTGAAAACGGCCCAGTGCATACTGCTTAGCAGACTCTATCTCGGCTAATGAGGTTTCTCCTTGACGTACTTTCATGATTTCATCAGCTGTCACTTTGAGCAAAGCAGATATATTCTTATCCGATACCTGCGCCCCAAACCACCAGTTACTAGCGTTCTTCGTATGGCTCAGTCCTGAATTCATACCGTACACTAAGCCACGCTCACGGGCCGTGCCAAGGATTTTTGAGTATAGTGTCTCTGTCAGGATGGTGTTGACCAAACTCAGTGTATCTGTCTCGAAATCGCTGAGCCGACGTTTGGTGAATGTGTCGATATAGAAATATATATTCTCAACAGTGTCATTGGGCACATAAACGGGCCGTTCGCCTAAGCTACGGGGTTGTTCAGCCGGTAATGCAAACCGCTTCATTTGCTTCGGTAGATCTATAGACTCCAGGAGATCTTGCAGTGCCCGGCGGCGGGCAGCAGTCAGGTTGCCCGCTATTACAAACCGCATGTTACCGGTAAAGTGCGTACGTTTGTAGTGTTCCCTCACATCTGTTACTGTCACATTTTTCATTAATTGCAGCCGCTCAGCATCAGTTTTCGCAATCAGACCAAGCGCTTCGCGCATCTCAAGACTGAGGCGACGAAAATGGTTGTTGCTGCGCGCCACCATCTCTTCCGTTACATTGCCGTACTCAGCCTTAAACTCGTCATCCAAGAAGAGTGGCTTGGTAATTGCCAATAGCAGCAACCCGAGCACACGGTCCCACTCAAAGTCGGCGCACTCTGCTTCGTAGGTAATGTCGTACACCCCGGTTGATGCATTACTGTACGCACCATTTTTTTCCAGCTCGGCCTGGAAATCACGAGCTTTGGGTATTAGCTCATTAGCACCCAATAGCACATGCTCCATAAGATGCGGCACCTCCCACTGGTCAGGCTTTACAAGATATTCACCAGCCCGAAAGTTAAAATCAAATGTCATAACGGTAGCATCGGGCACATGAATGAGTAGCCCTTTGGCACCGTTTTTTAGACCAAGCTCTGATACACTATGCCGCATGCGTGTATTTTATTTCCTTCTTCTTTTAGCGACAGTTTTTCGTTTCCGTTCAATCTTGCGGGCTTTCTTACGAGCTGATGGCTTCTTCTTGGCGGGTTGCTGAGCTTTTTTGTCCTGGAAGTCTTGTGCCTCAAATTCGGTCTCAGCAGTGGTAATCTGAGAAGCATTATCAACTGAACTACGTGCCGCCAGTGTCAGGTCGGTCTCAATTGCTCGTTCCAGGTCTTCAGGAGCAACAGGCTGAGCATGGAACAGGTTGATAAGCACATCGTGACGAAGTGATTCCTGCATATCCTCAAAGATAAGTTGTCCTCTTCGCCGGTACTCCACGAGTGGGTCCTGCTGGCCAACACTCATCCAGTGAATACCCTCACGTAAATGGTCCATATTTTCAAGGTGTTGCATCCATAAATTATCCAGTACTTGCAGGTAAATATCCCGCTCCACTTTACGCATAATGTCCGGTGTAAAGGCAACCTCACGAGCCTCATATAGCTCAAACGCTGCCGTTTCTAATGTCTTCTCAAATTTAGTGGCCTCTGAATCGAACACCCTGTCAAGGGTCGGCTCATCAAAAGGAAAGACTTCACGGATCATATCCTCGAATTTGTCGCTCGTAGCCAGGGATGATGTTGCCAGTGAATGCACCTCTTCTTTAACAAGAATCTTAATCCGCTTTGTGATGCTTACGGAACGAAGGATCTCTTTGCGCATTGCGTAGATTGCTTTGCGATGCCGGTTCATCACATCGTCGTACTGGACTACATTCTTCCGCTGATCAAAATGAAAGCCTTCGACCTTTTTCTGAGCCCCTTCAAGCGAACGCGTAATGAGCCGGTTTTCAATCGGAGTCTCATCATCCACACTGAGACGCGACATCACCCCAGCGATGCGCTCTCCACCGAAGATACGCATGAGGTCATCCTCGGTGCTGACAAAGAACTGCGTGACGCCAGGGTCTCCTTGTCGACCCGATCGACCGCGCAGCTGATTGTCGATACGCCGCGATTCGTGTCGCTCACTACCGAGCACAAACAGACCGCCTAATTCCTTTATATCATCTCCGAGTACGATATCCGTTCCCCGGCCGGCAATATTGGTAGCTAATGTCACTGCACCCTTCTCACCAGCTTGCGCAATAATCTTAGCTTCCCGCTCGTTATTCTTGGCATTGAGTACCTGGTGCGGAATGCCAGCTTTTGAGAGTAACTGGCCAAGTAATTCGTTTTTCTCAATTGAGACAGTACCGATGAGTACTGGTTGACCCTTGGTGTGCAGAGTGTTGATCTCGCGTACAATAGCCTTGAATTTGGCCTGCTCAGTTCGGTAAATACGATCTGATCGATCAATACGCACAAGCTGCCTATTGGGTGGTACTTCCACTACTTCAAGCTTGTATATCTGATGAAACTCCTCTGCTTCAGTCAAGGCAGTACCAGTCATTCCAGATAGTTTTTCGTAGAGACGAAAATAGTTCTGGAAAGAAATAGTAGCGAGCGTCATGCTTTCTTGTTGAACTTCCACGCCCTCCTTGGCTTCGATCGCCTGGTGTAAACCTTCGTTATACCGCCTCCCGGCTAGCACACGGCCGGTAAACTCGTCAACGATCACCACCTCACCTTCGGCAGTTACAACATAGTCTTTATCCCGATGAAACAGTGCATGCGCTTTCAGTGCTTGCTGCAAGTGATAAATAGTACGAATATTCTCTGAACCATACAAGTTCTTAATACCCAAGACCTTCTCGACTTTTTCTACGCCCGCATCGGTTAAAATGACTGTTTTGCGCTTTTCATCGGTTTCAAAGTGCTTATCCTTTACAAGTTGTCGGACAATTTTGGCAAACTGCGCATAGGCTGTGCCACTGGTCACGCTTGGTGCACTAATAATAAGAGGCGTCCGGGCCTCGTCTATAAGAATAGAGTCGACCTCATCAACAATGGCATAGTGCAGATCGCGTTGCCGCAGCTGATCGACCTCTCGAACCATATTGTCACGCAAATAATCGAAGCCGAATTCATTATTAGTACCATACGTAATGTCTGCGGCATAAGCTTCCTGGCGAGTCGCGGCTTTCAGATGCTTAAAGCGTTCATCCTCGTGATCTATATTGGTATATCCCGGATCATAAATGTATGAATGATCAGCGATAATTACGCCCACAGTGAGACCTAAAAAGTCATATACTTGTCCCATCCAGCCAGCGTCGCGTTGTGCGAGATAGTCGTTCACGGTAACTACATGAACCCCTTTTTCGGTCAGTGCATTGAGATAGACTGGCGCTGTTGCCACCAATGTCTTGCCCTCTCCGGTTTTCATTTCAGCAACACTGCCCTCATGAAGGGCGATTCCGCCAATTAGCTGTACGTCAAAGTGCCGTTGACCGAGTGTACGTGTGGCAGCTTCACGAACCACCGCAAAAGCGGCCGGCATAATATCGTCCAGCGTCTCCTTTTTGAGTCGCTTCTTAAGCACCCCCGTTTGCTCGCGCAGTGTCTTGTCGGTCATCTTGCTATAGGTATCGGCAAGCACATTCACGGTCTCAACCCGCTTGCGCAGTCGCTTAATTGTTTTTGCCTGCGGATCACCTAGAATCTTCTTAAAAACAATATTCATTAAGTCGGTCTATTTCCCTCTCTAGCGCATTGATGCGCCACGTCATTTCGGCTTTTATAGCCTCTGATTATAGCTTGTTTGCCCCCCAAATGCGACCCTTATTACTGGGTACAGGTTAACCACTTTGGCGACGACGAAATCGAGCAATGATATGACGATGGAAACGGCTACTGGCATGAGTGTTTTTATGCTGCATCAGTTGTTTCTTGAGCTTGTCCCGGGCTACGTCGACAGCAGCCTGCATCGTTATAGCAGTACCATGCACGACAACAGGGTTCTGGTGCGGTATAAAAAGCGTGACTTCGCACTCGTAGTGTTGGTTGCCTTTTGCTTGGTTCTCTTTGAGATAGACTTCACCGTGTAAACTGAGACGATCATGCCGGGGAAGATATTTATCAAGGGTACCGATTTTTTTACTCACATACTCTTTGAGCTTGCTATCAATCTCAACATGCACGCCTCGAACCTCGAATTTTTGGATCATCTGCCCTCCTGTCTTGAACTAACAGCTATATTATAACTCTAATGCCCACTGATATTGCGCCTATTACAAGAAAGCAGCTAGTAATAATTTGCTGGTGTTAAAATATATTGCATGAATGGGTCAGTACATTTTTGTTTCTTTGATGAAACTGGACTCCTTAACTCTCCGAGGGACAAGTTTTTTGGGGTCGCTATGATTAAAATCGCAAAGCCAGAAGTTTTATGAGCAAATTAAACTTCTTAGAGATAAAATCGGTTTTTATGACGAAATAAAATGGAATAAGATTTATCAAAAGAATGCTCCTGTAATGAAGCAATTTATTGACCTATTTTTTGATTACGATAGAGCATTATTTAGTTGCTATATATTTGAAAAAAAAGACCCGGAGGGTGCTTTCACAGACTCTCGGGTCTTTACTGGCTATTATTTTACCCTGGTGTTTCTCCGTTTCAAGGGAGTACTACAATTAGTTACGGGGAAACTTATCAAGTCAGTTTTTGATGATGAAGAAGCTAGAAAATATTGGGAGCGCGAAGTAGAGACATATCATGTTGTATTGGCTGATGGCAAGCGGGACACCACCTTCTGTAAATAGTTTTTTCATGAACTTAGGGTAACAAACCCTAACTTACAAGCAAATAACAGGGGTTAAATGACTAAAGAAACCTCCACGTTTTGGCCGGGTAGCCCTATTTGTTTATAAAAGTTCAATAATCCGTTTACTTGCTCTGAGAGTATAGTCACCACCGATATACATTGACTAATAAGCATATTGGTGCTATTATAAATATAATGTCAGAAGTACACCCGCGCACTCCCCCAGAACTGGGTCACCTGGTCAAAGAAAGACCCGGTGCACTGCCCGATTATGCTGCCGTTATTGAAGGGGCCAAAGATCTAAACATTCCTCCCTTAGAAGATCCATCTCTACGGAACATGATTGGTAGTACTGAGGTCACCGTCAATGGAGAAACTGCGACCGTTGGTTGGGTTGGCGATGGCACAATAACAAAGCCGTTCGGTGTAGAAAGACGGCAAAATATCGTAGTTGTTGAGGGTGGCTTTTTAGCCAGCATAACCCGCCCCCGGCCAGACGGCACAGCCAATAAGCAGCAACACATAGCAGTTGCCGCCCACACCGGACAGCCTTTTCGACTACCCTTACAAAAAGGTGATACGGTTACACTGAGTCATCCTTACGGGCCCGACTGCAAAGCTTGGTATATCTGCTTCTATCCTAAAGACGAGCAATCAGCTTAAATTTCGGTTTTGCCCGCCATGAAGGTCTGCAAAGCAGGCGGAACTTTGATCTTACCTTCGACTGTTTGGTGGTTTTCGATGAGTGCTATGGCGATCCGACTAAAGGCAGCCAGCGTACCGTTAAGTGTGTGCACAAGTTCTGTTCTGCCATCTTTTTTGTAGCGTATTCGCAAGCGTCGCGCTTGGTAGTCTGTTACATTTGAACAACTCATCAGCTCTCTATAGCTTTTATCAGCTGGGCTCCAATACTCTATGTCAAACTTTTTATATGCCGATAGTCCGAGATCGCCGGCAGCAATACGCACCAAGCGATAGGGAATCTCAAGCGCTTGGCAAAATTCCTCTTCGAGCTCAACAATTTTCTGATGCCAGCTTTCGCTATCTTCAGGTTTACAAAAAGCATACAACTCCAGCTTGTTAAACTGGTGCACTCGGTACAGCCCCCGACTGAACTTACCATAGGCACCTGCCTCTTTGCGGTAGGCTGGACTCAAGCCAACGTAAAGAATCGGTAGCTGATCGGCATCAAGAATCTCATCGGCATGGTAGGCAGTGATAGGGATCTCAGCGGTCGCGATCAAGTTGAGATCCTCGTGATCTATGTGGTAAATCTGGTCTTCGTCGCCTTTAGCTAAAAAACCGGTGCCATCAATAGCACGGCGACTGACCAGGTGCGGTACCGTCATAGGAGTAAATCCATACTTGTTGGCAAGATGCATTCCGTATTGAAAAACTGCCAGCTCCAGCTGTACCAGATCACCCTTGAGATAATAGAATTTATTGCCGGCGACCTTAGCACCACGCTTAAAGTCAATCAGATCGCGCTGTTCACCCCAGGTTTGGTGGTCTTGAATCTCGTCTTGTCTTGGTTCGCCCCATTTTTTCTCTTCCCGACTACTCTCTTCTCCGCCTTCTGGCGTGTCGTCGGGAATGATATTGGGCACCTGTTTACACATGAATACGAAGTGATCTTCTGCCTCACTCAACAGAGGGTCGAGCTTTCTTAATTCTTCTCGGATTTTACGCCCTTTTTCTATTTGCTCCTCTGTTGGTTTGCCTTTTATGCTGCCCGAAAGCTTATTGCTCTGCAGATGGAGCTCTTCGACTTGGCGCATTAGTATGTTGCGCTTATCGTAGGCATTTAATACTTCTGAAATGTTGATGTCATATCCCTTTTGCCGTGCCTTTTTTTGTACCAATTCAGCATTGTCTCGAATAAACAGTATATCCAACATGCCTACATTATATGACAAACTTAAGGCTATCTATATAGCCAATCGTTTTTTATCAGTATAATCTTACAGCTCTTTCAGGCTTTATCATGCTCAAACTTATTCTATGGCGATTATTAGGGTAGCGACGGGGTTATATTTGCTTCAACCATTTGCCGGCCGTTTTCCTCCATAGCTTCGAGATACCACACCAGAGATCCGGCTATGAGCCGGCCTATAGCAAGAGGTATGTCAAAACCTTTGACACCAGCAGCCTGGCGCGTGATCGACTCGGCCTCTGCCACCACCTGCCAGGCCCGAAGACGCGAGGCAGCAACAAGTTCTAAATCTTCACTCATAATAATATTGATCTATTAATCCGCTCGACTACGTTAGTGCTCGCCTTAACACCCAGGAGAGCAGCTCCAACCCCAGCTACAATCACTACAGGCAGCTCTGCCCCTTGCTCTTTGAATTTGTGACTAATCGCAATACCGGCTAAGACCGAAGCGGTCTCTAGAACCGTGACTGCAGCGAGCTCTGCAGCAGAGTACCTATCACCTACTTCCATAACGCATTATTAAAACTTGGTTTGTAGTAAAAAGCAAGCCGGAAATTTTGATGAGTTTTAGTTGAGGATGCCTGAAGGCCTTTACTTAAGAGCAGCTCCGTATTACTTTGCGTTTTGCTTGGGCCTTGCCAGACGAGCACGTCGGCCAGATTGAAGGGAGTTGATTGTGAGCTCAGTGCGGGAACGGGCATACATGCAGTACTCGCATTGACCACCCATGGCTGCCTCGCCAATCGGGGGCATGTCCTCGTTATCCATACAAGCCTTCATTTTCATAATCGTCGGTTCCACCCAATCACCATTACCGGTATAAGGAATGAGTTTGGTAGCAAATTCTAAGTGGTCATTAAAGCCATCAAGATCAATCCGGGCGTTGGTATAGACAAAGTAGCCTGTATCACTCACGTCAAAGCCGTTCTGTCTCAGTAACCATTGATATATCTCCAGTTGGCGTTTATAGCTAATCTGCCAATCCGCATCAATGGTTACCTCTCTAGCCTTAGAGGTAGCTTTGTAGTCAACGACGATTAGCTTGCCCTCATCGTCCACCCAAATGTCGTCGACTGCACCATAGATGTGCAAATTAGTCGGCAAGTGTATGGTACTCACCCCAGTGAAGTTTGCCCGCCAAGCATCCAGCTTTTCATGACTATACGGCACCGCTTTTATCTGGTTATCGGTCATGATCGGGTGCGGTTTGCCTTTCAAGCGGTAATGGTCAAACTCTTTTTTGAATAGCTCATCGATCGTTTTATTAATATTGAAGGGGGGTGAGCTGGGACGCCCTATTTTTAACCGCACATCCAGCCAAAAACACCTCGGACACTGCATAAATAACTCGATTTTAGAACGAGATAACTTATGTGTTTCTGTTTGTCCCGGCCGATAAGGTGCCCCTCGTTTACTGTATGCCATGGCTCTATTGTAGCAGCCAAGCCGCTATAAATCGTTAGACTTCCTCTAGGATGCGCATCAATTCCTGCGGGGTGTCGGCAAGTGCCGAGGGCTGCACATCGACAAGTGCACCCCGGCGAGCAAAACCCCAAGTGACTGCGATAGTCCGCACCCCGACGGCTTGGGCTGCTTCAATATCGCGCAGCTCGTCACAGACATAAATGGCTTCTTCAGCTTTCAGGTGCTGCTCTTTAAGTAGTCGGCGCAAACCCGGCGCCTTATTAAGTACACCAATGCCAGCATAAATATCCACGAAGTAACTATGGATCTTCTGGCCTTCAAGAAAATGATGAATATTACGCATAGAATTGGTACTGAGAATAAATAGTTCATGCCCTTCGTTATGTAGCTTACGAATAATCTCGGGCATCCCGCTAAAGGGCTGCAGGTACCTTTTTTGAATTGTCTGTTTCATGCGTCGCCTGCCTAGAATGTAGAGACGTGGCGCATCCCACCAATGGTAACCAAGCCGGCAAGCCATTTCACGCATAGATAAGCCACGAAGATCTTGCTTCTCGGTTGCAGAGAGCGCGGGATGATTTGCGTGTTGAGCCAGGAAATCGGATACGTAATCAAAGCTGTCAGCAATAGTACCGTCCATGTCAAAAATGATCGCGCTCATATCTACATACAATACACTTTGTTTAAAGATAGCAAGTCTTCATGCTACATAAACTTGTGCAAAATCTACTTTCAGGGACGCTCATCCTCAACTGACACTTCGCGCCAGAAAGCGACATAATTGGCATAATCCTTTTTGACAATATCGAGTGAGCTTGGCTTTGGATGGGGATACGTCCATGCACTGTCATGACTCCAGTTATCACCCTGGCCAACGTCAAAATATTGACACTTCCCTTTCCAGGGACAGGTATAGGGCGTGTCGCTCTCCCTGAGATACTCCTGCTTGACGCTAGAAGGTGGAAAGTACCAGTTCTGCTCAATATAGATAAGATCGTTTCTGTCCGCCTCAGCAATGACAACACCATTCCAGAGAGCCTTCATCTTCTTATAACCCGATTTTAAGCACACTGATGAGGACCAGAACTCCGACCATAAAACCGAGTGAGCGCCTGAAGTAGTTCACTCCCTTAAGGATTTCCAGCACCGCCCATATAACAAGCGAGGCGGTTCCTATCCACCAAGCAACACCATAAATACTTCGAGAAGGAGAAATAATTGCTATGAACTCACAGACAACCCATATAATGAGCCAAGCATTGGGCCACTGGAATACGACCACCTTATCTTCGGTGTCACGCCAAAACTTCCACCACATTTTTTGGGGGTCTATTTGTGTTTTAATTGATCGGGCTGTGCCCCGTGTTGAAGAACTCATCCTTATATATTATAAAGCATATGCGTGACAAATTGTGAAGATGTTTGTTAAAAAAACTTATTCTAAGTTATGAATTTGATCATGATTAAGGCCATAGTAGTGCGCAATCTCGTGCCACAGGGTGTGCTTTATTTCCTCTCTTAATTCAGGGATTGTTTGTGCCCTCTGTTGAAGCGGCAGCTTAAATAGAGTTATGGTATCCGGCAAGGTACGCACCATACCTTGTCGTTGGCTGATTGGGACGCCTTCGTATAGACCGAGCAGTGTCTGGTTGGGTCGGAGATTAGCTTTCTGACGCTGCAGCGGTGTGGGCTCCTGTTCGTAAAGAATAGCAACATTAGATATATTACGAATATGTTCACCGGGCAGCGCTTCCAGGGCTTGATTCACCAGTTCCTGGAATGTAGCGTCATCAACTGCAACCATGCCCCTTAGCCCTCAAGCCGAAGTCTCTTAATTAACCAGTCGCGTGGCAACATACAGAGAAACCAACCAGCACGTGGACCGGAGTCTTTGCCGATCAATATCTGGTAAAGTGTTTGGAACATCTCTTTTGGCGACAGCTCAGTTTCATCTTTCAATTCATAGATTGCTTGATGAAACCACGCACCATCTGCATTTTCTGGGGCCTGGCTCACTTTATTGGCCAAGTCACTCAGGAACTTCGTTTGACTCTGACTGAATGTTTGGCCTATCACGTCTTTGCTAAGTTCAAATTTGATAGCATCTGGGGCCTGACTGTTAAGCCATTCCTCTATATAGCCCAGCTCGGTACGGATTATGTCGGCTTGGGAAGTGGCGATATCCCTATACTCACTACGCTCAATGACGGAAATGGCACGGGACTGATCTTTGAGTGCTGCCTGGTATGCAGCAACAAGCAGAGAGAATGGCACCTGGCTGACCGTTTTGCGGTCAATACCTTTTGTAGCAAGATAGAGTAACTGCTCTTCGCCGTCATTACGGTTCACCTTTGCGGTTAGCGCCGCGAATTCGTCCATCAGTTTTATGACATCCTGCACCGGGTCAAAGTAGAGGCGCTTTTGGGGAGGCGAACGGAAGATGAAATAGCGCAGTACTTCCGGCGGCAAGATGTTAATGGCCTCTGTAAGCGACAATCCAGTTCCCCTACTCGCACTCATCTTTTTGGTGTCGCCGGCCATATTAATAAAATCATAGGCAATCGGGTATGGCGGCTCTGCCTGGTAAACACGCCTCATTATCTCTACGCCGGTATCGTATGAACCTCCCTTTGTCATATGATCACGACCGGACGGTTCACAGTCTACACCGAGCAGCCACCAACGGCCCGGCCAATCAAGACGCCAGTTAAGCTTCACTTCCCCTTTGCTATAATCAACCGTCTGAAGCACCCCTTGTTCGCCCCTATATGTCAGGGTCTTCGCACTTGTATCAATACTCTCAAATGGCCTATCTTGTAACCGATTATTCTCCTTCACTTGAATGGGCGCCCAATCAGCCTCGAGATTATGACCGGAAATAGCCTCTAGCGCCTGCTTCACGTCAGGTATATGTGCCAGTGAACGTTCAATTGCCGGCACCATGAATCCAGCTCGATACTTTTCATGAGAGCGCACAAAGTTCACGTCTATATCCAAGGACTGACATGCATTCACCAGATCACTTAAGAAGTACTCAGCATATGATCGATGAGAGCCATCAGGTGCAGGTATATCGCAAATAGATACTCCAAGATATTGTCGATAATCCTCATGTACGTTATAAGGAACCTTGCGAAGCCCGTCTAAATCATCGACATAATGTATGTGTTGCACCTGACGTCCACGACGCTCAAGCTCGAGTCTGACTGCATCAGCAGTCATCAGCTCACGTATGTGACCGAGGTGATATGTTCCTGATGGCGAGGAGCCGGATTCGATTAATATTTCACCTTTTGGTCGTCTAGCCAAGAGGGCATCCGCGATTATATTGATCCACTGCATACAAGTTTTAGTATAGTCCCGGATTAGCGTATGTCGACAACTTTGTAGGTGATTGTATCGGTCGGCGTAGCAATCTCGACGCCATCACCCACCTTCTTACCGAGAAGCGCTTGACCAATTGGCGACTCATCAGATATTTTTCCGCTCAACGGATCAGCCTCTACCGTGCCGACAACCTGAAACTCCTTAGTCTTGCCGTTATTTTTAAGTTTGACTATCGAGCCAAGCTGCACTTTGTTGTCACCCCGTGGCTTCTTTATAATTTCAACGTTTTGCAGAATATTCTCAATGTCGCTAATGCGTGCCTCGTTGCGCTCCTGCTCTGCCCGAGCCGATTGATATTCGGCATTTTCGGCGAGATCGCCCAGTTCACGAGCAGTTTTAATAGCATCAGATATATCGCCACGCTTGGCCACTAAGCCACTGAGCTCAGCACTAAGTTCATCAACACCTGCCTGAGTCAAACGAAACAACTTCTTCATTAGCCTGTCCTCCTTACCGACGCGAGAAAGTTCTCTATTGTCTCTATCTATCCGACTTTTACCTGAGCCTATTATAGCAAACGCTTAATCGCTGCCGGCCAATATTTTTAATAACTTGTTTTTATGGATGAGCTCGCTCTTTTCGGCAGTTCGCTGTTTCCATTCGTAAGTACCCGCCGCGGCCGTCTTGTCGCTCACGACAACCCGGTGCGGAATACCAAGCAAATCTGCGTCGGCGAATTTTTCGCCAGGACGCGCATCACGGTCATCATATAGTACCGGAACGCCGAGCTGTGTCAAGTCATGATAAAGGCTATCCGCCTGATTGATAACTTCTGATTGCGTCCCGAGGCGCACCAAATATACCTGTGCGGGCGCAACCGCTTCTGGCCACACCAAACCTTTTGCATCTGCATAATGTTCGGCTATGACGCCCATTAATCTTGATATGCCAATTCCGTAAGAGCTAAGGTAAACCGGTTTCTGCTGACCAGACTGATCTGTATAGTACACACCGAGCTGCTCGCTCTTTGTGGTACCGAAATTAAAAATATTGCCAACTTCGGCAGCCCGAACTTCCTCCAATTCCTCTCGCTTGAGTCCAAGTTGCGTGAGCGCTTCATCCGTATATACTTCCCTGTTAACCCCAAGTTTTCTTGCTCGGTTAACATATATTGTATCCTCGCCTACTGCTGTAACTGTCTGAAACTCATGGCTGAATTGAGTAAAAGCACCACCTGAGGCATACGTCAGATAGGTATCATCACCAAGTCCAACTTTAGTAAATACACGCAGATACGCATCACTGACTTTGTCGTAAAATGTCTGTAGCTCCTCGGGAGTTGACGAAAAAGCATACAAGTCCTTCATAAGGAATTCTCTGCCTCGCATTATGCCGCTTTTGGCTCTGAGTTCGTTACGTAATTTCGTCTGGAACTGATAGAGCGCCATAGGTAGATCCCTGTAGCTCGATATATAGTTTTTCATCATAACAGCTATCGGCTCTTCGTGAGACCAGCCGAAACCGACCGGCGTGCCATTTTTGAGTGCCGATTTAAACCAGACATCTACTTTCTGGTCGTCCCAGCGATCCGTTTGTCGCCACAGCTCCTCCGACTGCAAACTAGTCATAAGAATTTCATTTGCACCAAGCTTATTCATCTCTGTTCGAACAATAGCTTTAATGTTTTCTAGAACCAGTAGACCGAGAGGTAAATAATCATACGCGCCCGCCATTTCTTTATGTATGTAACCGGCTCTTATAAGCAGCTGGGCGCTCCGCGCTGTTTCTTCTGCGGGAGCATCTTTGACTGTCTTCGTAAATAGCTGGGATAATCTCATAAATTTGTCTTCTCAAGCATGCTCCTATTGTAACGGTCGGTTGCGGACGGAGCAATATATCTTAACAGCCCAGTTCGTCCGTTCTCATATCTTCAACGCGCAACAGCCGCTACATAGATAAGAAAGAACGCGACACCATTTTTAAGCGCATGGAGCGTCATACTGGCCCAAAGCCGCCCGGTTTTTTCACGCAAATATATAAGTACCAAACTGAGTATAAATGTGTCGAGAGCAGCAATGTAGAGCGGACCAGCGGAGCCGCCTTCCGGTAAATGCCCGACGGCAAACAGTAAACTGGTTGCTATCGCTGCTGCGTAGACGGGTAATTTTTTTTTCAGACTACTGTAAATCAGTCCGCGAAAGAGTATTTCTTCCGCAATTGGAGGTAATATAACCAGGCTAATAAAAGTCATGATCATTTCCCTTACCCCGGACACGTGGTTAAAACCGATTTGCTGTTTCTCGTTAATGTTTAAACCAGGTATTACGTGGGCAACGACTATTACGGCTAGAATATAGATACCAAAATATACCGGCAGAGCGATTAAACCATACACCGGGTCTTCCCATTTTGGCTTACGTAGGCCGATTGCCCTTAATCCGTCTTTATAGCGCTTCACAAATAGATATACGCCGAAAACAACAAGTACTTCTGCAAACAAAATAAAAAGAAATTGGGCAGTGATAGAATTGGTCAGCCAATTAATGACCTGTTGGGCAGTCCAGTGCCGTGGATAGCGGTATAGAGATAGCAATAGCTCACTTATAATCTGAGCGCCGAAGAAGATGACGGCGCCTACTATGACGCCGAGCACTGGATTCCAGTGAGCCTTGGCATTATTATGTTGCGCGTCCGGCAACTGCGCTTCTGGACGCTGCAGTGATTTATCAGTAGAAGCGTTTGACATCGACAATGGTGATTAAAACAAATAAAACGAGCAACAGCATTGCGCTAATAAAGTTTATAGCTTCCTCGCGCTTGGCGCTGAGTGGACGTTTCAGCCAACGACTAATAAGTGTTATGTACAGCCTACCGCCATCAACAACTGGAATAGGCAAAATATTCATCAACGCCAGCACCAGTGACAAGTAGGCGACCACAAAGAGCACAAATTGGTATCCCATTATTGACGAAGACTGCAGTATCGCAAATATGCCTACCGGACCAGCAATATTGGCGGTTGCAGCGCTCTGTCCGTTATGCTGAGCCACTGTGTTATGCGTAGCAAAGCCCGCGATAAGACTACCAAGCCCACCTATTGCGTGACCGAGACCAACAATGGTGGCCCATAGCAGCTGACCGCTCAGGCCGACCGCTTCAATGGGTGCCGACCACCAAGTAGAGCGATACAAGTTGAGTTGCTCAGTTGCAATTCCAAGTTCATAGCTCGAATTGGCCGGCAAAAACTTAACGGTACGAACAATCGTCTGACCACCGCGTACGTAGTGTACGGCGACCACTTTGCCAGCAAAATGCCTCGCGATGGCACGTAAATCATTCGCCTTCGTAATGGTGGCGGCCTGCTGATTACCCGGCAAGGAGAACTCCGTCAGCTGATCACCAACTTTAAGGCCAGCGTGCGCAGCGGGCGAACCAGCCACCACATCATTAATGATTACCTTTTGTGTCACTAGGTGCGTGTTGTTTGTGTACTTAAACTGGTTACCGAGAAGCTGCGGCATACCAATCTCTGCCAGAATCGTAAATAGCAGCACACCAACTATGAGATTCATCGTTACTCCCGCAAGCAAGATCTTAGTCTTTGCCGATAACTTGGCAGCTCCAAATGTGCCTGGCTCGGTATCGCTGTCGTGTTCACCCTTCAGCTTTACGAAGCCACCAAGCGGTAATAGATTGATACTGAACGTCCAACCGCCTTTAGTTTTGCGGCTATATAAACGTGGAGGGAAAAATATACCAAATTCTTCAACGTCAACGCCATTGCGGCGTGCAACGAGAAAATGCCCCAACTCGTGGACGACGATTAGCCCAACGACAAGCAATAAACCCACTATAAGTAATACTATCGACATATCTGTTTCTATTGTAACAAAATTATCGCCCCAAAGAGCCTCCGCCTATAAACTTCTTATGTCTTATTATAATCGGAGTTTTGAGATTTACCTTAAGAAAGTCATAGTCATAGTATAAGAGCTCAAGAGGATAATGAAATCGGCTGGCAGTAATTACTGGCGTACTTTAATCCCAGTATAGCTCCATGTACCTGCTGAGGTTTCTTACCCGAAGGCTACTCTTATTGGCTAATTGCTCACACTGAACGACCTAGACGGTCATTATTTCAGTTTCTTTAGCTTTTGCAGCAGCCTCAACACTGGTACGAGCATTAGTAACTGCTTCTTCGATCTGTGTGCCGAGCCGTTTTGCGTCATCTTCACCCAGTTCTTTATTTTTCTTCGCATCATCAATAGCACGAAGTGCCTCATGGCGGATTGCCCGCAAGCCAATTATGCATTCTTCCTGCTTCGTACTCACTTGTTTAGCGAGTTCACGCCGGCGCTCTTCATTGAGCGGCGGAATTGGTACTCGTACGACTCTGCCGTCATCGGCAGGGTTGAGGCCAAGTGCAGGATTATTACGGATAGCTGCAGATATGGGCTCGAGATTGTTGGGATCAAAAGGAGTTATTTGCAGCAATTGCGCCTCTGGTGCTGTGACTGATGCAACTTGGTTGAGCGGCATGGCTGTACCATAGACTTCAACGGTTACGTCCTGCAGCATGCTCGCATTAGCCCGTCCGGTACGCAAAGTCTTCAAGCTGTTTTGAAAGTGCTCTACACTTTGATGCAACTTTTGTTTGGTTTCATTAAGCAGCTTTTCCTGATCCATATGCCCTCTCTCCTACTTACTTAGCTGCTCGCCTCACCCAGCACCATTCGCTGAAAACGGCGTACGACAATATTCTCTCCAAGACGAGCAGCGTATTCCTTGACCATGGCGTCGACGCTCTGCTCAGCATCTTTGACAAAAGGCTGTGCCAGCAGACAATGCTCCTCACAGTATTTTTTAAACTGACCCTCAACGATGCCATCCAACCGATCAGCCGGCTTGCCTTCACTGACTGCCTTATCCTTAAGCTCTTTGTGAACACGCTCGACTACTTCAGATGGGATATCCTCTGTACTAATGTAGTCAGGGGCGCTTGCCGCAATCTGCATAGCAAGGTCTTTCACAAGTGTCTGAAAAAGTTCATTGCGGGCTACAAAATCTGTTTCGCAATTCACCTCTACTAAGACTCCGATTCGACCATCATGATTGTAACTGCCAATCTGGCCGGCACGAGCCTCACGAGCACTCCTCTTTTCAGCCTTTGTGAGTCCTTTCTGTCGCATTGCAGCAAGAGCTTTGTCGAAGTCACCATTACTTTCTTCGAGCGCCCGCTTCGCATCAGTCAAACCGACTCCTGTTAGTTCTTTAAGTTGCTTTACGTCTTCAATATTAAATGCCATGCACTTTCCTTTCTATACCCGGACTGCTGGTTTCGTTACAGCCGGTTTGTCTTTGTCGTCTACGCTATCGGCCTTCTTGGCTGTTACGTTTTTAGCTGATGCCTTTCCGGTCTCAATTGCTTGCTGTACATAGCCTACAATAAGTTGAATAGTTTTAATGGCATCGTCATTAGCTGGAATCGGATAACTCACTGCTGTCGGATCACCGTTAGTGTCTACGATCGCTACTATGGGAATGCCGAGTTTGTTGGCTTCACGGACAGCGTTTGCATCATGTAAAATGTCTACAACGAAGACCGCACCGGGCTTTTTATTGAGCTCCTTAACCCCGCCGTAAAGCACATTCATTTGGTCAATTTCTTCTTGGAAACGTTGCACTTCTAGCTTGTTATATTTATTGGCCAGCTCACCGTTCGCCATGCGATTCTCGAGCTCTTGAAGATGCTTCACTCGTGACCCAATTGTCGTCCAGTTAGTTAGCATGCCACCCAGCCAACGTTCGGTTACGTATGGCATATTAGTAGCCTCAGCTGCTTGCTTAATGATGCCTTGTGCCTGGCGCTTTGTGCCCACTAAGAGAATCTGTTTACCTTCTGCAGCCGTCTTTGTCAAAAACGTTAGCGCAGTTTCTAAATTCTCAACGGTCTTCGTTAGATCAACAATATGAATACCGCCACGCTTGCTATGGATGTAGGGAGCCATCTTTGGATGCCAGCGCTCGGTTTTATGACCAAAGTGAGCACCTGCTTCAAGCAGCTGCTTAATATCTACCTCTGTAGTTGCCATATAAATATCCTTTCTCTTCGATTGGGTACCTGCAAACGGTCCGCTCAAGGTGCCGTGTAGGAGGACAAAATCCCAACCTGCTTAATTAATCTACAGTGAGTATACATAAAAAGAGTACAATATACAAGGGGTCGCAGGGGTAATTTTGACTAATCAAAACAAAATGCTAAAGTAACATTATCTTTAACCCCATTAAGGAGAGTATAGATGTCACA